>NZ_JADBPZ010000001.1:0-338023 GCF_014893445.1 Enterobacter cloacae complex sp. P29RS | reverse complement strand
TGCGGACGGTTTACGCAGCAGGACCCGATAGGGCTGGCGGGGGGGATAAATCTTTACCAGTATGCGCCGAATGCGCTGGGATGGGTGGATCCGTGGGGGTTAAGCCGTGAGTGTAGCGGTAAAACGAAACCTGATTTCTACGTCGGTCCAGCGGGGCCAAGCGCTACAATGCCTTCTACAGCCTATCGCTATATGAGGTATCTTGAGGATGATGGTACTATTAATGCATGGGTGCCTAAAACATTTGAATCCAAATCCGCACCAGTCACTTATTTTGGTTTTGATAGATTAGACTCCGGCCGCACAGTAAGAGATGCATTCCAGATCAAAGGAGCAGATAAATTGAATCCACTTGATCCTTTGGATAAATCATGGAGTGATGGACGTCTTAGAGCTGAGTTTGATACGCTTCAATTATATGAAAATGGTGTTCCGCAAGTGCGAACCCCGAGAATGTTCGGCGATAGACCAGGAGCGCCACTTGAACCGTTTACTAAGGCATACCCTGAATACAGCCAAGGTAATGTTCAACAGCTGCATGCTGAAAATAGAGTTATTAATTTCGACAAGATTGATATTCTGCCAGAGGAACCATGATAAATTTACAATCTTACAATGAAGTTTTAGATTTCCTGGAGCTGTTTTTTCAAAAATATATTCTTGATTCTAATTGTTTGCAGGATATGCAATCTATTTTAGATGATTGTCGAAAAGAAAAAATGGTGGCTATTCGAGCTATAGACTCATGTTTTATGGAATATAGGCGAAAGACTCAAGATTATAGAGTCCCTACTCATGAGGAACAGGAGATATGGAAACAGTTGTTCAATATATGGCAGTAAAATATTAAATAAAAATGGCTGGATGGGTTTTTACTTAATATCCCGTATTATTTTGCTAAGGTTATGCTATTACCATCGGTGTCAGGAGGTAATCTGTTTTTTTCGAATGTGTTATTAAAATTCAGGAGTAAAATGAATGACAGTGGAAAAGTTACGAAAGAATCTTGTTTTTTTAATAAAAAAATATGTTCGGGAAAGTCAACAGGAAGCATTTTATGATGACATATCAAAGCCTGATGTGCCAGTGAAAGGTATTTTAGCTGACTTTAATAAAGTCAAAACAAGAACCGTTGATGAAGCGGATGGAGATTTGATACGTGATATTTACTTTTATTTTTGCTAACTAATAGTTATACGGGGAATTGATTTTTTCAGGTTGTTTATTATGTTTGTTTTTTTATGGGAGGTGAGTAGGTTGATGCATGGGGAAGGGTAAATGACTCTTGACTCGTCCCAATCCTTACCCTCCCCTATGAGGGACATTAGAAATATATTAATTACAGATTTTATTTTATATATCACGCATTATGCTGATTTCCTTCTTTTAACTTTATTCAAAACCTGTTCGCCGCTGATGATAATCCGTTCGAAGGGCGATTGAGAAAATTACCCATAACCGCCTGCTGCAGGAGGTGCACGGGGACGTGCCGATGACCTAAGTATACTGCGACCAGACAGTGATGACCCGTTGGCACATGCTGACGACGTTAATGCCCCAGAGATCTTCTGGTTCCACTGCCAGCCCAACGGCACGCCAGAGCGGATAATGGATATCGAAGGGCAGAAGCGCTGGGAAGGGGCGAACGGAGCCTGCGTAAGCTACTGCTGGAAAGCGAGACGCAGATATCCGAGTATCTCCAGAATTGGATGTGCCAAACAAACCAGTGTATGAAATCAGGGATGCCTATCATGAATTACGATTCATATAATGAAGTACTCGATTATCTCAGGTTTTTTTTCAACGAAAGAGTGGATTCATCAATTTATTTAGAAAAACTAATGACTTTGATTGAAGGATCTCGCACTGAAAAAACGGTGATAATAAGAGCAATTTATGAAACGTACATGCAGTATGTAAAACAAAGTAGAGATGGCATAAAAATTAACGCTGAGGAAAAAGAAATGTGGATTGACTTATTGCACCACTGGCAATAAGACTTTATTGTTATGCGGGTGTCATTGTAAATGGTTATAATAAATATAATTTGTACGCGGAAAATGCTCCTCATATGGATGTTCTCATGTTGAGTCGATTATATTATTAAGATCTTGTCAGACAATAAAAAGTAAACCAGGACAAAATGATTGAATTAAAATTTAAACCGATTACAGGTGAACTAAATCTTGATGATCTGCCTTTGGAAATTGATACTGAAGAAGGCTTTTGTAAGTGTGATTTATACCGCGAATTAGTAAAGCACAAAGCCGTTAAGAAAACCATGCCAAATCACTACCTTGTTGACTCAGCAGTGTTTTCCGATAAAGAATTTCAAGTTACTATACGCCCAGTGTGCTATGGTTTTCCTTTTATGCTTCATCTTGTTGATAAAAACAGTCAATACTATAAAGCATTAAATGATTGGAATGCTCGAACTAATATTCACATACTAAATGAATCAGTAAAAAGTTTGTCTGATTGGCTGAAAGAATCACTAAACCTGGACACGCCTGATACCATGGAAACAGACATCATTAGGTGGAACTTTGCGTGGGGGCGGGTTTCAGTCTCATATGAGACAAAGTCGTTTAATCATGGGATATATATAGTTTGGAATATAACGTAGTCACTTCCAGACAAGGTTGTTTAGATATGTTAGAAATGAAACTTGATGTTCATACTGGATTTGTAGCAATTAACAACTACCCAATCGAATTAAAAGATGTTGATACTTTTAAAAATTCCGCATTTTACAAGTTCTTCTCGCCATTGGCTAAAATAGGTCCTTTTTATTTCGCTATCGATAATATTAAATGGAAAGATCAAGTTTTCATTTTGGAACTGAGGCCCTCAGCATTTTCTTTTACTCCATCATTATTCCTTACTAGTAAGGATGGAAATTTTTATAAAACGCTAGAGGATTGGGATAAAAGGGCTAGTCTGAGTAATTTATCGGATGAGCAGCAACGCTTGACAGCCTGGGTTGAGAGTGAAATAACCTCAAAGCCTAAACTTAAAATTACAACCCCCCCATATGGAATTCAATGGGAGCATGAATGGGGAAGTATTGTTGTACAGTCTAATGAAAAAAGCTTCGATTGTGGTATTTATATCGAATGGAATGTTTGATTAAACAATGTTATTAATTAATAAAACCCCTCATTTTCTTCTCGCCTTACTTTTTTATTAATAAAGTTAAAATCTAAAAAAATGAAAATAACTAATCGACTGAAAAAGAAGATATTAGTCCTGGATGGCATTGATAATGACTTTATAGATTATGGCGCAAAAATAGCATGCCTTGAATGCGAGGGTGTAATAGTCTATTCCATAGTAAACTCATATGAGTTTGACACGCTCTCTGAAGAGGTAAAATACTTTTTGGTTAAGAAAATGAGAGGAGTGAAGCTTGTTAGCGATCATAATGAATTTAGCTATGATGAAAGCCAATTACACATTTCGAAAAAAGCATGTTCAAATTGTTTAAAAGAATTTTCTACTGTATTAACGTATAAAGAAGTGCAGCCAGCCCGATATCGGGTATATCTTGTGGGGCTTTTTGAAGGTGATTTGAAACAGATCAAACTTTAAAAGTTGAGGTTTACCAATGATTGAAAATCTCATTTTTATTAAAGAAAATGACCTGGTTCAATGGGTATGTGGTGCAAGTAACATACTGGTTAGTATGCCGTTTTTAGACTATGCAATGGTCGACTCAACTCGCCAGTTAGTCTTTACGTTAAGCGAGCCAAAGCCATTACCAACCGTTTTGACCATCTTCAATGCGCAGGGCGAAAAACTATTTTGGTCTGCACCTCCTGAAGGCGCATTTTTCTATTACTTAACTTTCAACCTGTCAAAGGAAGTGGTTGTGGTCTGTAGCTATGCGGAAAAGCAAAACGGCTGGCATGAGTGGTTTTATTCCTGGGATATGAAGCGTAATGCTTTGTCTCAATTGGGCCCAGCGTATTAACATCAAAAGCGCCAAAAAACGATAACAATAACCGGTAGCCAAAGAGGGCCGAATAAGCAGTTCCAACAAGCGGTTTAAAACAGAGCTAAGAGGCAAAGGATGAGTACGGTTTACATTGTCATATTGACCTATATCAAACCCCTTGAAGAGGTTGACGCAGCGATACCTGCTCATGTGGAGTGGCTAAAAAAGGGGTATGCAGAGGGGATATTTCTGGCATCGGGTAGACGGATCCCAAGAACCGGTGGAGTCATACTCGCTAAATGCGAGAGTCTGGTCTCTCTCGAAGAGCGCTTGCGCGAGGATCCCTTTCAGGCGTTGAAGCTTGCGACTGCCGAAATCATTCCCTTCGAACCCAGTATGAAGGCAGAACTTTTAGACAATGTGTTTTGACCCCCCAATAAAAAAATCCACGCCAGGGCGTGGATTTTTTTTATTCAAGACGACTCAGACGTTGAACAGGAAGTTCATCACATCGCCATCTTTAACGATGTAGTCTTTCCCTTCAGCACGCATCTTGCCAGCTTCTTTCGCGCCTTGCTCACCCTTGTAGGTGATAAAGTCTTCAAACGCGATAGTCTGCGCACGAATGAAGCCCTTCTCGAAGTCGGTGTGGATCTTACCGGCCGCCTGAGGCGCAGTCGCACCCACAGGGATGGTCCACGCACGCACTTCTTTTACGCCAGCAGTGAAGTAGGTTTGCAGGTTCAGCAGCTCATAGCCCGCGCGGATCACGCGGTTCAGGCCCGGCTCTTCCAGACCCAGTTCGGCCATGAACTCTTCACGGTCGGCATCGTCCAGCTCGGCGATATCAGATTCAACGGCCGCGCACACGGCAACAACCACAGAACCTTCAGCAGCGGCAATTTCACGCACTTTGTCGAGGTACGGGTTGTTCTCGAAACCGTCTTCGTTAACGTTGGCGATGTACATGGTTGGCTTCAGGGTCAGGAAGCTCAGGTATTTGATCGCCGCTTTGTCTTCTTCAGTCAGGTTTTTCAGCGCGCGCAGCATGCCCGCGTTTTCCAGCTGTGGCAGACATTTTTCCAGGGCAGCCAGTTCCGCTTTCGCGTCCTTGTCGCCGCCTTTCGCTTTCTTCTGCACGCGGTGAATGGCGCGCTCGCAGGTGTCGAGGTCAGAAAGGGCCAGCTCGGTGTTGATGACGTCGATGTCGTCAGCCGGATCCACTTTGTTGTTAACGTGGATAATGTTGTCGTTCTCGAAGCAGCGCACAACGTGGCCGATCGCTTCGGTTTCACGGATGTTGGTCAGGAACTGGTTGCCCAGGCCTTCACCTTTGGATGCGCCTTTTACCAGGCCCGCGATGTCCACGAACTCCATGGTAGTTGGCAGAATGCGCTGCGGCTTCACAATTTCTGCGAGCTGGTCCAGACGCGGATCGGGCATAGGAACAACACCGGTGTTCGGCTCGATGGTACAGAACGGGAAGTTCGCCGCTTCAATACCTGCCTTGGTGAGCGCGTTGAACAGGGTGGATTTGCCCACGTTTGGCAGACCGACGATACCGCATTTGAATCCCATTTCTAAATCACCTTAATATCTTGATAATCAATCCGTTAACGATAACCGATTGAAGAAAAGTAAATAACTACGCCTATTATACACGTAACCCGCGCGACGCGCGGTAAAAAAGCCCCATGGCGCCGATTATTGCGCTTTGAAAGCGTGCAGTCGATTGGTGGCTTTCGTCAGGCCGTCCTGAAGCCAAATCTCGGTGCAGCGGGCCGCTTCGTCTACCGCTTCGTCAATCAACTTCTGCTCAGAAACCGGTGGTTTACCCAGTACGAAACCAACAACTTTGTTTTTATCGCCCGGATGGCCGATTCCCACGCGCAAACGGTGGAAATTAGGGTTATTACCCAGTTTGCTGATGATGTCTTTAAGGCCGTTGTGGCCGCCATGACCGCCGCCCAGCTTGAACTTCGCCACGCCTGGCGGCAGATCCAGTTCGTCGTGGGCCACCAGGATCTCATCCGGATTGATGCGATAGAACGTTGCCATGGCCGACACGGCTTTGCCGCTCAGGTTCATAAAGGTGGTTGGCACCAGCAACCGCACGTCGGCACCCGCAAGATTGATGCGTGAGGTATACCCGTAAAACTTGGGTTCTTCACGCAGGGGCGCGCGCAGACGTTCCGCCAGCAGATCAACATACCAGGCGCCGGCGTTATGGCGGGTAGCGGCATACTCTGCGCCCGGATTGGCGAGGCCGACAATCAGTTTAATCGTCACGATTTACTTCCTAATGGGTTCCAGATCTGGCGCGTAGTTTACTGTCTGGCGCGCCGCTTGACAAAGTTCTGCCTGCTGTACACCGAAATGCGAATAATTTCTTCTTTGAACAATTAGAATTTCAAGCTGTTCAATGTCTTATTTGTAAATTTTTGTCCGGGAGTTATCTGTAAATGTGATCATTCACGCAACTCATATAAGTGGCGTTGTCTATACTTTACACACAAGGAGAAGGGGTTTTTCCCCTGACAACCCAAAGTTCCGGAGGTGACATATGAAACGCAAAAACGCTTCAATGCTCGGTAACGTGCTAATGGGGTTGGGACTGTTCGTGATGGTCGCCGGTGTCGGTTATTCAATTTTAAACCAATTACCGCAGCTTGACCTCCCACAATACTTTGCGCATGGCGCGGTGCTGAGTATCTTCCTCGGTGCGGTATTGTGGCTCGCCGGGGCGCGCGTGAGCGGACATGAGGAAGTCTGCGATAAATACTGGTGGGTGCGCCATTACGATAAACGATGCCGCCGCGACCAGCATAAGCACGGCTAGTGCCCCATAAAGAACACCGAAACGACTTCATCTGAAGTCGTTTTTTTTTGCATGACGCATTGACCCTCACGTAACGTAAGGCTTCAGAGTAGCAACACTGGCAGAACAAAAGGAGCCGTTATGTTGATTCAGGTGGGTGAACTGGCGAAACGTGCTGGGATCACCGTGCGGACTTTGCATCACTACGAGCAAACAGGGCTGTTGTTACCTTCTGCCAGAAGCGCGGCAGGCTACCGGCTTTATAACCTGGCGGATGTGCAGCGTCTGCATATGATCCAGACGCTGGCAAAAGCCGGGCTGGAGCTTGCCGAAATCAGGGATTTTCTGGAACAGCGTTCGCTGTCATTAGCGGAATTACTCGACGGGCAAATCACTTTGCTGGACAAGCAACTGCGTAGCATCCATACGCTGCGCAACCGGCTGGTGGAATTGCGTACCGGGCTGACCGACGATGCGACGCCGGATCTGGAATCCTGGCTACAGACTCTGGAGTTAATGAATATGTACGATCGCTGGTTTAGCAAAGAAGAGTTGCAGCAACTGCCGTTTGCGGTAGAGAAAGAGGCGCTGGCGGATATCTGGTCGGGTCTGGTGACGGAGGTTAAACGCTTGCTGGAACAGAACGTCAGCGTCACGGACGCGCGGGCGACCGATTTGGCTTCACGGTGGATGGAACGCCTGGAACAGGATACCGCAGGCAAACCGGAATTTTTGACCCGTCTGAACGAAATGCACAGCGTGGAGCCGCAGATGCAGGAGCAAACCGGCATTACACCGGAGATTACGGATTACATCACGCGGGCGTTTGCCGAATCAAAGCTCAGCATCTGGGAGAAATATCTCACTGCCGAAGAGATGGCCTTTACCCGGGCGCACTACTTTGACCGGATGATGGAGTGGCCGCCGCTGGTGGCAAAGCTACATCAGGCGCAGCGGGATAATCTCAGTCCCGCTTCTGACGATGCGCAAAAGCTGGCAGAAAAGTGGCTGGTTTTATTCCAGTCCTATGCGGGAACAAACCCGCAGACCCAGCAAAAATTTCGGCTTGCCATGCAGCAGGAGCCGCATCTGATGAAAGGCACGTGGATGACGCCTGCCGTGCTTGAATGGCTCCAGCAGGCGATCGGGGTGATGATGCAAAGACGTATCTCTGCATCTGATGACTCACAGATCCGCTAATGCAGCTTCACGGTTAGGGTAGAAGGACAATCGGCCAGGGATCGGCTGTACGCCCGCGCGCGCCATGGTGCGCAGGGGCTGGAATTCGAGGTTACTGATCCGCAGCTCGCAGCCTTCCGGCAGGCGGGCAACAAAGCGCTGGAAGGCATCCAGACCGCCGGCATCCAGCACCGGGACGGCATCCCACTTCAGCACCACAATCCGTTTGCCCGCGATGCGGGACGCCAGATCGCTGAACAAACCTTCCGCCGCGGCGAAGAACAGCGGGCCAATCACGCGCAACACCAGCACATCTTCAGGCACCTCAACGTTAACCGGGGAGAGACGCGTCATCTGCGCGATGCGGCGCATAAACAGCAGCGAGGCCAACACTATGCCGACGCTGATAGCGATAACCATATCAAACAGCACGGTCAGCGACATGCAGATCAGCATCACGATGATGTCATCTTTCGGCGCACGGCGCAGCAGATTCACCACCTTATGCGCCTCACTCATATTCCAGGCCACCATCAGCAGCAGCGCAGCCATGGCAGAGAGCGGAAGCCATGAAAGCAGTGGGGCAAGGATCAGCAGCGCCATGATCACCAGCAGGGAGTGAATGACCGCGGAAACCGGTGATGTCGCGCCCGCACGTACGTTCGCGGCGGAACGGGCAATCGCAGCCGTAGCCGTAATACCGCCGAAGAACGGTGCAACGATGTTCCCTAAGCCCTGACCGACCAGTTCGCTGTTGGCTTTGTGCTTAGTGCCGGTCATGCCGTCGAGCACGACGGCGCAGAGCAGGGATTCAATCGCGCCCAGCATTGCCATGGAGAACGCGGCAGGCAGCAGAGCGCGAAGGGAATCCCAGCTCAGGGTGAAGCTGGAGCCCGGCATGTCCCACGGCAGAACCAGCTGCGGCAGCAGCTGCGGAATACCGTTACCCTGTGAGCCATCCGCCAGAACATAGTGGAACTGGGAGCCAATGGTGGCGACCTGTCCACCGAGCAGGTTGACGACGCCCATCACCGCGCAGCCCAGCAGCAGAGCGGGGAGATGCCCCGGGAGACGAATGCCTAAGCGAGGCCAGACGATGAGTGTGCCGAGGGTAACGATGCCAATGGCTGCATCGCCCAGGTTGGCCGTCGGCAACGCCATAAACAGCGCGCCCACTTTCTGTAAGTAGTGCTCCGGAACATGGGCCATTTGCAGGCCGAGGAAATCCTTAATCTGCATGGTCCCGATGGTAATCCCAATCCCCGAGGTGAACCCCAGCGTCACGGAAAGGGGAATATATTCAATCAGGCGACCAAAGCGGGCCAGACCGAACAGAATTAAAAAGATGCCGGACATCAGGGTGGCAACCAGCAGGCCTGCCAGACCAAACTGTTGGGAAACCGGGTAGAGGATCACCACAAAGGCGGCAGTTGGGCCGGAGACGCTGAAGCGGGACCCGCCCGTCAGCGCAATCACAATCCCCGCAACGGCTGAGGTGTACAGCCCGTACTGCGGCGCGACGCCGCTACCAATCGCCAGTGCCATCGCCAGCGGGATGGCAATAATCCCGACGGTGATCCCGGCTATCAGGTCACGAACGAAGCGTGACGACGTGTATTTCTCTTTCCAGCAGGCGTCGATGAGGGCGCGAAAGGGCAGAACATGTGAGGAGGTTACGTTTTTCACAATTATCTATCATCCGTGTGCGCATCATCTGTCATATGAATGGCAGGTGAAGGAGGCATAAGTCATACAAATAAATACTATAAACAAAAAAACCCGCCGTAGCGGGTTTTTTGGCCGTGTTCGATCAGTGTTCGAACATTGCAGAGATCGATTCTTCGTTGCTGATACGACGAATCGCTTCGGCCAGCATCCCGGACAGAGTCAACGTACGCACGTTTGGCAGCGCTTTGATCTCGTCGCTCAGTGGGATGGTATCGCACACCACAACTTCGTCGATGACGGAGTTACGCAGGTTGTTTACCGCATTGCCGGAGAAGATCGGGTGTGTTGCGTAAGCGAATACGCGTTTCGCACCACGCTCTTTCAGCGCTTCAGCGGCTTTACACAGCGTACCGCCGGTATCGATCATGTCGTCCACCAACACGCAGTCGCGGCCAGCCACGTCACCGATGATGTGCATCACCTGAGAAACGTTAGCACGCGGACGGCGTTTGTCGATGATCGCCATGTCGGTATCGTTCAGCAGCTTCGCGATAGCTCGAGCACGTACCACGCCGCCGATGTCTGGAGAAACCACAATCGGGTTGTCCAGATTCAGTTGCAGCATGTCTTCCAGCAGGATTGGGCTGCCGAAAACGTTATCAACCGGCACGTCGAAGAAGCCCTGGATCTGCTCTGCGTGCAGGTCGACCGTCAGTACGCGGTCAACGCCGACGCTGGAGAGGAAGTCTGCGACAACTTTAGCGGTGATTGGCACACGCGCGGAACGGACGCGACGGTCCTGACGTGCATAGCCAAAGTAAGGAATAACAGCAGTGATACGGCCAGCAGAAGCGCGACGCAGCGCGTCGACCATAACAACCAATTCCATCAGGTTGTCGTTCGTTGGAGCACAGGTGGACTGGATGATGAAAATATCACCACCGCGTACATTTTCGTTAATTTGTACGCTGACTTCGCCGTCGCTAAAGCGACCTACAGCGGCGTCGCCGAGGGAAGTGTACAGGCGGTTGGCAATACGTTGTGCTAGTTCCGGGGTGGCGTTACCAGCAAAAAGCTTCATATCAGGCACGAGAAGAACCTCAGGCATGCGTCCAGTGGTGGATAGCGTTCGCCGCAAACTGCGGGGCCTAAGCAAACGCTATCCAGGCGGTGTATTAAAGAGCGCGATGCAACGTCTGGAACAGGGTGACGTTGTCACCGAAACTCAGTCTGCGCCAGAATGGCCTGCTGTAGGGGGGAGGTGTTCATCCCGCGTGCTACAAAACCATGCAGCCAATCCGGCGCTTGCTCAAGCACCTGACGGGCGGCGGATTCGGTGTCAAATTCAGCAAAGACACAGGCCCCTGTACCGGTCAGGCGCGACGGCGCGTATTCTAACAGCCAGGAAAGCACCGCATCAACCTCGCGAAAACGTTTTCTTGCGATATCCTCGCAATCGTTGCTGAATTCACAATTTAATAACGTTTTTATTGACCGTACCGGGGTATTTCTTTTCAGGTCAGGATCTTTAAAGATGACCGGGGTAGGAATGCTCACGCCAGGGTGAACGATCAGATACCATTTTTCCGGCGGATCGACCGGCGTGAGGATTTCGCCCACCCCTTCAGCAAACGCCGCGTGGCCGCGTACAAACACTGGTACATCGGCGCCCAGCGTCAACCCTAACGCTGCCAGCTCGTCCGTTGTCAGACCGCAGCCCCACAGATGGTTAAGCGCCACCAAAACGGTTGCAGCATTTGACGAACCGCCGCCAAGACCGCCGCCCATCGGCAGGCGTTTGTCGATACGGATATCCGCACCGCTTCCCGCTGGCAGACGATCCGACGACGACGCCGTTTTCATCAGCAGGCGGGCAGCGCGCACGATCAGGTTATCGTCGTGCGCCACGCCGTCGACTGGCGTCAGCAGGCAAATCTGCCCGTCCTGACGCGGTTCGATTGAGATCGTGTCGCCGTAGTCGACAAACTGAAACAGGGTTTGCAGGGTGTGATAGCCGTCAGCGCGCTGCCCGGTAATGTAGAGAAACAGGTTCAGTTTTGCGGGAGAGGGCCATTGGGTCATCATTTAACGATCCAGTTGTCCATTTTCAGCTTAATACGCTGGCTACCCTGCGTCAGCTCCATATTGGACGGCAGCGATGGTTGCGTCTTGCTGTCATACGCGCTGTACACCACTTTCCAGGTTTTACCGCCCTGGGTGTAGTTAACCTGGCTCAGACGGTATTGGTCATCAAGCGTATAGTCGGTGGCGTCACCCGGCAGGCCAAGGATCCACTGGCGCAGACTATTGAGCGGAATCGGCATCCCGGTCAGCTTGCCAATCATCTCTTCGGCGTCGGTCGCGGTGTAGTGCTGGCCTTTGTTATCGGTGATCTGCGCTTCGCCAGGCTTCGCGTTAAGCTCCAGCTCGGTGCTGCCCAGCGGGTTGAGCAGCAGCAGGCGATAGTTGTCCTGCCCCGTTTGCTGCCAGAAGAAGCGAGCATAAACTTTTTGTTCGTCAGAGAGATATGCAAATGCACCGCGGGTCTGGTACTGGCTTAATTTCAGCACATCCTGCTGGTGCTGACGCCACTGCGGTGAGTCGGGGCTTTTGCCCGGGCCTTTCGGCTGATGAACGGAACAGGCGGTCAGAACCAGGGCCGCCAGAGGCAGCAGGCGAATCATTCGGGTCATAATGATGACAAATCCTTGAGATACGTTGCAGTTATAACTGTTAATGCTAGCGTTGAAGGGTGCCACCGTCTACGTTCAAATTATCTCAAAGCGCGGCGTAAGCTATTACTCCGAAAGGGGGCAGTCTCTTTTATTGATCTCGCGCATCCTGTATGATGCGTCCTGCTAACCTTATTAACGCTGGTACTACTCCCGCTCAACATGACCCTATTAGCACTCGGTATTAACCACAAAACGGCCCCGGTTTCACTGCGAGAACGCGTTACGTTTTCGCCGGATACGCTCGACCTGGCGCTGGATAGCCTGCTTGCACAGCCGATGGTGCAGGGTGGCGTGGTGCTGTCGACGTGCAACCGTACCGAGCTCTATTTAAGCGTGGAAGAGCAGGACAACCTGCACGAGGCGCTGATCCGCTGGCTATGTGACTATCACAACCTCAACGAAGAAGAGCTGCGCAACAGCCTGTACTGGCATCAGGATAACGATGCGGTCAGCCATCTGATGCGTGTGGCCAGCGGTCTGGATTCGCTGGTGCTGGGCGAGCCGCAGATCCTCGGCCAGGTGAAAAAAGCCTTCGCGGATTCCCAGAAAGGGCATCTGAAAGCCAGCGAACTGGAGCGAATGTTCCAGAAGTCATTCTCCGTGGCGAAGCGTGTGCGAACCGAAACCGACATTGGCGCCAGTGCGGTTTCGGTTGCTTTCGCGGCCTGTACTCTTGCCCGTCAAATCTTTGAATCGCTGTCGACCGTCACCGTACTGCTGGTGGGGGCGGGCGAAACCATCGAGCTGGTGGCGCGCCATCTTCGCGAACACAAGGTGAAGAAGATGATCATCGCTAACCGCACCCGCGAACGTGCGCAGGTGCTGGCAGATGAAGTGGGCGCTGAGGTGATTGCGCTGAGCGACATCGATGAACGTCTGAAAGAGGCGGACATTATTATCAGTTCTACCGCCAGCCCGCTGCCGATTATCGGGAAAGGGATGGTCGAGCGTGCGCTGAAATCCCGCCGCAATCAGCCGATGCTGCTGGTGGATATCGCCGTTCCGCGTGATGTCGAACCGGAAGTGGGCAAACTGGCGAACGCCTACCTGTACAGCGTGGATGACCTGCAAAGCATCATTTCGCACAACCTTGCCCAGCGTAAGGCGGCGGCTGTGCAGGCGGAAACCATCGTTGAACAGGAAACCAGCGAATTTATGGCCTGGCTGCGCGCGCAAAGCGTCAGCGAGACCATCCGCGAATACCGCGGTCAGGCGGAGCAGGTGCGTGATGACCTGACGGCCAAAGCGTTAGCGGCCCTTGAACAGGGCGGCGACGCGCAGGCGATTATGCAGGATTTAGCCTGGAAACTGACCAACCGCCTGATCCATGCCCCAACCAAATCTCTTCAGCAGGCTGCCCGTGACGGGGACGATGAACGCCTGACTATTCTGCGCAACAGCCTCGGGCTGGAATAGCGCCCTATACCCATTTTCTAAGACAAGGTGCATTTACGCCTATGAAGCCTTCTATCGTCGCTAAACTGGAAGCTCTGCACGAGCGCCATGAAGAAGTCCAGGCGCTGCTCGGCGATGCCGGGACCATTGCCGACCAGGAACGTTTTCGCGCGCTGTCGCGTGAATACGCGCAGTTAAGTGATGTTTCAAAATGCTTTACCGACTGGCGACAGGTCCAGGAAGATATCGAAACCGCGCAGATGATGCTCGACGATCCTGAAATGCGCGAGATGGCCCAGGAAGAGTTGCAGGACGCTAAAGCGCGGTCAGAAGAGATGGAGCAGCAGCTTCAGGTCCTTCTGCTGCCAAAAGATCCGGACGATGAGCGTAACGCTTTTGTGGAAGTCCGCGCCGGTACCGGCGGCGACGAAGCGGCGCTGTTCGCCGGAGATCTGTTCCGTATGTACAGCCGTTATGCGGAATCACGCCGCTGGCGCGTGGAGATCATGAGCGCCAACGAAGGCGAGCATGGCGGCTACAAAGAGGTTATCGCCAAAATCAGCGGCGACGGCGTTTATGGTCGGCTGAAGTTTGAATCCGGCGGTCACCGCGTGCAGCGCGTGCCTGCAACAGAATCTCAGGGCCGCATTCACACCTCGGCCTGTACGGTAGCGGTCATGCCCGAGCTGCCGGAAGCGGAACTGCCGGATATCAACCCGGCGGATCTGCGCATCGACACCTTCCGCTCTTCAGGGGCGGGTGGTCAGCACGTTAACACCACCGACTCCGCTATCCGTATTACTCACCTGCCCACCGGGATTGTGGTTGAGTGTCAGGACGAGCGATCCCAGCACAAGAACAAAGCTAAGGCGTTATCCGTGCTGGGTGCCCGTATCCACGCGGCGGAAATGGCGAAACGCCAGCAGGCGGAAGCCTCTACCCGCCGTAACCTGCTGGGCAGCGGCGACCGTAGCGATCGTAACCGCACCTATAACTTCCCGCAGGGGCGCGTAACCGACCACCGCATCAACCTGACGCTCTACCGTCTGGATGAGGCAATGGAAGGCAAGCTCGATATGCTGATTGAGCCTATCGTGCAGGAATACCAGGCCGACCAGCTGGCGGCGCTGTCCGAGCAGGATTAATGGATTTTCAGCGCTGGTTACGTGAGGCGGCCCGTGAACTTTCAGAAAGTGAAAGCCCGAAGCGGGACGCCGAAATTCTGCTTGAGCATGTGACGGGTAAAGCCCGCACGTATCTGCTGGCTTTCGGCGAAACCGAACTGACAGCTGAACAGCTATCGCAGCTGGGGGCACTGCTCGCCCGCCGTAAAACCGGCGAGCCGGTGGCGCATCTGGTTGGCGAGCGCGAGTTCTGGTCACTTCCGCTGTATGTCTCAGCGGCGACGCTGATCCCGCGCCCGGACACCGAGTGTCTGGTGGAGCAGGCGCTGGCGCGGTTACCGGCGCAGTCGTGTCAGATCCTCGATCTGGGTACCGGCACCGGTGCGATTGCGCTGGCGCTTGCCAGCGAGCGGCCGGACTGCACCGTGACGGCGGTAGACGTGATGCCTGATGCGGTCGCCCTCGCGCGGCGCAACGTTGAACGGCTGGGGTTGAACAATGTTTCCGTTCTGCAAAGCAGCTGGTTTGCCGCGCTTGAAAGCCGCATGTTCGAAATGATTGTCAGCAATCCGCCCTACATCGACGAAGACGATCCGCATCTCGCGCAGGGCGACGTGCGTTTTGAACCGTTGACCGCGCTGGTCGCTGCGAATCAGGGACTTGCGGATCTCGATCACATTGTGACAACGTCACGGCAACATTTGCTTCCCGGAGGCTGGCTGCTGGTGGAACATGGGTGGACGCAGGGAGAGGCGGTGCGAGCACTGTTTACGCGTGCCGGATACGCCGCCGTGGAAACCTGCCGGGATTACGGCGGCAATGAACGTCTGACGCTGGGGCAGTGGCCATGAGCCTGTTTACGCTGCTGATCTCCGTTCACCTGGTTTCCGTTGCCCTGACCATCGGCTTTTTCATTGTCCGCTACTGGTGGCGCTACAGCAATAATCCGCTGATTAACGCCCGCTGGGTACGTATCGCCCCACACGGTATCGACACAGTGCTGTTCCTTTCCGGAGCCGGGTTAATGTGGAAGACCGGCTATCTGCCATTTACTGATAAAGGCCTATGGCTGACTGAAAAGCTGTTTGGCGTTATCATCTACATCGTTTTGGGTTTTATCGCGCTTGGGCGTCATCGTCCGCGCAGCCAGCAGACAGGGTTTATCGCCTTTCTGCTGGGTCTGGTGGTGCTGTACATCATCATTAAACTCGCCACCACAAGAATACCGTTACTGGGGTAAGTCATGAGGTCCTTAGCCGATTTCGAATTTAACAAAGTGCCGCTATGCGATGGTATGATCCTGATTTCAGAGATGATCCGCGACGATTTCACATCACAGTACGTTTACGCTGAACTGGAAAATCTGGTCAGCCTGGCGCGCGAAGAGATCAATCAGGCACGTCCGCAAGACTGGCAATTAGAGAAGCTGATTGAGCTTTTCTACGGCGAATGGGGTTTCTGCGACACGCGAGGCGTGTATCGCCTGTCTGACGCACTGTGGCTCGACCAGGTGCTGAAAAATCGACAGGGTAGCGCCGTCGCGTTGGGCGCCATTTTACTGTGGGTTGCGCACCGACTGGATATTCCACTGGTGCCGGTCATTTTCCCGACGCAGATGATTTTGCGGGCGGAGTGGCTGGACGGTGAGATGTGGTTAATCAATCCGTTTAACGGGGACACGCTGGATGAGCATACGCTGGACGTCTGGCTGAAAGGCAACATCAGCCCGATAGCGGAGCTGTTCAATGAAGATCTCGATGAAGCCGATAACGCCGAAGTGATCCGCAAGCTGTTGGATACGCTGAAGTCTGCGCTGATGGAAGAGCGTCAGATGGAGCTGGCCCTGCGCGCAAGCGAAGTGCTGTTGCAGTTCAATCCGGAAGATCCGTACGAAATCCGCGACCGCGGCCTGATTTATGCGCAGCTCGACTGCGAGCACGTGGCGCTGAATGATTTGAATTATTTCGTCGAGCAATGTCCGGAAGACCCGATCAGCGAAATGATTCGCGCGCAGATCAACGCGATCGCGCATAAACACATTACACTGCATTAATCTTAATTCCGATTCACACCTGAATAAGGCGATCCTATGAAACAAAAAGTGGTTAGCATTGGTGATATCAACGTGGCAAACGACCTGCCGTTCGTGCTGTTTGGCGGTATGAACGTTCTGGAATCCCGCGATCTCGCTATGCGCATCTGCGAACACTACGTGACCGTGACCCAGAAGCTGGGCATCCCGTACGTGTTTAAAGCCTCTTTTGACAAAGCCAACCGCTCCTCCATTCACTCCTACCGTGGCCCGGGCCTGGAAGAGGGGATGAAGATTTTCCAGGAGCTGAAACAGACGTTTGGCGTGAAAGTGATCACCGACGTGCACGAAGCGTCTCAGGCACAGCCCGTGGCTGATGTGGTAGACGTGATTCAGCTTCCGGCGTTCCTGGCGCGCCAGACTGACCTGGTAGAAGCGATGGCGAAAACCGGTGCCGTGATTAACGTGAAAAAACCGCAGTTCGTGAGCCCTGGCCAGATGGGTAACATCGTCGATAAGTTTATCGAAGGTGGTAACGACCAGGTGATCCTGTGCGACCGTGGTTCAAACTTCGGTTATGACAACCTGGTTGTGGATATGCTGGGCTTCAGCGTAATGAAGAACGTCTCTAACCAGTCTCCGGTGATTTTCGACGTGACCCACTCCCTGCAATGTCGCGACCCGTTTGGCGCCGCGTCTGGCGGGCGTCGTGCGCAGGTGACCGAACTGGCGCGCGCCGGTATGGCAACCGGCCTGGCGGGTCTGTTCATTGAAGCGCACCCGGATCCGGTTAACGCGAAATGCGACGGTCCATCCGCGCTGCCGCTGGATAAGCTGGAGCCATTCCTGAAACAGATCAAAGCGATTGACGATCTGGTGAAGAGCTTCGACGAGCTGGATACCAGCAACTAATAAAAAAACCCGCTTCGGCGGGTTTTTCTTTGCCCGGCGGCGCTACGCTTGCGCGGGCCTACGGGTTTCGTAGGCCGGGTAAGCGCAGCGCCATCCGGCAAAAAAATTACGCAAATATCGTCATCAGATACGCAATAAACAGCGCCATATGCGCCGCGCCGTTCAGCACATTGGTGCGGCCGGTTGAGAAGGAAATCTGGCACAGGAGTAGCGACGCTACCATCACAATCATCTCTGGTGCACCCAGCGCAAACTGCAATTCATTCCCCGTCATAAAGGCAATAAGCGTTACCACCGGAACGGTAAGGGAGATGGTCGCCAGAACGGAGCCAAAGAACAGATTCATCGCACGCTGCACCTGATTATTGAGCACCGCTTTCAGCGCTCCCAGGCCTTCTGGCGACAGGATCAACAGGGCTACCAGGAAACCGGTAAAGGCGACCGGCGCGTTCAGTTCAGTTAACAGCGCCTCCAGCGGGTTAGCATTCATCTTGGTGACCGCAATTACCGCAATCAGATGCACGATCAGCCAAACCGTGTGCCACGCGCTGCTGTGGGCCGACGGCTTACCGTGATGCGGGTCATCATCGTCGCCGTCGTCTTCATGCTCGTAAACAAACAGGCTCTGGTGCGTTTTGGTCTGGATCAGCAAGAACACGCCGTACATTGCCGCGGAAATCAGCGCCACCAGCAGCGCCTGGCCGGTGGTGAAGTTTGCGCCCGGCAATGCCATCGGGAATACCAGCACGATAATCGCCAGCGGGAACAGGGCGATCAGATACTGTTTAATGCCAAAAAGGTTCATGTACTGGGTGGCAAATTTGCGGCCACCTAATAAAAGCGAAAAACCGACCAGGCCGCCGGTAACAATCATAATGATGGAGTAGAGCGTATCGCGCATTAACGTTGGTGCGGCGTCGCCGGTGGCCATTAATGCGGAAATTAGACTGACCTCAAGAATCACAACCGAAAGGCTTAAAATTAATGACCCATACGGCTCTCCAAGACGGTGGGCTAAAACATCCGCATGGCGTACCACGCTAAATGCACTGGTTAAAATACCCACCAGAGCCAGAATATTGATCCCCACAACCACTGGCAATGACTGACTGCTTCCCCAGAAGAGCAGCACAGCCAGTGCCAGAACCGGGAAAATGAGAGAGGTCTCCTTGTGGCGGGTCTTTACCGCCTCGTGTGTTGCTGTCATGTGTTTCTCCAACAGTGCAGGTGCTTGTAATTATAGATAGATTTTGAGGGTGTTAAATTAACAGAAAACGGTTAAATACCCTGTATTTTTTACTTAATTTTACCCTTTAATGGGATTTTTCTTCCTGAAGCTTATAATACCTTATTTACACAAAATAATAATTTAATAACAATGGTTTGTGCTATTAAATAGTTCATTTCTGGCTGTCGGCTGGCACCCTGGCGTATCGTCGTCCACACTTATCTTTTAGCCAAAAGAGAGGTTAACGATGCCATACGAATCGAAAAGCGAATTACCGGATAACGTGCAAAACGTACTGCCTGCCCACGCTCAGGATATCTATAAAGAAGCCTTTAACAGCGCCTGGGATCAGTACAAAGATAAAGAAGATCGCCGGGACGATGCCAGCCGTGAAGAGACGGCGCATAAAGTGGCCTGGGCCGCCGTAAAAAATGACTATGAGAAAGGGGATGATGACAAATGGCACAAAAAGAAATAGCTGCCGAATAATACGCTGCCTCCATTTTGACATTTCAGGCGGTTGAACTGCCGCTGTATTGCATCTGGCCCGCGAATTGCTTATCGTTGCTCAACTGCTGTTAAAATGAACAGCACAGAATGCCGGGAAGGCGCATTAAAGATGTCGCAAGGAAGCATGCAGTGGCGGAGGTGGAATGTGTTAACGCGTGATTTCTTGATGAAGGCAGATTGTAAGACGGCATTTGGTGCTATTGAGGAATCGCTTCTGTGGTCGGCTGAACAACGTGCGGCGTCGCTTGCGGCAACGCTGGCCTGCCGCCCGGATGATGGCCCGGTCTGGATTTTTGGTTACGGCTCGCTGATGTGGAACCCGGCGCTCGAGTTTGTTGAATCGGCAACCGGAACGCTGCCTGGCTGGCACCGCGCCTTCTGTTTGCGCCTGACCGCCGGACGCGGCAGCGCCTGTCAGCCTGGACGTATGCTTGCACTAAAAGAGGGCGGGCGCACCACGGGCGTGGCATACCGGCTGCCGGATACCACGCTGGAAGATGAGCTGACGCTGCTGTGGAAGCGCGAGATGATCACCGGCTGCTATATGCCCAGCTGGTGCAAGCTGGAACTGGACGACGGCCGCACCGTCAACGCGCTGGTGTTCATTATGGATCCGCGCCACCCGCTGTATGAAGCCGACACCCGAACCCAGGTGATTGCCCCGCTGATTGCCGCCGCCAGTGGACCGCTGGGCACTAACGCCCAGTACCTTTTCTCGCTCGATCAGGAGCTGACGCGTCTCGGTATGCAGGACGACTGTCTGAGTGAGCTGGTGGTGAAGGTTAAAGCGCTGCTGGAAGGGAACCCGCTCAGCAATACGCTGCGCCCGGGTTTTGCCTGATAATACGCCCGGCTGGCCGGGCGTTTATGGTTATGCTGCCACGTAACTTACGGAATGTTCGAGCGACTGGCTGTGGCTGTCGATCAGCACATCCCAGGTGCCGGTGTAAGGCACCGTCAGCCAGGCCTTATCATCCTGGACGGTAAGGATATCTGCCTGCGATTGCTTTTGCCCTTTTGTACTCATCAGATGGATGCGGCAACGTTCTGAGCAACGCACCACTACCGTATCCCCGCCAAACAGTTTCAGACTCGTTTTAACTCGTGCCATTTTTTATACCCTGTCGTTTTTGCCCATCCCGAGCGTGATGTTGTTCACAATTTACTCATTGCATAACACCAAAGGGGAAGGTGGGTGATGCTGATTTCGATCAAAAAATGGCGCAACGATTAAACAAAAATGACAAAATTTCTGAAACCTTTCAGCCGACGCGCGTTTTCCCTGCTTAACGCGCGTCCGGGAAAAATTATATGCGGAAATGGCCAGCGGTCTCAGCAAGGTCGCCCGCCTGGCTTTGCAGCGCGCTGGCCGCCGCAGCAGACTGTACAACGAGTTCAGCGTTCTGCTGCACCATGCGATCCAGGTGAGTCACCGCGTGGTTAATTTCATGGATCCCTTTCATCTGCTCGCGGGTGGCAATAGATATTTCACGCATAATGCCAGACACGCTCCCGACGCTGGCGCGGATCTCATCCATGCTGTCGCCCGCAAGGTGCACAAACCGGGAGCCGGTTGCAACGCTTTCGGTAGTTGAGTCAATAAGGGATTTGATCTCTTTCGCCGCCTGAGCGCTGCGGCTGGCCAGATTACGCACTTCCCCCGCAACGACCGCGAACCCACGGCCCTGCTCACCGGCACGAGCCGCTTCGACGGAGGCGTTAAGCGCCAGAATGTTGGTCTGGAAGGCGATGCCGTCAATCACGCTGGTGATATCGCCAATCTTTGCAGAAGCCACTTCGATGGACTGCATGGTGCTGATTGCCTGCGAGACAACTTCGCCGCCGCGCGCTGCGGCCGCAGAGGCCTTACTGGCCTGGTCGTTGGCTTCTTCGGCCGATTCATTCGACTGGGTAACGGAGGCGGTTATCTCTTCCACGGCGCTGGCGGTCTCACGCAGGCTGGACGCGGCCTGCTCGGTACGTCCGGAGAGATCCTGGTTGCCTGCCGCAATCTCCTGCGCGGCGTTTTTCACTGAGGCGCTGGCGTCGCGAAGCTGGACCATCACCACCGAGAGCTTATTGCTGAAGGCGTTAAACGCCTGCGCAATTTGCGCCACTTCGTCATCACCGCTATCCGGCAGACGCTGGGACAGATCGTTGGTGCCGTTGGCAATGCTGTGCATCGCGTCGCGAATGTCGGACAGGCGCTTAAGCAGGCGGGCTATCAGGAGGTGGACAATGGCGCCGCTCAGAAGCGCCAGAATCACCAGCGAGATTGCCGACGCTTTCAGCAAGGAACGCATGCCGGAGGTGGCGTCGCTGCTGTCGAGGGCGACGACCAGCAGCCAGTTCGTGCCCGGCACGGCTGAGGCGATAAAGGTTTTTTCCTCATCATTCAGCGTCCCGTCGACCGGATTACCGCTCTTCAGCGCCGCAAGGTCGATGCCTTTGATCGTCCCGGTAAACGGCTTCAGCGTCAGGGTCGGCTCGTTGGCGGCAATAACCGTGCCGTCGCTGTTCAGGAGCAACCCGCTGCTGGCAGGCGTTGGGTGGATCCCGCGCACGTTCGCCACCACGCTATCCATGGCGACATCGCCCGCTACCACTGCTTTCAGAGTACCATTCTCCTTCACCGGTACGGCAAACGTCACCACCAGCTTCCCGGTCCCGGCATCAACGTAGGGCGCCGTCACAACCGGGCCGTCCGTGCTCACCACCTGCTGATACCAGGGACGAATGGTTGGGTCATAATCCGCCGGGACCCCCGCAGGATCGGAGAATTTCGCCGTCTTGCTGGCGTAGCCTGCGTAGACGTTGGTGAAGCCGCCCGCCTGGGCTAATTGCTTAAACACCGGAACCGGATCGTCAGCCAGCGCGATGCTCTGCGCGGAGGCAATCACCGTCATTTTGCTTTTGACCCAGTCGGCAATCGCCATATTGTGGCTGGCGCTGGTGCTGGTCAGTATATCGCGCTGCGACTGCTGATTATCCTGGCGCGTGACCTGAAAGTTGATAATGGTATTAAGAAGAAGGGCGACGACCATACAGCCTGTCGTCGCCGCAATGATGCGGGCGCGAATGGATCTGAACATAAGTGTAATACCTGCTGTGTTGTTTCCATGCCTATCGGCAATGGCGCAGGTAAACTTGATGCTGAAACCGCGTCCATAAGAAAATAATATTTTTAGCGATTTATTATTAAAAAGTTAATACTTTATCAGCGGTAAGAGTCCATTCAGCCAGTTCAACCAGCGTGCCAATTTCCACGCCATCAATCAGGGGCAGCCCGGTAATGCCGCGACCGTCGGTACAGGTTTTGCACAGCTTGACCGGAACGTTTTGCGCGGTCAGGATCTCCAGCATGTGTTGTATGTTGTAGCCCTCAGCGGGTTTCTGCCCCTTCAGCGCGGCCGTGACGGCATCGGACATCAAAAAGAGGCGCAGCTCCAGCTCACTCTCCTTATCGCGCAGCGCGATTGCCAGGCGCAGACTGTTAAAAAGGGATTCACTGCCGTAGGCCGCACCGTTGGCGACGATCACAATCTTCTGCATGTTGACTCCTGTTCTTTGAAAAGGCACGAATATTGCTTCTCATACCGAAGAAAATGTATCGGAGAGAGAAACGATGACGATAGTGGCTGGCAGTTCGCCTGGCGCGACCGAATGGTTCCAGCGTGCAAGAATGCTGCGGGAGGAACAGCTCGGCAGATTAGCGCAGCTGGGCGCACTGGTGAACGGCATCAGTCGACTGGTGCATATGCTACAGTGCGAACGCGGTGCGTCAAATGTCTGGCTCTGCTCGCAGGGTAAATTGTACGGGCCTGAATGCAAGGCCAGCAGGGCTTTGGTGGATGAAAACCTTGCTGCATTGCACCTCCTGTTTAGCGAACCGCTGCCGGGCAGCGCCCTCTGCGAACGTATCGCCAGCGCACTGCACGGCCTTGAAACGCTGACGGTGCTGCGTGATGGCGTTACAGGTCAACGCGTCACCGCGCCGCAGGCGATGGAACACTACAGCCGCATACTGCGTCATCTGCTCAATATCGTACCTCAACTCAGCGACAGCATTGACGATCCGCACATCGCGGGCCGATTTGTGGCCCTTTACAGCCTGATGCAGGGCAAAGAACTTGTGGGACAAGAGCGGGCGTTAGGGGCTATTGGTTTCACCCAGGGATTCTTTGACGATGAAACTCGCCAGCGGCTGGTGGATCGCATTGATGGCCAGCAGGCCTGCTTTGAGGTTTTTATCTCCCATTGCACTCCAGACGTGCAGGAGACGTTTACCCTCAACTGTCAGCCGGGTCTGGAGACTGAAAAACTCAGGCGTGAAGCGTGCACCCGCCAGCCTCCGGCAGATAATGGCGATACCGCCCTCAAATGGTTTGCCCTGCAAACCGCGCGCCTTGAGCATCTGCGCACGCTGGAGGAGGTGGCCATTGCCGATCTGATGACGGCAGTTGAGGAGCGTCGCTATAGCGAAAACCTGCACGTAGACGATGAGTACGACGATATCCTGGCGCGATTTCCGGACAGACCACTGCTGCCGCTGGTGCGCCAGCAGGCGCGTGAAATTGAGCAACTCTCCCGTCAGCTTGCTTCCCTGCGCGACACGCTGGAGGAGCGCAAGACCATCGACAAGGCCAAAAGCGTGCTAATGACGCATCAGAACATGAGCGAGGAGCAGGCGTGGACAGCCCTGCGCAAAATGGCGATGGATAAAAACCAACGCATGGTGGATATCGCCCGTGCGCTCCTTACGGTGAAAAATTTGTGGAAGGTACCCCCTGGGGAGTAGTTGCACAGTCAGTGGGCATTTTATGCCTGATTGAGGTGCGTAAAACAGCGCTCTCCTTGCAGAAACCCCGTAACGCCGGGGTTAAAAAGCTGGCATCACCTTTGCATTAACAGATTAACTATTTTTGACGATGCGCCAACGGCGGTGCATACGTCTTCGGGATAAAGGCGTCCAGCGGTGCTTCAGCACCGTCGGGCGCTTTTTTTTGCCTTTTTTCAGGAGCAATTATGGCGGATTTGTCGAGACGGCGGTTATTGCAGGCCAGCATGCTGGCGAGTGGTGCGATGCTGTTGCCGGGTGTCATGCAGGCCGCATGGGCGGCGGGGTCAGATAAGCCGGAGCGGGATACCGTGCGTATTGGGTTTATCCCCCTGACCGATTGCGCGCCAGTGGTTATCGCGGCCCTGAAAGGGTTCGATAAAAAACACGGCATTACCATTGTACCTACCAAGGAGGCGAGCTGGGCGGCGGTGCGCGACAAACTGGTGGCGGGGGAGCTGGACGCCGCACACATTCTTTACGGCCTGCTGTACGGACTGGAGCTGGGTATCGCGGGCAAGCCGCAGCAGATGGCGAACCTGATGACTCTCAACCAGAACGGTCAGGCCATTACGCTCTCCAGCGATCTGGCGGAGAAGGGCATTCGCGATCTCGACGGGCTGAAAAAGCTGATTACACAGCAGGCACCGGGAACCTACACCTTCGCGCATACCTTCCCGACGGGGACACACGCTATGTGGCTCTACTACTGGCTGGCCAGTGCGGGCATTAACCCGTTTGACGACGTGCGCACTGTGGTGGTCCCGCCGCCACAGATGGTGATGAACATGCGCATCGGCAACATGGTCGGGTTCTGCGTCGGCGAGCCGTGGAACGCGCGGGCGATTAACGACCGCATCGGGTTTACCGCCGCCACGTCACAGTCCATCTGGGCCGATCACCCGGAAAAGATCCTCGGCACCCGACGCGACTGGGTGGTGAAAAATCCGCACACCGCACGGGCGCTGGTGAGCGCCGTGATGGAAGCCGCGCGCTGGATCGAGGCGTCAGCGGAAAACAAACGTGAAACCGCGCAGATCCTCTCGCGCCGCGCATGGCTCAACTGCAAGGAACAGTACCTCACCGGACGCATGCTCGGCGAATACGACAACGGGCTCGGTCAGCGCTGGCAGGATGCGCACCCGATCCGTTTCTTCAATGAGGGTGCCGTGAGCTACCCGTATCTCTCCGACGGCATGTGGTTCTTAACCCAGTTCCGCCGCTGGGGTTTGCTCAACGCCGCGCCAGATTATGCGGGCATCGCACAGCGCATTAACCAGACCGCGGTCTGGCAGGATGCCGCGACCGCCGTGGGCGGCATGTCCACACCGTCAGCACCGTATCGCAGCAGTACCCTGATGGACGGCACCGTCTGGAACGGCACCGATCCGGAAGGGTACGCCAACCGCTTCGCCATTCACCGTAAAGGGGCCTGAGTATGCAGCATCTGCAAAATACGCAACCACAAGAGAAGTCAGAGAGCGGGGAAGTGATTGTCCTGCCTCCGCTACAGGTTCGCCGTCGTGCGCCAGCGTTTACGCGTCGGATGAATGAGTTTTTACAGCGCGTCATCCCGGCGCTGCTCGGTCTCGGTCTGCTGGTGGTGCTCTGGCAGCTGGCGGCGATAAACAGTAAAGGTTTCCCGACGCCGCTCAGCACGCTTGATTCGGCCATGACCCTGTTTGCCGATCCGTTTTATCGCGACGGGCCAAATGATATGGGCATTGGCTGGAACGTGCTGGCGTCGTTGCAGCGCGTCGCCATCGGCTTCGGTCTGGCGGCGCTGGCGGGCATTCCGCTGGGCTTTTTGATTGGGCGCTTCACCTTTTTCTCCCGCATGTTCAACCCGTTGATCGCGCTCCTGCGTCCGGTCAGCCCGCTGGCCTGGCTGCCTATCGGCCTGCTGCTGTTCCAGAAAGCGGAGCCCGCGTCGAGCTGGACCATTTTCATCTGCTCCATCTGGCCGATGGTCATTAACACCGCCGAAGGGGTACGCCGTATTCCGCAGGACTACCTCAACGTGGCCCGGGTGCTGCAACTCTCAGAGTGGACCATCATGCGCCGCATTCTTTTCCCCGCCGTGCTGCCTGCGGTGTTGACCGGGGTACGTCTCTCCATTGGCATTGCCTGGCTGGTGATTGTCGCCGCCGAGATGCTCACCGGAGGTTTAGGCATTGGCTTCTGGATCTGGAATGAGTGGAACAACCTCAACGTCGAAAACATTCTCATCGCCATCGTCATCATTGGCGTGGTCGGGTTGCTGCTGGAACAGGGGCTGATGCTGATCGCCCGTCGCTTTAGCTGGCAGGAAAAATAAGGAGTGAAGATGAAACCTTTAATTCAGGTCCAGGCCGTGAGCCAGCGTTTTTCCACCGCCAGCGGCGAGTTTCTGGCACTGCAAAACGTCTCTTTTGATATCCACGAGGGCGAAACCGTCAGTCTGATTGGTCACTCCGGCTGCGGCAAGTCGACGCTGTTAAACCTGATCGCCGGGATCACGCTGCCGACGGAAGGCGGGCTGATTTGCGACAACCGCGAAATCGCCGGACCGGGGCCTGAGCGTGCGGTAGTGTTCCAGAACCATTCGCTGCTGCCGTGGTTAACCTGCTTCGACAACGTGGCGCTGGCGGTGGATCAGGTCTTCCGTCGCACCATGAGTAAGGCCGAGCGCAAAGAGTGGATTGAGCACAATCTCGACCGGGTGCAGATGGGCCACGCGCTGCATAAGCGCCCCGGGGAGATCTCCGGCGGTATGAAGCAGCGCGTCGGTATTGCCCGGGCGCTGGCAATGAAGCCGAAAGTGCTGCTTATGGATGAGCCGTTTGGCGCGCTCGATGCGCTGACGCGTGCCCATCTTCAGGACTCGGTGATGCAGATCCAGCAGGCGCTGAACACCACCATCGTGCTCATCACCCACGATGTGGACGAGGCGGTACTGCTCTCTGACCGCGTACTGATGATGACCAACGGCCCGGCGGCCACCGTGGGTGAGATCTTGCGCGTCGATCTGCCGCGCCCGCGCAACCGGGTGCAGCTGGCGGACGATAGCCGCTATCACCACATGCGCCAGCAAATCCTCCATTTCCTCTACGAAAAACAGCCGAAAGCGGCGTAATGAGGGGGCATGATGCGACTGGTCATTATCGGTAATGGTATGGCGGCAACCCGGCTGATTGCATCGCTCACCGGGCGTGTGCCCGGTCGTTTCGCTATCACCGTCATCGGTGACGAGCCGGAGCAGGCGTACAACCGCATCCAGCTTTCGCCGGTGCTGAGTGGTGAAAAGCAGGCGGAGCACATCTGTCTGCACGATGAAGACTGGTACACGGCACGAGGCGTGACGGTGCTGCGAGGAGAAACGGTGCTCGCAGTAGACGTTAACGCGCGTAAAGTGCGTACCTCTTCTCGCACCGTGGCCTGGGATGCGCTGGTGTTTGCCACCGGATCTACCCCTGTTGTGCCGCCGATCCCCGGCGGCGATGCGCCGCATGTGTTCACCTTTCGCACCCTGGCAGAGACCCGCGCCATCCTGAACCTCTCCGGTCCGGCGGTAGTGCTGGGCGGTGGCGTACTTGGCGTGGAAGCAGCGGCAGCGCTGGCGCGCAACGGTGACAACGTCACGCTTATCCATCGTGGTCCCTGGCTGATGGAACAGCAGCTGGATCAGCAGGCGGGACTGCTGCTTGAAGAGGCGCTGGCGGCGCGGGGCGTTAGCTGTGAACTCGCCTCTGGCATCGCGGCGATTAACGGCAAGAGCGTGACGCTACTCAACGGATGCCGCGTCACCGCCGCGCGCGTGGTGCTGGCCACGGGTGTACAGCCCAACGTTGCGCTGGCAAAAACCAGCAGCATTCGCTGCGCGCGCGGCATCGTGGTGGATCACCAGATGCAAACCTCCGTGCCGGATATCTACGCCATCGGCGAGTGCTGTGAAATTGACGGCCAGACATTTGGCCTGGTCGCCCCTTGTCTGGCGCAGGCGGATATTCTCGCCGCGCGGCTGGCCGGGGAGGTCACCGCGCCGTTTACCCGGACCGACAACGGCGTGCGTCTTAAGGTGAACGGCGTGGAGCTGTTCAGCCTCGGACGCGCGACGGCGCAGGCGGACGATGTGGTATGGAGTTCATGGGATCCGCTGACCCGTCACTATCGACGTTTACTGATCCATCAGGGGGCGCTGGCTGGCGTGCTGCTGCTGGGTGACTGCCGCAGTGCGGCAACCTTTACCGATTTACTGGCAACGGCTGCGCCCGCCCACGCGGACTGGCTGTTCGATCGTTTCACAACGCAACCGCAGGTTGCAGGACAGAACGCTATGACAAAACCTACTCTGGTGGTGGTTGGGCACGGTATGGTCGGCCATCATTTCCTCGAAGACTGCGTTAACCGCAATTTGCATCAGCAGTATCAGATTATTGTTTTTGGCGAAGAGCGCTATGCGGCCTATGACCGCGTGCATCTGTCGGAATATTTTGGCGGACGCAGCGCGGACTCGCTCTCGCTGGTGGCGGGGGAGTTCTTTGCCGATAACGGTATAGAGCTGCGCCTCTCGCAGCAGATTGTCGCTATCGATCGTGATGCACACGTTGTGCGTACCGCTAGCGGCCATGAAACCCACTGGGATAAGCTGGTGCTGGCGACCGGCTCGTACCCGTTCGTACCGCCCGTTCCGGGCAGCGATCTGCCGGGTTGTTTTGTCTACCGCACCCTCGACGATCTGGACAACATTGCGGCCCATGCGGCAGGCTCTCGCCGCGGCGTGGTAATTGGCGGCGGCCTGCTGGGGCTGGAGGCGGCGAATGCGCTTAAGCAGCTAGGGCTGGAAACCCACGTGGTGGAGTTTGCGCCGAACCTGATGGCGGTGCAGCTCGACAGCGACGGTGCGGCAATGCTGCGCAGGAAAATTGAGGCGCTGGGCGTAGGGGTACACACCAGTAAATCGACGACGGAGATTGCCACCGCAGACGACGGGCTGGTGCTGCGCTTTGCCGATGGTGAACAGCTGGAAACGGACATGGTCGTCTTCTCTGCCGGTATTCGACCGCAGGACGCGCTGGCGCGCAGCAGCGGGCTGGCTATTGGCGAGCGCGGCGGGATCTGTATTGACGACGGCTGCCGGACCTCCGACCCGGACGTGCTTGCCATCGGGGAATGCGCGCTGTGGGAGGGGAAAATCTTTGGCCTGGTGGCCCCGGGCTACCAGATGGCGCGCGTGGCCGCCGCTGTGCTGGCGGGTGAGGAGAAGCGCTTCACCGGCGCGGATATGAGTACCAAACTCAAGTTGCTGGGGGTGGATGTGGCGTCGTTTGGCGATGCCCACGGGCGCACGCCGGGGGCGCTGAGCTACCAGTGGACGCACGGGCCGCAGCAAATCTACAAAAAAATTGTGGTCAGTCACGACAGCAAAACCCTGCTGGGTGGCGTGCTGGTGGGCGATGCCAGCGAATACGCCACGCTGGTGCAGATGATGCTTAACGGCATCAGTCTGCCAAAAGAGCCGGAAACGCTGATATTACCCGCGTCGTCAGGCTGCACGCCAAAAGCGCTGGGCGTGGCGGCGCTGCCGGAAAGCGCGCAGATCTGTTCGTGTCATAACGTCAGCAAAGGGGATATCTGCCTGGCGGTAAGCGCGGGCGCAACGGATATCGGCGCCATTAAGCAGTGCACCAAAGCGGCGACCGGCTGCGGAGGTTGTAGCGCGCTGGTGAAGCAGGTGATGGAGTTCCAGCTTGCGGAGCAGGGCGTGGAGGTGAAAAAAGATATCTGTGAGCACTTCCCGTACTCGCGTCAGGAGATATACCACCTGGTGCGCGTCAACCATATCCGGACCTTCGACCAGCTTATCAGCCGTTACGGACAAGGGCACGGCTGTGAGATCTGTAAACCGCTGGTGGGATCAGTGCTGGCCTCCTGCTGGAATGAATACCTGCTAAAACCGGCGCATCTGCCGCTGCAGGACACCAACGACCGCTACTTTGCCAATATTCAGAAGGACGGAACGTATTCCATCGTGCCGCGCATGCCTGCCGGGGAAGTGACGGCCGACGGGCTGATCGCCATCGGCCAGATTGCGAAACGCTATAGCCTTTACAGCAAAATCACCGGCGGACAGCGTATTGACCTGTTTGGCGCCACGCTCGAACAGTTGCCGGAAATCTGGCAGGCGCTGGTGGAGGCCGGATTTGAGACCGGTCATGCGTACGGGAAATCCCTGCGCACGGTGAAATCCTGCGTCGGGTCGACCTGGTGTCGCTATGGCGTGCAGGACTCCACCGGCCTTGCGGTCAAACTGGAGCATCGCTACAAGGGGTTACGTGCGCCGCACAAAATCAAAATGGCGGTCTCCGGCTGTACCCGTGAGTGCGCAGAGGCGCAGAGCAAAGACGTGGGGGTGATTGCCACGGACAAGGGCTGGAACCTTTATCTGTGCGGCAACGGCGGGATGAAGCCGCGCCATGCGGATCTCTTTGCCAGCGATCTGGACGACGAAACGCTGATCCGCACCGTTGACCGTTTCCTGATGTTCTACATTCGCACGGCAGATCGTCTGCAACGCACCAGTACCTGGATGGATAATCTGGAAGGCGGCCTCGACTATCTGCGCGAGGTGATCCTCAACGACAGCCTGGGGATCGCCCACGAGCTGGAGCAGGAGATGGCCCGGGTGGTGGAGACCTATCAGTGCGAATGGCAAACCACCCTCAACGATCCTGATCGCCTGGCGCTGTTCCGCACCGCGGTTAATGTCCCTGCCGCGGCGGAGAGCAAGCGCTGGCAGGAAATTTGCGGCATCGATGATATCCCCGAGCAGGCGGGCATCGGCGCGCGGCTTGGCCGAAAACCGATTGCGCTGTTCCGCTTTGGAACGTCCGTTTATGCCCTGGACGACCTGGAGCCGGGCAGCAGCGCGAACGTGCTTTCGCGCGGCATCCTTGGCGATGCAGCGGGCGAGCCGGTGGTGATTTCCCCGCTTTATAAGCAGCGCATACGTCTGCGCGATGGATGTCAGGTGGAGAACGGCGAACCCGTGGTGCGCGCCTGGCCGGTAAAAATTGAAAACGGCAAGGTTTGGGTTGGAAGCCAAGAGCTGGTGATGCGTGCGGAGGCCTCATGACGGAAACCCGTACAACGTGCCCTTACTGCGGGGTGGGCTGCGGCGTGGTCGCCAGTGTGGAAGATGGCGCGGTAAGCGTTCGTGGGGATGAAACTCATCCGGCGAACTTTGGTCGCCTGTGCGTAAAAGGATCTGCCCTCGGGGAAACGACGGGGTTGCAGGGACGTCTGCTGCGCCCGGTTGTTGACGGCATGGAGGTGGCATGGCCGCAGGCGCTGGGTGAAGCGGGCGAGCGGCTACGGAAGATCATCAACGAATGGGGGCCGCAGGCGGTGGCGTTTTATGCCTCCGGCCAGCTGTTGACCGAGGATTACTATGCGGCCAACAAGCTGATGAAAGGCTTTATCGGGGCGGCGAACATTGATACCAACTCGCGGCTGTGCATGTCGTCGGCGGTGGTGGGCTACAAACGCGCCTTCGGTGAAGACATTGTGCCGTGCAGCTACGAGGACGTGGAAAACAGCGATCTGGTGGTACTCGTTGGCTCAAACGCGGCCTGGACGCATCCGGTGCTGTATCAGCGGCTGGTGCAGGCAAAACGCAGCAACCCGCAGATGAAAGTGGTCGTGATCGATCCGCGCAAAACCGCCACCTGCGATGCCGCTGACCTGCATCTGGCGCTTAAGCCCGGCAGCGACGCCGGGCTGTTTGTGGGATTGCTCAATCTGATTCAGGGGAGCGGCGAGTGGCCGATTCCTCACGTGGCCGCGTTTTGCGATCTGCCTTCAGACGAGATTGGCACCTTCTACGACTGGTTTGTCACTGCGCCACGCGCGATCACGCTCTACACCATGGGGATCAACCAGTCCTCCAGCGGCAGCGACAAGTGTAACGCCATCATTAACGTGCATCTTGCCAGCGGGAAGTTCAACCGTTCGGGCTGCGGCCCGTTTTCGCTGACCGGACAGCCAAACGCCATGGGCGGGCGGGAAGTGGGTGGGCTGGCGAACCAGCTGGCGGCGCACATGAACTTCGAGCCGGACGATCTTTCGCGTGTGGCGCGTTTCTGGGGAACCGAGCGGCTGGCACAAACGCCGGGGCTGATGGCGGTAGAGCTGTCTGACGCGATTGCCCGCGGCGAGGTGAAGGCGGTGTGGATCATGGGCACCAATCCTGCCGTGTCACTTCCCGACAGCCACGCGGTGTGCCAGGCCCTGGCAGCCTGCCCGCTGGTAATAGTATCTGAGGTGATGCAGGAGACGGACACCAGCCGGTTTGCTCATATCCGTTTTCCCGCCCTGGGCTGGGGCGAAAAAGACGGAACGGTGACCAATTCCGAGCGGCGTATTTCGCGCCAGCGCGCGTTTCTGCCTGCGCCGGGCGAGGCCAGACCGGACTGGTGGATCATCGCCCGGATCGCAGAGCAGCTCGGTTATGGCGATGCCTTCGCCTGGGAACACCCTCATGAGATATTTTGTGAACATGCGGCGCTGACGGCGTTTGAAAATAACGGCGAACGGGCGCTAAACCTGCGCGAACTGGCGTCGCTGTCGCGAGAGGCGTGGGACGAGCTGGCGCCTTATCAGTGGCATGCCGGTGATTTCCCGCAAAGAAATCTTGTACCGGTTGATCCTTCCTCGCATGGGGCAGGCGTCGACGAATTGTACCCCTTGATACTGAATACCGGGCGGATCCGCGATCAGTGGCACACCATGACGCGCACGGGGTATGTTTCGCGCCTGATGCAGCATATCGATGAGCCTTTTATTGAGATGAACGCAACCGATGCGGCGCGCGCGGGGCTGACTGACGGCCAGCTGGCGCGGATAAGTTCCCCGCGCGGGGTCATGGTTGCCAGAGTACGTATCTCTACCGCACAGCGTGCGGGCGAGCTGTTTGCGCCGATGCACTGGAACGCGCAGTTTGCCCGGCAGGGGAAGGTCAACGCGCTGGTGGAAGGGCGGGTTGATGCCTGGTCCGGCCAGCCGGAGAGTAAACAAACCGCGGTGAGGATCCTGCCCTGGCTACCCGCCTGGCAGGGGGAGCTGTATGCCCGCGAGTTGCCAGCGCTGCCGCCGTCGGTATGCTGGTGGCGTAAAGCCTCACGTCTGACGGTGGCGGGGGAGCAGCCGCTGCTGTCGTGGGTCATGGCGTACGCCAGCGGTCGGGGCTGGCAGTTACAGGTGGCACAGACGGGAGAACGCAGCAGCGTGCTCGCCTGGCATCACGGCGAGCTGATGCTGGGCTACTGGGAAGGCCAGACGCTGCCGGCGCTGGCGCATGCGTTTATTGAAGAAGCCTTTGCTGCTGCGCCCGTACAACTCGCTGAACGCCACGCGCTGCTGCACGGACAACGGCCGGGCGAAGATGCCGATCCCGGGCGAATTATCTGTAGCTGCTTTAGCGTGGGTGAAAATACGATACGTAAGGCGATAGCCGGAGGCTGTAATTCTGCCGCAGCGCTGGGCGTGAAGCTGCGTTGCGGTACGAACTGCGGCTCCTGCCTGCCGGAGCTGAAAGGGTTGTTGGGATAATAGTGTAAAGGCGTCAGGTGGCGGCTTCGCACCGGCACGAATTTGTAGGTCGGGTAAGGCGAAGCCGCCACCCGACAATTCTGTTCAGGATATTCCTGAAATTTCTGTTAAGACTGGTTTTCAGGGCTTATGGCGTTAACATAATAAGTGTTTGTTCATAAACACAGGTTCTGATTGACGACGTTGAAGGCTGTATCGTCCCGCATCCGTTTTTTGCTGTTACTCCCCCTTTTTACGGCTGGAGCCGTTCACGGTGCGCCGAAATCCTTCGTGCAGCAGGCGCAAAATCCGTTTGATAACAACGGCGATAGTCTGCCGGATCTCGGTATGGCGCAACCGACTACCGAAGGCGAAAAGCACCTGGCTGAAATGGCAAAGGCCTTCGGTGAAGCCAGTATGATCGATAACGGCCTGACGGCCGGGCAGCAGGCGCGACAGTTCGCGTTTGGCAAGGTGCGGGATGCCGTCAGCGGGGAAGTCAACGAGCAGATCGAATCCTGGCTTTCCCCCTGGGGTAACGCCAATGTCAATGTACTGGTGGATGACGACGGTAACTTTAACGGCAGCAGCGGAAGCTGGTTTATCCCCTGGAGCGACAACACCCGCTATCTGAGCTGGAGCCAGCTTGGCCTGACGCAGCAGACAGACGGGCTGGTGAGCAACGTCGGGATCGGGCAGCGCTGGGTTGCCGGAAACTGGCTGCTGGGCTACAACACCTTTTACGACAACCTGCTGGAAGACAACCTTCAACGTGCCGGACTGGGCGCAGAGGCGTGGGGCGAAAACCTTCGCCTGTCGGCCAATTACTACCAGCCGTTCGCTGGCTGGCAGCCGCGTTCCGACATCCGGGAGCAGCGCATGGCGCGCGGGTACGACGTAACGGCCAAAGCCTGGCTTCCCTGGTTTCATCACCTGAACACCAGCGTCAGCTTTGAACAGTATTTTGGCGATAACGTCGATCTGTTTAACAGCGGTACGGGGTATCACAACCCGGTTGCGGTCAACCTGGGGCTGAATTATACCCCCGTTCCGCTGGTCACCCTGACGGCTGCCCATAAGCAGGGGGAGAGCGGCGTTAGCCAGAATAACCTCGGGCTGAAGCTCAACTATCGCTTTGGCGTGCCGCTGGCGAAACAGCTTTCCGCCGGGGAAGTGGCGGCGACGCGCTCGCTGCGGGGCAGCCGCTATGATTCACCTGAGCGTGATAATCTGCCCGTGATGGAATTCCGTCAGCGTAAAACCCTCTCGGTCTATCTGGCCACGCCGCCGTGGGATCTTAAGCCAGGCGAAACTGTGATGCTGAAGCTGCAAATTCGCAGCACGCACGGTATCCGTCAGATCCACTGGCTGGGTGATACCCAAGCGCTCAGCCTGACCTCACCGGCAAACAGCAACAGCAGCGATGGCTGGAGCATAATCATGCCCGCCTGGAACGACGCGGAAGGGGCGAAAAACGAATGGCGGCTTACGGCCGTGGTGGAAGATAAGGATGGGCAGCGTGTCTCCTCCAATGAGATCACGCTTTCCGTGGTGCAACCGCTCGTCGCAATGCCTGCCGACGATCCACGGTGGAAGTTGCTGCCGGATGAGTAAGTTAAAAAATGCGCTCCTGATGCACCCAGACGGCGGCTTCGACGCGGGATTTTAACTTCATTTTCTTCAGCATGTGTTTGACATGCACTTTGACCGTGCTCTCGGTGATGTCCAGACGGCGGGCTATCATTTTGTTCGGCAGACCCTGAGCAATCAGCTTCAGAATGTCGCGCTCGCGCGGGGTCAACTGGCTGACGTCACGGTCAGACGTGGCGCGGTTCGCACGCAGGCTGGCGGCCAGTACCGGCGTTAATGCTTCACTCAGCACCATCTCGCCTGCGGCAGCCTGTTGCAGCGCCTTGAGCAGATCTTCCGGCTCCATATCTTTCAGCAGATAGCCGTCTGCCCCCCGCTTGAGGGCGGTGACCACGTCTTCTTCATGGTTTGAGACGCTGAAGACCACCACCCGGCCAGAGAGGGATTTCTCCCGCAGCTTGTCGAGGGTTTCCAGGCCATTCATGCCCGGCATGTTGAGATCGAGCAAGATCAAATCAGGATCGAGCGATTCGGCAAGTTCAATACCCTGTTCGCCGTTGCTGGCTTCCCCGACGACGGTGATATCGGGCGCCATGCTGACAAGCTGTTTAACGCCAGTGCGCAGCATCGGATGATCGTCAATCAACAGGATAGATGCCGGTTCCTGATTAGTCATGGTTTTCTCCTTGAGCAGTTATGAGGGGCTTTTCGGGTATAAAGGTGACCACGACTTCGGTGCCACCTGACTCTCCCCGGCGAACCTGGCAATCACCGCGCAGGCTTTGCGCGCGGTCTCGCATGATGATTAAACCATAATGGTTCGTTCGTTCGGCATTTTCCGGCACGCCGCGGCCGTTATCCTGAACCCTGAGCTTCACCTGATTATCCTGGCAGCTGACGGTGACCGTGACGGCCGTCGCCTCGGCATGCTTGAGCACGTTGCTCAGGGCTTCACGGGCAATTTGCAGCAAATGGATCGCCTGGTGAGAGGGGATAAAACGCGGTGGCAGCTGGTAATCCAGCTTCACCGGGAAGCCCAGCCTGGCACTAAATTCCTGACAGCTGGACTCCAGCGCAGGGCGTAGCCCCGGCTCGGTGAGCTGTAAACGGAAGGTGGTCAGCAGCTCGCGAAGCTGAATCCACGAGGTGTTAAGCTCGTTGCGGATCTGGCTGAGCAGCTGTTTGCTGCTCTCGGGCATGCCTTCGTCCTGCATTTGCAGGCAACTCACCTGCATCTTCATGCAGGAGAGGGACTGGGCGATGGAGTCATGCAGCTCGCGGGCGATGGTGGCGCGCTCCTCCATCACGATCAGCTGCTGCTGTTTCTCCTGGTGACGGTCGAGCGCCAGCGTGGCCGTGAGCTGCTCTACAAGAGTATCGACCAGCTGCTGCTGGTCGTGGCTCAGATGACGTCCGGCGGGCAGGGTGGCCAGCAAAATACCGTACTGGGTATGGCTGTCCATCAGCCGCCACTTGAGGGTCGTGCCGCTGGTGGTAAGCGGCGGCAAGCCGCGCGGGCAAAGATGACACCCTTTATCGTCGCAGGAGATGTCCGACTGACAGGTAAATTCCTGATGGTTTTCCTCATCTTCAACGTCATAAACCCGTAGCTCAAGATCGTGGAGCAGAGTCAGGTTTTGCAGGCCGTTCAGTACCGGCGAGAGACGCTCGCAAAGCGGTACCTGCATATGCAGGCGACGGTTCGCCTGCCAGAGGAAAGAGAGGATCTCGTTTTTCTGCTCAAGCCCGGCGGTTTTCTCCTGGACGCGTTTTTCCAGTACCGCGTAGCTTTCAGATAGCTCCGCCGACATGGTGTTGAGCGCCTCGCCGAGCATCGCCATTTCGTTGCGCCCGCTGATGTGCGTGCGTTGGGTAAAATCGCGCTGTGTGACGGCGCGGGCCATCGCCAGGAGTTGCTTCCAGGGGTTAAGCAACCGCGCGCGCAGCCAGATAACCGTGAAAATCAGCAGCAAACCCATAAACAGCGCCATTGCGCGGTGAACCATCACCACGCGGTCAATGCGTAACTCTGTGGTGCGATCGAACGAGGAGACGAGATGATCGATGCGTGAAACAAACCCGGCGACATCCTTGGCGACCGTTTCCCGGTCTTCCGCCCGCTTTAACCCGGGCTCCAGCTGGGTATGCCAGTAGCCCTGAAGCGCCTTAAGCTGAGATTGCTGGCCGTCACGGATGGCGGCTCTTTCCAGTTCAGGGCTGAATGCGGTACGCTCCATTTCGTCGATAAGCGGTTGGTCAGCCTGCGTCAGCGGCACCGACGCCAGCAGCCGGTAACTCTGCATACGTAGCGAGCCTGCCTCGTTGATGGCATGCGCATTACCCTGCACACCCTGTACCAGCCAGCCAGAAATAGCCATGCCGGTCACACCGATAGCGGTGGACAGCAGAACAATAAGCGCCAGCTGGTTAACCAGCGTCAGCGGAGATAAACATCTTTTTAACATAGAGTTGCCGGGCTCCTGACGTGACCTGATTGCAGGAATGGCGCTATTCTGGTGCATACCCTGGAGTATACCCATACCAATAAAGGATTACCTCTAAATTGCCAGAGAGGTAACGGTTAGTGGGTGGACGAAGCAGGGATGCGTCAGCACCGTGAAAAACCACACCTTTTTTACGTTTTGCATCTACTCATTAAGAGTGATGGCTTTTTTTTCGCCGCAAAACCTCCCACTTTTCCTTTGATTTATATCAACTTACCGCCGCCCTAAAGCCCTAATGTTTGCAGCATCATTCGAGAATCAGAGGTGTCTATGAGTCACTCTTCCGCTCCCGAAAGGGAAACTGGTGCCGTTATTACAGACTGGCGTCCAGAGGATCCGGCGTTCTGGCAACAGCGCGGCCACCGTATAGCAAGTCGTAATCTGTGGATTTCCGTGCCATGTCTGTTACTGGCGTTTTGCGTCTGGATGTTGTTCAGTGCGGTTGCGGTTAACCTGCCAAAAGTGGGCTTTACCTTTACCACCGATCAGCTGTTTATGTTGACTGCGTTGCCGTCGCTTTCAGGCGCACTGCTGCGCGTTCCTTACGCGTTTATGGTGCCGGTCTTTGGTGGTCGTCGCTGGACGGCTTTCAGTACCGGGATCATGATCGTGCCGTGCGTGTGGCTCGGTTTTGCGGTGCAGGATACCTCTACACCGTTTAGCGTGTTCGTGATTATCTCTCTGCTGTGCGGTTTTGCGGGGGCGAACTTTGCGTCCAGTATGGCAAACATCAGCTTCTTCTTCCCGAAAGCGAAGCAGGGTGGTGCGCTGGGCATTAACGGCGGTCTGGGTAACATGGGCGTGAGCGTGATGCAGCTGATTGCTCCGCTGGCGATCTCGGTCTCCATCTTTGCGGCGTTTGGCGGCGGCGGTGTGACGCAGCCCGACGGTTCAGTGCTGTTCCTGCAAAATGCCTCCTGGATTTGGGTACCGTTCCTGGTGGTCTTTACCCTGGCTGCATGGTTCTTCATGAACGACCTGTCCGCGTCCAAAGCGTCCCTGAGCGAGCAGCTGCCGGTTCTGAAACGTGGCCACCTGTGGGTAATGGCACTGCTGTATCTGGCGACCTTCGGCTCGTTCATCGGTTTCTCCGCAGGCTTTGCCATGCTGTCGAAAACCCAGTTCCCGGACGTACAGATCCTTCAGTTTGCCTTCTTCGGTCCGTTTATTGGCGCGCTGGCACGTTCGCTGGGCGGGATGATCTCCGACCGTCTGGGTGGAACGCGCGTTACGCTGGTGAACTTTGTATTGATGGCCATCTTCTGTGCGCTGCTGTTCCTGACGCTGCCTGCGGGTGGTGAGGGAGGTAACTTCTTTGCCTTCTTCGGCGTCTTCATGGTGCTGTTCCTGACCGCCGGGCTGGGCAGTGCGTCTACTTTCCAGATGATCTCTGTCATCTTCCGCAAGCTGACCATGGACCGCGTGAAAGCGCAGGGCGGGAGCGACGAGCAGGCGATGCGTGAAGCCGCCACTGATACCGCTGCGGCGCTTGGGTTTATCTCTGCGATTGGCGCGATTGGCGGCTTCTTTATTCCAAAAGCGTTCGGTATCTCACTGGATCTGACCGGCTCTCCGGCGGGTGCGATGAAGGTATTCCTCGTCTTCTATATCGCCTGTGTGGTCATCACCTGGCTGGTATATGGCCGTAATACCAAGAAAAACAAGTAAGCTTGATTATCCGTTTGCGCGGCCTGAGTGCCGCGCTTTTTTTAATCGCTTAATAGTTACAACATACTAATAGCGTTTCCCGTAGTCGCACGCAGGTAACGCTGTGATCGCCATCGCTTTACAGGTGTCTCTACCCCTTAATACCTAAGATGTTAAATTTTGCTCCACTTATTGTACGATAAATAAAATATATCCATATAAATCATTAAGTTAAAAAATATTAACAGCTACCGCTTTGGTGGTATTTGATCTAATACCCCCCTTCAGAGACCCCCTCCGTCTTGATCGTTATCAATTCTCACCATCTTTCATAGCGTTACCTTCGCTGCAAATCAGCAATGTCGATTTAGAGAGCCACAGGCTCCACACAGGAGATACCCGATGAGCAAATTTTTGGACCGGTTTCGCTACTTCAAACAGAAGGGTGAAACTTTTGCCGATGGGCACGGCCAGGTTCTGGATACCAACCGGGACTGGGAAGACGGTTACCGTCAACGCTGGCAGCATGACAAAGTTGTCCGTTCTACCCACGGTGTAAACTGCACTGGCTCATGTAGCTGGAAGATTTTCGTTAAAAACGGTCTGGTGACCTGGGAAATGCAGCAGACCGACTATCCGCGTACCCGTCCGGATATGCCGAACCATGAACCGCGCGGCTGCCCGCGTGGGGCCAGCTACTCCTGGTATCTCTACAGCGCCAACCGTCTGAAATACCCGCTGATGCGTAAACGCCTGATGAAAATGTGGCGTGAAGCGAAAGTGCAGCACAGCGATCCGGTTGATGCATGGGCATCCATCATCGAGGACGCCGACAAAGCGAAAAGCTTCAAACAGGCGCGTGGTCGCGGTGGTTTCGTTCGTTCTTCCTGGAAAGAGGTGAACGAGCTGATTGCGGCCTCCAACGTCTATACCGTGAAAACTTACGGTCCTGACCGCGTGGCAGGCTTCTCGCCAATCCCGGCAATGTCGATGGTCTCTTACGCCTCCGGCGCGCGCTACCTTTCACTTATCGGCGGTACCTGTCTGAGCTTCTACGACTGGTACTGCGACCTGCCGCCAGCGTCGCCGCAGACCTGGGGCGAACAGACCGACGTGCCGGAGTCCGCTGACTGGTACAACTCCAGCTACATCATCGCCTGGGGCTCTAACGTTCCGCAGACCCGTACCCCTGATGCGCACTTCTTTACCGAAGTACGTTACAAAGGGACCAAAACCGTTGCCGTGACCCCGGACTACGCCGAAATCGCCAAACTGTGTGACCTGTGGCTGGCACCGAAACAGGGTACTGATGCCGCCATGGCGCTGGCGATGGGCCACGTCATGTTGCGTGAATTCCACCTCGACAAGCCAAGCCAGTATTTCACCGATTACGTGCGTCGCTACACCGACATGCCAATGCTGGTGATGCTTGAAGAGCGTGACGGCTATTACGCCGCTGGCCGTATGCTGCGTGCTGCGGATCTTGTGGACGCGCTGGGTCAGGAAAACAACCCGGAGTGGAAAACGGTCGCCTGCAACAGCAACGGCGAGCTGGTGGCACCAAACGGTTCTATCGGCTTCCGCTGGGGCGAAAAAGGCAAATGGAACCTGGAACAGCGTAACGGCACCACGGGTGAAGAGACAGAACTTCGCCTCAGCATGCTGGGCAGCCAGGACGAAATCGCCGATGTCGGCTTCCCGTACTTTGGTGGTGAAGGTTCCGAGCACTTCAACAAGGTTGAGCTGCAAAACGTTCTGATGCACAAACTGCCGGTTAAGCGCCTGCAACTGGCGGACGGTTCTACCGCTCTGGTCACTACGGTCTACGATCTGACCATGGCGAACTATGGCCTGGAGCGCGGTCTGAACGATGAAAACTGCGCGACCAGCTATGACGACGTGAAGGCTTATACACCAGCCTGGGCGGAGCAGATCACCGGTGTGCCACGCGCCCAAATCACCCGTATCGCCCGCGAATTTGCGGAAAACGCAGACAAAACTCACGGTCGCTCCATGATCATCGTCGGTGCCGGTCTGAACCACTGGTATCACCTCGATATGAACTATCGCGGCCTGATCAACATGCTGATCTTCTGCGGCTGCGTCGGGCAGAGCGGCGGCGGCTGGGCGCACTACGTGGGCCAGGAAAAACTGCGTCCGCAGACCGGCTGGCAGCCGCTGGCGTTTGCCCTTGACTGGCAGCGTCCGGCTCGTCACATGAACAGCACCTCCTACTTCTATAACCACTCCAGCCAGTGGCGCTACGAGACGGTGACCGCGCAGGAGCTGCTGTCGCCGATGGCGGATAAATCCCGCTACAGCGGCCATCTGATTGACTTCAACGTGCGCGCTGAACGCATGGGCTGGCTGCCGTCTGCACCGCAGTTGGGCACTAACCCGCTGCGCATTGCGGAAGCGGCGAAGAAAGCGGGCATGTCACCGGTGGACTACACCGTGAAATCGCTGAAGGATGGCTCAATCCGTTTTGCGGCAGAACAGCCTGAGAACGGCAAAAACCATCCGCGTAACCTGTTCATCTGGCGCTCCAACCTGCTGGGTTCGTCCGGTAAAGGCCATGAGTACATGCTGAAATACCTGCTCGGTACCGAAAACGGTATTCAGGGTAAGGATCTCGGCAAGCAGGGCGGCGTGAAGCCAGAAGAAGTTGAATGGAAAGACAACGGTCTGGACGGCAAGCTGGATCTGGTGGTAACGCTGGACTTCCGTCTGTCCAGTACCTGCCTGTACTCCGATATCGTGCTGCCTACCGCCACCTGGTACGAAAAAGACGACATGAATACGTCGGATATGCATCCGTTTATTCATCCGCTGTCTGCGGCCGTTGACCCGGCGTGGGAATCAAAAAGCGACTGGGAAATCTATAAAGACATCGCGAAGAAATTCTCCGAAGTCTGTGTAGGGCACCTGGGCAAAGAGACCGACGTGGTGACGCTGCCAATCCAGCACGACTCCGCTGCCGAACTGGCGCAGCCGCTTGACGTGAAGGACTGGAAAAAAGGCGAATGCGACCTGATCCCGGGCGTGACCGCGCCGCACATTATTCCGGTTGAACGTGATTACCCGGCAACGTACGAGCGCTTTACCTCTATCGGTCCGCTGATGGAGAAGATCGGTAACGGCGGTAAAGGCATCGCCTGGAACACCCAGAGCGAAATGGACCTGCTGCGCAAGCTCAATTACACCAAAGCAGACGGCCCGGCCAAAGGCCAGCCAATGCTGAACACGGCAATTGATGCAGCGGAAATGATCCTGACCCTGGCACCGGAAACCAATGGCCACGTGGCGGTGAAAGCGTGGGCGGCTCTGAGTGAATTTACCGGCCGTGACCATACGCATCTGGCGAAGAATAAAGAAGAAGAGAAAATCCGCTTCCGCGATATTCAGGCTCAGCCGCGCAAGATTATCTCCAGCCCGACCTGGTCTGGTCTGGAAGATGAACATGTCTCCTATAACGCCGGATACACCAACGTTCACGAGCTGATCCCATGGCGCACGCTCTCTGGCCGTCAGTCTCTGTATCAGGATCACCAGTGGATGCGTGACTTCGGTGAAAGCCTGCTGGTTTACCGGCCGCCAATCGATACCCGCTCCGTGAAAGCGGTGATGGGGGCGAAATCAAACGGTAACCCTGAGAAGGCGCTGAACTTCCAGACGCCGCACCAGAAGTGGGGTATCCACTCCACCTACAGCGACAACCTGCTGATGCTGACGCTGTCACGCGGGGGGCCGATTGTCTGGATGAGCGAAGCGGACGCCAAAGATCTGGGTATCGAAGATAACGACTGGATCGAAGTGTTCAACAGCAACGGTGCCCTGACGGCACGTGCGGTGGTGAGCCAGCGTGTACCAGCCGGGATGACCATGATGTACCACGCGCAGGAACGTATCGTTAACCTGCCGGGTTCAGAGATCACCGAGCAGCGCGGCGGTATTCACAACTCTGTGACCCGTATTACGCCGAAACCGACGCATATGATCGGCGGCTATGCCCAGCTGGCCTACGGCTTTAACTACTACGGCACTGTAGGATCAAACCGCGATGAGTTCGTGGTGGTACGTAAGATGAAGAATATTAACTGGTTAGATGGCGAAGGAAATGACCAGGTACAGGAGAGCGTAAAATGAAAATTCGTTCACAAGTCGGCATGGTGCTGAATCTGGATAAATGCATCGGCTGTCATACCTGCTCAGTCACCTGTAAAAACGTCTGGACCAGCCGTGAAGGTATGGAGTACGCCTGGTTCAACAACGTGGAAAGTAAGCCGGGCACCGGCTTCCCGACCGACTGGGAAAACCAGGAGAAGTGGAAGGGCGGCTGGATCCGTAAAATCAACGGCAAACTGCAACCGCGCATGGGTAACCGTGCGATGCTGCTCGGTAAAATCTTTGCTAACCCGCATCTGCCGGGCATCGACGATTACTACGAGCCTTTTGATTACGACTATCAGAACCTGCACAACGCGCCGGAAAGCAAACACCAGCCGATCGCCCGTCCTCGCTCGCTGATCACCGGTAAGCGCATGGACAAAATTACCAGCGGTCCAAACTGGGAGGAAATTCTGGGCGGCGAGTTCGAAAAACGCGCCAAAGACCAGAACTTCGAGAACATGCAGAAGGCGATGTACGGCCAGTTCGAAAACACATTCATGATGTATCTGCCGCGCCTGTGCGAACACTGCCTTAACCCGGCGTGCGTGGCGACCTGCCCAAGCGGCGCCATCTACAAGCGTGAAGAAGATGGCATTGTGCTGATCGACCAGGACAAGTGCCGCGGCTGGCGTATGTGCATCACCGGCTGCCCGTACAAAAAAATCTACTTTAACTGGAAGAGCGGTAAGTCTGAGAAGTGTATCTTCTGCTACCCGCGTATCGAAGCCGGTATGCCGACCGTCTGCTCAGAGAGCTGCGTAGGGCGTATCCGCTACCTCGGCGTGCTGCTGTACGACGCGGATGCGATTGAAAATGCCGCAAGCACCGAGAACGAGAAAGATCTGTATCAGCGTCAGCTGGAGGTCTTCCTCGATCCGAACGATCCGAAGGTGATCGAGCAGGCGCTGAAAGACGGTATTCCGCAGAGCGTGATTGACGCCGCACAGCAGTCCCCGGTGTACAAAATGGCGATGGACTGGAAGCTGGCGCTGCCGCTGCACCCGGAATACCGCACGTTGCCGATGGTCTGGTACGTGCCGCCGCTGTCTCCGATTCAGTCTGCGGCTGACGCAGGTGAACTGGGCAGCAACGGCATTCTGCCGGACGTGGAAAGCCTGCGTATTCCGGTTCAGTATCTGGCCAACCTGCTCACCGCAGGGGATACCCAGCCGGTGCTGCTGGCGCTGAAACGTATGCTGGCGATGCGTCACTTCAAACGTGCGGAAACCGTTGACGGCGTTAACGATACCCGCGCGCTGGAAGAGGTCGGCCTGACCGAAGCGCAGGCGCAGGAGATGTACCGCTATCTGGCAATCGCTAACTACGAAGATCGTTTCGTGGTGCCGAGCAGTCACCGCGAGCTGGCTCGCGAGGCCTTCCCGGAGAAAAGTGGGTGTGGCTTTACCTTTGGCGACGGTTGCCACGGGTCAGACAGCAAATTCAACCTGTTCAACAGCCGCCGCATCGACGCGATGGATGTGACCAGCAAAACGGAGCCGCACCAATGATTGAACTCGTCATTGTTTCGCGTCTGCTCGAGTACCCTGATGCTGCGCTTGTGCAGCATCAACAGGAACTCTTTGATGCACTCGCGTCATCTGAAAACCTGGATAAAGAGGATGCCCAGACGCTGGGCATTTTCCTCCGCGACCTGCTGGCGCGCGATCTTCTTGATGCGCAGGCGGACTACAGCCAGCTGTTTGACCGTGGTCGTGCCACGTCTCTATTGCTGTTCGAACACGTTCACGGTGAATCCCGCGACCGTGGTCAGGCGATGGTGGATCTGATGGCCCAGTACGAGCAGCACGGTTTGCAACTCGACAGCCGCGAGCTGCCGGATCACCTGCCTCTGTACCTGGAATATCTGGCGCAGCTGCCGAAAGAGGAAGCGCTGGGCGGGTTGCAGGACATCGCTCCCATTCTGGCGTTGCTCGGCGCACGTCTCCAGCAACGTGAGAGCAATTATGCTGTCCTGTTCGATCTGCTGGTGAAACTGGCTAACGCCTCGGTTGACAGTCAAAAAGTGGCGGAAAAAATTGCGGATGAAGCCCGTGACGACACCCCACAAGCACTGGATGCCGTCTGGGAAGAAGAACAGGTGAAATTCTTTGCTGACCAGAGCTGTGGCGAATCTGAAATCTCCGCGCATCAGCGTCGTTTTGCCGGAGCGGTGGCTCCGCAATATTTGAATATCTCTAACGGAGGACAGCACTAATGCACTTCCTGAATATGTTCTTCTTTGACATTTACCCGTATATCGCGGGCACCGTGTTCCTGGTGGGAAGCTGGCTGCGTTATGACTATGGCCAGTACACCTGGCGTGCTGCCTCCAGCCAGATGCTGGATCGTAAAGGGATGAACCTGGCGTCAAACCTGTTCCACATCGGGATTTTGGGTATTTTCGCCGGTCATTTCCTGGGGATGCTGACGCCGCACTGGATGTACGAAGCGTGGCTGCCGATTGAAGTGAAGCAGAAGATGGCGATGCTCGCCGGTGGCGCCTGCGGCGTGATGACCCTGGTGGGTGGGCTGCTGCTGCTGAAACGCCGTCTGTTCAGCCCACGCGTGCGGGCTACCACGACCGGAGCGGACATCCTGATCCTCTCCCTGCTGATGGTGCAGTGTGCGCTGGGTCTGCTGACCATTCCATTCTCTGCGCAGCATATGGACGGCAGCGAGATGATGAAGCTGGTGGGATGGGCGCAGTCTGTCGTGACCTTCCGCGGTGGTGCCTCTGAGCATCTGGACGGCGTGGCGTTCATCTTCCGCGTTCACCTGGTGCTGGGTATGACCCTGTTTGTGCTGTTCCCGTTCTCTCGCCTGGTGCACATCTGGAGTGCGCCGGTGGAGTACCTGACGCGCAAATATCAGATCGTGCGTGCTCGTCGCTGATTCGCTGTATTGATACAACCCCGCATTTGCGGGGTTTTTTTTGTCCTGGAACCAGGGTTTCGTGCGGATGCCGGGTGGCGGCTGCGCCTTACCCGGCCTACGGAATTCACTATGCTCGGATCGAACCCTGGTCGAAGCTTCTCATCTTTCCCCGCATGGGAGAACCATGGAGCATTGTGCTTTTGGAGAGTGCTAAAGAATCTGGAAGTGATGGTGGTGGGGGAAGGATTCGAACCTTCGAAGTCGATGACGGCAGATTTACAGTCTGCTCCCTTTGGCCGCTCGGGAACCCCACCACGGGGTAATGCTTTTAACTGGCCTGCTTCCTGTTGGAAGCGGGGCGCATCATATCAAATGAGACGCCCCTGTAAAGCATTCCTTTAGGAAAATGAAGCTGTTTGCCTGCTTTTTATCCGTAAAGGCGTAAAGCTAATCAATTCATTTTCCGAAGGATTAAAGAATAATCGTTCTGTTGCCGTACACAAAGACGCGCTGAGCAAGTACCTGATAAAGCGCACGGCTCAGTACGTTCTTCTCAACGTCACGGCCAGCTCGCATCATATCTTCTGCCGTGTAGGTGTGATCCACGTGGATCACGTCCTGCATGATGATTGGGCCTTCGTCCAGATTATCATTCACGTAGTGCGCGGTTGCGCCAATGATCTTCACCCCACGCTCGTACGCCTGGTGGTACGGACGCGCGCCAATAAAGGCTGGCAGGAAGGAGTGGTGGATGTTGATAATTTTGTTCGGGAAGCGCGCCACGAAGGATGGCGTCAGCACGCGCATGTATTTTGCCAGCACCACGTAGTCCGGGTTATGTGCTTCAATCGCAGCAGCCATCAGGTTGTCGTGCTCTTCGCGGGTATGACCTTCATGGCTGACCAGTTCAAACGGAATGTCGAAACGTTCAACCAGCGTACGCAGCGTCTCGTGGTTGCCAATGACGGCGGCAATTTCGACGTCCAGGCCACCGTAGTTGGCTTTCATCAGCAGATCGCCCAGGCAGTGCGCCTCTTTGGTGACCAGAATGACAATGCGGCGACGACCCGCCGGGTTTAGCTCGCGCACCGAGCCTTCCGGCAGGGCGCTGTCCAGATCGGCAAGCAGGGTTGTGTCGTTGAAAATACCTTCCAGCTCGGTACGCATAAAGAAGCGACCGGTACGGTGGTCAACGAACTCGTTGTTCTGCACGATATTCAGTTCATGCTTGTAGCAAATGTTGGTAATTCGTGCGATCAGTCCTTTTTGATCGGGACAGATAGTGCGCAGAACTTTACGTTGTAATGATTGCATCGCCGGGAAATCCTGTTTATGTATTTGCGAAGTCTGAGTTGTCAGGCATTACTGCCGCAACACTTTTTAAATTTTTTTCCTGAACCACAGGGGCAGGGATCGTTACGACCGAATTGCGGACGTGTGCCGTCAATATAATACCATTGCCCGCTGTCCTTTAAGAACCGTGAGCGTTCAATGATGGCGCCGGGTTTGTTTTGTTCGCTAAAGCGGGCGACAAAACTGACATAGCCCTCGTTGGCATCGCGGCCGGGAGCGGCATCAAAGACGGTAAGGCCCAGCCAGACGGTGTTGGCAAATCCGGCTTCAATCTCTTGCCGAAAATCGGCAGCATCACAGGACGGATGCCAGGTTTTAATCAGGTAGTCTGCGTTTTTGATCACAAAAGCAGTATACCGCGAGCGCATAAGGTGTGACGGGTCTGGTGCAACCTGCTCGCCAGAAAGATATCGCTGGCAACATAGGCTATACTCCAGAGCGCTACCACAGGGGCAGAGTTGAGACACGATTCTCTTCCTGGAACAAAAAATAAGGCGTTAAACGCTTAAGGTAGCAATATGTTAACTGAGCAGGTGCGTTGACGCTATGTCGGGAATCCAGGGGAAGTAAAACAGGGCTAATGAGAAAGGTAAAAATTGGACTGGCGTTGGGCTCAGGTGCAGCCCGGGGTTGGTCACATATTGGCGTTATCAATACCTTAAACCAGATGGGGATTGACGTTGATATTGTCGCAGGATGTTCTATCGGGTCGCTGGTCGGATCCGCGTACGCCTGCGGTAAGCTCCCGCAGCTTGAAAGCTGGGTGCGCTCCTTTAGTTACTGGGATGTACTGCGCCTGATGGATCTCTCCTGGCAGCGTGGCGGCCTGCTGCGCGGCGAACGCGTATTCAATCAGTTTCGTAAGATAATGCCCCTCGCTGACTTCAGCCACTGCCAAATGCCTTTCGGTGCCGTTGCAACCAACCTCAGTACGGGCAGGGAGTTATGGCTCACCGAAGGGGATATTCATCTCGCCGTTCGCGCATCCTGTAGCATGCCTGGGTTAATGGCGCCTGTGCCTCATAATGGCTACTGGCTCGTTGATGGTGGCGTGGTGAATCCTGTCCCCATCTCTCTGACGCGCGCCATGGGGGCAGATATCGTCATTGCAGTGGATTTACAGCACGACGCTCACCTTATGCAGCAGGATTTGATGCCGGTTAATCTTCAGAGCGATGATGCGGAAGAAGAGAAACTTGCCTGGCATGCGCGTTTACGCGGCAGAATAGGGCGCCTGACTGCCCGTCGCACGGTGACCGCGCCGAACGCCATTGAAATCATGACGACCTCCATTCAAATTCTTGAGAATCGCCTGAAGCGAAACCGTATGGCTGGCGATCCTCCGGATATTCTTATTCAGCCCTATTGTCCACAAATCTCTACCCTTGATTTCCACCGGGCTGAGGCCGCCATAGCAGCGGGCTCGTTAGCCGTCGAAAAGAAAATAGATGAACTGTTGCCTTTTGTGCGTACAGCACGTTAAGCACTTTTTTGATTACTTCAGCAAAATCTGACAGGCGATAGTACCAATAGCATGCCACTATTGAGTAACTGTCAGCCAGGGGAGGAACCATGACACAGCCATTGGCCGGAAAACATATTTTGATAGTAGAAGACGAGCCCGTTTTCCGATCGCTACTGGATTCGTGGTTATCCTCACTGGGTGCAACCACGTCCCTTGCCGAAGATGGCGTCGAGGCACTGGAAAAAATGGCCAGCATGGCGCCTGATCTGATGATCTGCGATCTCGAGATGCCGCGCATGGACGGATTAATGCTGGTGGAAAACCTGCGTAACGAAGGTTATCAGACACCGATACTGGTGATCTCGGCAACCGAAAATATGGCGGATATTGCTAAGGCGTTGCGTTTGGGTGTGCAGGATATCCTGCTCAAACCGGTTAAAGATTTAAACCGACTGCGTGAAACGGTGTTGGCCTGCCTGTATCCCAATATGTTTAATTCCCGGGTGGAAGAAGAAGAACGTCTTTTCCAGGACTGGGATGCTTTAGTCAGTAATCCGCTCGCGGCCGCGAAGCTGCTTCAGGAACTTCAGCCGCCGGTGCAGCAAAATATCTCTCATTGCAGAGTAAATTATCGCCAGCTGGTAGCGGCTGACCAGCCTGGACTGGTGCTGGATATTGCGCCGCTATCAGATTCCGACCTCGCTTTTTATTGCCTGGATGTTACCCGAGCGGGAGATAACGGCGTTCTGGCGGCCTTATTACTCCGTGCGCTGTTTAATGGATTGCTACAGGAACAATTATCCCATCAGGGGCAACGACTTCCTGAGTTAGGCAGTTTACTAAAACAGGTCAACCAACTTTTTCGCCAGGCCAATTTGCCGGGGCAGTTCCCGCTTCTGGTTGGCTATTATCACAGCGGGTTGAATAACCTTATTCTGGTCTCTGCTGGATTAAATGCCACGCTGAATACCGGCGAACACCATATACAGGTGAGTAACGGTGTGCCGTTGGGAACGTTGGGTAATACTTACCTTAATCAAATTAGCCATCGCTGCACCTCCTGGCAGTGCCAAATTTGGGGTGCCGGTGGGCGGTTACGCTTAATGTTGTCCACGGAGTAAGCAGTCAGATTTTATTTTTCAGATTGCTTTACCTGTGTTTTTGCTGGCAGTGCTACTATCGCTGCAAGTTTCATGCGTATTTGTCTTAATTGATCGGCAACGCGTTCTTTTCAGACCCGTATTAGTGGCTGAGACTGTATACTCAACGCGTTATTCAATGCATAAAAGTTCAAAACTTGAACAGTTCAGGAGAATTTCAATGGCTGCCCTAAATTCGAAAGTCAGAAAGGCCGTTATCCCGGTGGCGGGATTGGGTACCAGGATGTTGCCAGCGACGAAGGCAATCCCAAAAGAGATGCTGCCTCTGGTTGATAAGCCATTAATCCAGTATGTCGTGAATGAGTGTATTGCGGCAGGTATCACCGAAATTGTGCTGGTGACGCATTCATCTAAAAACTCTATCGAAAACCATTTCGATACCAGTTTCGAACTCGAAGCAATGCTGGAAAAACGCGTAAAGCGCCAGCTGCTGGAGGAAGTGCAGTCTATTTGCCCTCCACACGTTACCATTATGCAGGTTCGTCAGGGCCTGGCGAAGGGCCTGGGACACGCAGTATTGTGTGCACATCCGGTAGTGGGTGATGAGCCGGTCGCGGTTATTCTGCCCGACGTGATCCTTGATGAGTATGAGTCCGATCTTTCCCAGGAAAACCTGGCGGAAATGATTAAACGCTTCGACGAAACCGGCAGCAGCCAGATTATGGTTGAGCCAGTCGACGATGTGACTGCTTACGGTGTGGTTGACTGCAAAGGTGTTGCCCTGCAACCTGGTGAAAGCGTACCAATGGTTGGCGTTGTTGAAAAACCTAAAGCGGACGTCGCGCCGTCTAACCTTGCTGTCGTTGGCCGTTACGTACTGAGTGCTGAAATCTGGGCGCTGCTGGCCAAAACGCCTCCGGGTGCGGGCGATGAAATCCAGCTGACGGATGCTATCGATATGCTGATCGAGAAAGAGACCGTGGAAGCCTACCATATGAAAGGTAAGAGCCATGACTGCGGTAATAAGCTCGGTTATATGCAGGCATTCGTCGAATATGGCATTCGCCATAACAGCCTGGGTGAAGAATTTAAAGCCTGGCTCAAAGGTAGCGTGGGTATTAAGTAATAAACTCACGGACCAGTGAACAAGACCGGTGTGGCGATGCCCACCGGTTTTTTTATGCCTGTCGATCCGTAATTGGCTGGAGATTGTCAAGGACGTTAAATAGTGAGCCAGGCAATATGACAGAATGTAAGGAGATGTTTGGGGAATATTATGGGCATAAAAAATCCCGCATTAAACGGGATTTTTCAGAATCTTTCCAGATTAATCCTTGATCAGGAAGTCATCCAGTTGTTTACCTTGTTCGTCCATAGCTTTCTTGATTACAGCAGGAGTACGACCCTGGCCGGTCCAGGTTTTCTCTTCGCCGTTCTCGTCGATGTAGCTATATTTAGCAGGACGTGCTGCGCGTTTTGCTTTGGTACCGGTTTTAGCCGCAGCCATGCTGTTCAGCAATTCGTTTGGATCGATACCATCGGCAATCAGCATTTCGCGATACTGTTGCAGTTTACGTGTACGTTCTTCGATTTCAGCCGCTGCTGCGCTTTCTTCTTCACGACGTTCGTTAACGACAACTTCTAATTTTTCGAGCATCTCTTCAAGCGTTTCAAGGGTACATTCTCTTGCCTGCGCACGAAGAGTACGGATGTTGTTCAGAATTTTAAGTGCTTCGCTCATTGTAGTAATCTCAAACTTATAATGGGGGTGGGTTTGTTGTCCTAATAATAGAGCGTTAATTTCACTTGTGCAATAGGTTGGAATGTAAGGAATTCAAAAAATACAAAATTAATGACGCTATTATTAATTACGCTAACTTAAATTTCATTGTTTGCTGGGGCGATGAGATATCGTTTCAAACGGCAAAAGCGCGTCATTTGCATGTTTGTTTTGTGACTTTTACCTCAGGAATTATAGTTGCGGTTGATAAATATCAGCCTTTCGTATTACTCCGGCTAAGCGCAGCGAACAGAAGAATAGTTAATAAATAGTGAATTTTAAAGATTGCAGAAGCCACTATAAAAAGAAGTGTTATCTCCGGTGTCGAGCTCGCCTTATTGTCCGTGCTAAAAGCCTTTACTGTCTGTTTTAACGCATTATTTTGCGCTATCAACGAAGAGTTTATTGGTGCAGAACAGCCTGGAGCACGCAGCCCGCCGCTGATGACAATACAAAATATGGTACAATGATCCATCGGGAATATTACACATTGATTAGGGTTCTTCGGCCAATGGCACAACTTTATTTCTACTATTCGGCAATGAATGCAGGGAAATCGACGGCGTTACTGCAATCCTCATACAATTATCAGGAGCGGGGGATGCGTACCGTTGTTTATACCGCCGAAATCGACGATCGCTTTGGGGCAGGGAAGGTAAGCTCAAGAATAGGGCTCTCGTCGCCTGCAAGGCTGTTTAACCCTGAAACGGACCTGCTTGAGGACATTCGTGCCCAGCATGCCTCTAAGCCTGTCCATTGCGTGCTGGTAGATGAAAGCCAGTTCCTGACCCGCGAGCAGGTCCATGCGCTTTCAGAGGTCGTTGATGAGCTGGATATTCCCGTTCTTTGCTATGGATTACGCACTGACTTTCGCGGTGAGTTATTTGCCGGTAGCCAGTATCTGCTCGCCTGGTCGGATAAGCTGGTTGAGCTGAAAACTATCTGCTTTTGTGGCCGCAAGGCAAGTATGGTTCTTCGCCTGGACCAGTCGGGCAAGCCTTATGCTGATGGCGAGCAGGTGGTGATAGGGGGCAATGAACGTTATGTCTCGGTCTGCCGCAAGCATTATAAAGAGGCGCTGGCTGTAGGCTCGCTGACGGCGTTACAGGGCGACAATCGCAAATAAAAAAAATGTCTTACGGATCCTCAGATATAAAAAAACCCGCCAGCGGCGGGTTTTTTTTCACACTGTCAATCAAGCATTTTTCTTCGCTTTCTTGTCAGCCTTTACAACTGCGGGGATGTCAACTTTTACGGCAGCGACATCGCTTTCAGTGAAGTTACGACCGTAATAGGTATCCAGCAGGATCTGTTTCAGTTCGGAAATCAGTGGGTAGCGCGGGTTAGCACCAGTACACTGGTCATCGAATGCATCTTCAGACAGCTTATCTACGTGAGCGAGGAAGTCAGCTTCCTGAACGCCTGCTTCGCGGATAGATTTAGGAATACCCAGTTCAGCCTTCAGGCTTTCCAGCCATGCCAGCAGTTTCTCGATCTTCGCTGCAGTACGGTCGCCCGGTGCGCTCAGACCCAGGTGGTCTGCGATTTCAGCGTAGCGACGACGAGCTTGCGGACGGTCGTACTGGCTGAATGCAGTCTGCTTGGTTGGGTTGTCGTTGGCGTTATAGCGGATAACGTTGCTGATCAACAGGGCGTTCGCCAGACCGTGAGGAATGTGGAACTGTGAACCCAGCTTGTGCGCCATGGAGTGACAGACACCCAGGAAGGCGTTAGCAAATGCAATGCCCGCGATGGTTGCCGCACTGTGTACACGTTCACGAGCTACAGGGTTTTTCGAACCTTCGTTGTAAGAAGCTGGCAGGTTTTCTTTCAGCAGTTTCAGTGCCTGTAAAGCCTGACCGTCAGAGAACTCAGAAGCCAGTACGGAAACGTAAGCTTCCAGGGCGTGAGTTACCGCATCCAGACCACCGAACGCACACAGTGATTTCGGCATTTCCATGACCAGGTTGGCGTCAACGATAGCCATATCTGGAGTCAGTGCGTAGTCAGCCAGCGGATATTTCTGACCCGTTGCGTCATCAGTCACAACAGCAAATGGCGTCACTTCTGAACCGGTACCGGAAGTGGTGGTGACGGCGATCATTTTCGCTTTCACGCCCATTTTCGGGAACTTGTAGATACGTTTACGGATATCCATAAAGCGCAGCGCCAGTTCTTCGAAGTGGGTTTCCGGATGCTCGTACATGACCCACATAATTTTCGCGGCGTCCATTGGGGAACCGCCACCCAGTGCGATGATCACATCAGGTTTGAAGGAGTTAGCCAGTTCAGCGCCTTTACGTACAACGCTCAGGGTTGGGTCAGCTTCAACTTCAAAGAAGACTTCAGTTTCGACGCCAGAAGCTTTCAGAACAGAGGTGATCTGGTCTGCATAGCCATTGTTGAACAGGAAACGGTCAGTCACGATGAGCGCACGTTTGTGGCCATCAGTAATCACTTCGTCCAGCGCGATTGGCAGAGAGCCGCGGCGGAAGTAGATAGATTTCGGAAGTTTGTGCCACAACATGTTTTCAGCTCGCTTAGCAACGGTTTTCTTGTTGATCAGGTGTTTTGGACCAACGTTTTCAGAGATGGAGTTACCACCCCAGGAACCACAACCCAGAGTCAGGGAAGGTGCGAGTTTGAAGTTATACAGGTCACCGATACCACCCTGAGAAGCAGGGGTGTTGATCAGAATACGTGCCGTCTTCATCTTCTGACCGAAGTAAGCAACACGCTCTGGCTGGTTATCCTGGTCGGTGTACAGGCAAGAGGTGTGGCCGATACCGCCCATCGCCACCAGCTTCTCTGCTTTTTCTACCGCGTCATCGAAATCTTTCGCACGGTACATTGCCAGTGTCGGGGATAGTTTCTCGTGAGCAAACGGCTCACTTTCATCAACGACTTTCACTTCACCAATCAGAATCTTGGTGGTAGCAGGGACGCTAAAGCCGGCGAGTTCAGCGATTTTATACGCTGGCTGACCTACGATAGCTGCGTTCAGTGCACCATTTTTCAGAATCACGTCCTGAACGGCTTTCAGTTCTTTACCTTGCAACAGGTAGCCGCCGTGGCTGGCGAAACGTTCACGAACGGCGTCGTATACCGAATCAACCACGACAACAGACTGTTCAGATGCACAGATAACGCCGTTATCGAAGGTTTTTGACATCAGCACAGAGGCAACTGCACGCTTGATATCTGCCGTTTCGTCGATCACAACAGGAGTATTACCTGCGCCTACGCCGATGGCTGGTTTACCGGAGCTGTATGCTGCTTTAACCATACCAGGACCGCCGGTCGCCAGGATTAGGTTAATGTCCGGGTGATGCATCAGGGCATTGGACAGTTCAACAGAAGGTTGGTCGATCCAACCGATCAGATCTTTTGGCGCACCCGCAGCAATGGCAGCCTGAAGCACGATATCCGCTGCTTTGTTGGTGGCGTCTTTCGCACGTGGATGCGGGGAGAAAATGATTGCGTTACGTGTTTTCAGACTGATAAGAGATTTGAAGATGGCGGTAGAGGTTGGGTTAGTGGTTGGAACGATACCGCAAATAATGCCGATGGGTTCAGCGATAGTGATGGTGCCAAAAGTGTCGTCTTCTGACAGCACACCGCAGGTTTTCTCATCTTTATAGGCGTTGTAGATATACTCTGAAGCAAAGTGGTTTTTGATCACTTTATCTTCAACGATACCCATACCGGATTCGGCAACGGCCATTTTAGCGAGAGGGATTCGAGCATCTGCAGCAGCCAGAGCGGCCGCGCGGAAGATTTTATCAACCTGTTCTTGGGTGAAATTGGCATATTCACGCTGGGCTTTTTTCACGCGCTCGACGAGGGCGTTCAGTTCAGCGATATTGGTAACAGCCATAATGCTCTCCTGATAATGTTTAAACTCTTTTAGTAAACCAGCGCTCGATACGTCTGACAGTATAGTCAGAGCCGATCCCACTTGCGTAACACACAGTAAAACAAAGGATTACTCACTGCTTCCGCTCACTAATTTACTAAAAGAGCCTTACCTTAGCATCATACCTTTTTGATAGGTGATCTCACTGGCGGCGTAATCAAGATTACTCACTTCTGAGTACGAAAATTATGATCAAGATCAATTTTGTCCTAAGCTGATACCTTTCAGCAGGGTTATTTTGTGCTAATTATTCCAGTGTTAAATAATTAAGTAACTATTGGAAGTGGCGCTATCATTGAGTATACAAATGTTTAACATCATGAATTGATAACGTTTTAGAACAGATTTCTGGTGAAGTGTGCGGCTAAAAAGCGTATCTTCAGCGCGGATTTATCATTACACGCTGTCTCTCCCTGACCATGCTCAATTGCGGAGCTTAATGTGATTCAAACGCTCTTTGATTTCCCTACATATTTCAAGTTTTTTATTGGCTTGTTTGCCCTGGTCAACCCGGTAGGGATTATCCCTGTCTTCATCAGTATGACCAGTTATCAGACAGCCGCCGCGCGAAATAAAACCAACCTGACGGCAAACCTGTCGGTGGCGATTATCTTGCTTACGTCTCTTTATCTGGGGGACGCCATTCTTCAGGTCTTCGGCATCTCGATTGATTCGTTCCGAATAGCAGGCGGGATCCTGGTGGTGACGATTGCCATGTCGATGATCAGCGGCAAGCTGGGGGAGGATAAACAGAATAAGCAGGAAAAATCAGAGACAGCTATCCGCGAGAGCATCGGCGTGGTGCCACTGGCACTGCCGCTGATGGCGGGCCCGGGGGCAATCAGCTCTACCATTGTATGGGGAACACGCTATCACAGCCTGATGCACCTGATTGGCTTCTCTGTCGCCATTGCCCTGTTCGCACTTTGCTGCTGGGGCGTATTTCGTATGGCACCATGGCTGGTTCGCTTGCTGGGACAAACGGGCATCAACGTGATTACCCGTATCATGGGTCTGTTGTTAATGGCGTTAGGCATCGAATTTATCGTTACCGGTATAAAAAGTATATTCCCCGGATTAGTACACTGACTTTCGTTTGAAAGAGCGGAGCCAGCGGCTCCGTTTTTTTACGTGAATATCAGCAAATCATATCAATAAAGTTGAAATACGCACCAGCCATAATAAGTTCTACTAATAACCCTCTTTTGTTGATTTTCAAGAGGTTGTTTATTTTCAGTTTGCTTCTCTGCCCATAAATCCTTCAAACGCTCTGTTATTTTACTCACATGATACTCTGGGGCTTGCTGACAGATAACCGAAATGATATTAGTAATTTCGACGCTGACCCAGACGAATGTGCTAAATAATAACCAGATGTTAAATTTTCGTGAAAAATCGTTCGAATTTGTCATGTCATCGCACCAGTCACGAGAGAACTCTACAACTGAATGTATTGTAAGGGTTTTACTTGTTTTTGGCGTGAAAGGTGGTCGGCGGCATAGCTACGCCTGACTCCGTAAAAGAGAAATGCTTAACAAATTTGCAAAATGTATTGGCGAGAGTTGGCACCATTTGGTACTTTCCGGCCTTATATTTTGCGGCATTAAACAAGTTGATGAGAACTATTTTCATATAGACCTCACTTAAGCTTTCCAGCACACCTCACTGACAGGGGAGAGGTGTAAAGAATCGACGCAAGATCGCCGTACGAGCGGTCAGTAATAATGAAGTCGATGATAGCAAGAAGTAAAAAAAGAACCTGACAGCAGCAAAAAAAACTCCTGCGCTGTACAGGCCCCAACAGGGGATTACACAACTGGCGAAGGCCAGTCATAATAATGAGTGGAGTATCAACACAATGTCCATCATCACAAAAAAAAGTCTGGTAGCGGCGGGGATTTTAACTGCGCTAATCGCGGGCAACGCTGCAATGGCTGCGGACGTTCCTGCTGGTGTTCAGCTGGCTGAGAAGCAAACGCTGGTACGTAATAACGGTGCGGAAGTGCAGTCTCTTGATCCGCACAAAATTGAAGGTGTTCCAGAGTCTAACGTTAACCGCGATCTGTTTGAAGGTCTGCTGGTGACTGACGTAGACGGCCACCCGGCTCCGGGCGTGGCGGAAAAATGGGACAACAAAGATTTTAAAGTCTGGACCTTCCATCTGCGTAAAGATGCCAAATGGTCTGACGGTACGCCGGTTACCGCCGAAGATTTCGTCTATAGCTGGCAGCGTCTGGCGGATCCGAATACCGCCTCCCCGTACGCGAGTTACCTCCAGTATGGCCATATCGCCAATATTGATGACATCATCACGGGTAAAAAGCCAGTAACCGACCTGGGCGTAAAAGCCATCGATGCCAACACTTTTGAAGTGACGTTGAGCGAACCTGTTCCGTACTTCTATAAGTTGCTGGTTCACCCGTCCGTTTCTCCGGTACCAAAATCCGCGGTAGAAAAATTTGGTGAAAAATGGACGCAGCCTGCGAATATCGTGACCAACGGTGCATATAAGCTGAAGGACTGGGTCGTTAACGAGCGTATGGTGCTGGAGCGCAACCCGCAGTATTGGGATAATGCCAAGACGGTTATCAATCAGGTCACCTACCTGCCAATCTCTTCTGAGGTAACGGACGTAAACCGCTACCGCAGCGGCGAAATCGACATGACCTATAACAACATGCCGATTGAACTGTTCCAGAAGCTGAAAAAAGAGATCCCGAAAGAAGTTCACGTCGATCCGTATCTGTGCACCTACTATTATGAAATTAACAACCAGAAAGCACCGTTCACCGACGTACGTGTTCGTACCGCACTGAAGCTGGCTCTGGATCGCGACATTATCGTGAATAAAGTGAAGAATCAGGGCGACCTGCCGGCTTACAGCTACACCCCGCCTTACACCGACGGTATGAAGCTTGTTGAACCTGAATGGTTCAAATGGTCCCAGGAAAAACGTAACGAAGAAGCGAAAAAGCTGCTGGCTGAAGCGGGCTATACCGCCGACAAGCCGCTGACGTTTAGTCTGCTGTACAACACCTCCGATCTGCATAAAAAACTGGCTATTGCCGTCGCGTCAATCTGGAAGAAAAATCTCGGCGTGAACGTGAAGCTGGAAAATCAGGAATGGAAAACCTTCCTCGATACGCGCCATCAGGGAACCTTTGACGTGGCACGTGCAGGATGGTGTGCGGACTATAACGAACCGACCTCATTCCTGAACACCATGCTCAGCGACAGTTCGAACAATACCGCACACTATAAGAGCCCGGCGTTTGATAAGCTGATTGGCGATACCCTGAAAGTGGCAGATGACGCCCAGCGCGCCGATCTGTACGCGAAATCAGAACAACAGCTCGATAAAGACTCTGCGATCGTTCCGGTTTACTACTACGTTAACGCCCGCCTGGTGAAACCATGGGTAGGGGGTTATACCGGTAAAGACCCGTTGGATAATATTTCCGTTAAGAATCTTTATATTATCAAGCATTAATGGCAATACGTGGGGCGAGCGAGCTTGCCCCACTGTGTCTATTTTGTAACATTCATCAGGCACACGCCAGAAGGTACGGGCAATGTTGAAATTTATCCTGCGTCGCTGTCTTGAAGCGATTCCAACGTTATTTATTCTAATTACAATTTCCTTCTTTATGATGCGTCTTGCGCCGGGCAGTCCTTTTACCGGTGAACGCACGCTTCCGCCAGAAGTTATGGCCAACATCGAAGCGAAATATCATTTAAACGATCCTATCACCACGCAGTACTTCAACTATCTGAAGCAACTTGCACACGGTGATTTTGGTCCGTCATTCAAATATAAAGACTATTCCGTTAACGACCTGGTGGCGTCCAGCTTCCCGGTATCGGCTAAATTAGGGGCTGCTGCATTTATCCTGGCCGTTGTTCTCGGTGTCACTGCGGGCGTTATCGCCGCACTAAAACAAAATACCCGATGGGATTACGCCGTAATGGGGGTCGCAATGACCGGGGTGGTTATCCCCAGCTTCGTTGTCGCGCCGTTGCTGGTCATGATATTCGCGATAACCCTTAAATGGCTGCCCGGGGGCGGCTGGAATGGCGGGGCGCTGAAGTTCATGATATTGCCGATGGTGGCATTATCTCTGGCCTACATTGCCAGTATCGCCCGTATTACGCGTGGTTCAATGATTGAAGTCCTGCATTCGAACTTTATCCGTACCGCCCGAGCGAAAGGGTTGCCGATGCGCCGGATTATTTTCCGTCACGCTCTCAAGCCTGCACTGTTACCGGTGCTCTCCTATATGGGTCCTGCATTCGTCGGCATTATTACGGGTTCAATGGTGATTGAAACCATTTATGGCCTGCCGGGCATCGGGCAGTTGTTTGTTAACGGGGCGCTTAACCGAGACTATTCGCTGGTGCTGAGCCTGACGATCCTCGTGGGCGCGCTGACCATTCTCTTTAATGCCGTTGTCGATGTGCTGTATGCCGTTATCGATCCGAAAATCCGTTACTAACTGGAGCACGCCATGATGTTGAGTAAGAAAAACAGCGAGGCGCTGGAAAACTTCAGTGAAAAGCTGGAGGTCGAAGGTCGTAGCCTTTGGCAAGACGCCCGCCGTCGTTTTATGCATAACCGTGCCGCCGTTGCCAGCCTGGTCGTGCTGGTGCTTATCGCGCTGTTCGTAACCCTGGCACCAATGCTCTCTCAGTTCACCTATTTCGATACGGACTGGGGCATGATGTCCAGCGCGCCGGATATGGAATCCGGGCACTATTTCGGTACCGACTCCTCCGGGCGTGATTTGCTGGTGCGTGTGGCGATTGGCGGCCGTATCTCCCTGATGGTTGGCATCGCAGCGGCGCTGGTGGCGGTAATTGTCGGCACGCTTTACGGTTCGCTTTCCGGTTACCTCGGCGGGAAAGTGGACTCCGTGATGATGCGTATGCTTGAAATCCTGAACTCCTTCCCGTTCATGTTCTTCGTCATTCTGCTGGTGACCTTCTTTGGTCAAAATATCCTGCTGATCTTCGTGGCGATCGGGATGGTGTCCTGGCTGGATATGGCGCGTATTGTGCGCGGCCAGACGCTGAGCCTTAAACGTAAGGAGTTTATCGAAGCCGCACAGGTTGGTGGCGTTTCTACCGCCAATATTGTGGTGCGTCATATCGTTCCTAACGTGCTGGGCGTGGTGGTGGTATACGCCTCCCTGCTGGTGCCAAGTATGATCTTGTTTGAATCTTTCCTGAGCTTCCTGGGATTAGGTACGCAAGAGCCGTTGAGTAGCTGGGGCGCTCTGTTAAGTGACGGCGCAAACTCCATGGAAGTGTCACCGTGGTTACTGCTGTATCCGGCGGGCTTCCTGGTCGTCACCCTGTTCTGTTTCAACTTTATCGGCGATGGCCTGCGTGATGCCCTCGACCCGAAAGACCGTTAAGGAGCGCCGTCATGACCATTATTGAAACGGCAACCGCGCCACAGGCGCAACAGCGGACCAGCGCACTGCTGGACGTTAAAGACCTCCGCGTGAAGTTTAAAACCCCCGACGGTGATGTGACTGCCGTTAACGATCTCAACTTCGACTTGCGTGCCGGTGAAACGCTGGGCATTGTGGGCGAATCCGGTTCCGGTAAATCCCAGACCGCATTCGCGCTGATGGGCCTGCTGGCGTCAAACGGCGTGATAGGGGGTTCGGCGACGTTTAACGGGAAAGAGATCCTGAATTTGCCGGAACATGAGCTGAACAAACTGCGCGCCGAGCAGATTTCAATGATTTTCCAGGATCCGATGACCTCCCTGAACCCCTATATGCGGGTGGGTGAACAGCTGATGGAAGTGCTGATGCTCCACAAGGGGCTGGGCAAAGCCGAAGCGTTTGAAGAGTCCGTCAAAATGCTGGATGCGGTGAAAATGCCTGAAGCACGCAAGCGCATGCGCATGTATCCGCACGAGTTCTCCGGCGGTATGCGTCAGCGCGTCATGATCGCGATGGCATTGCTTTGCCGGCCAAAACTGCTGATCGCTGATGAACCAACCACCGCTCTCGACGTGACCGTCCAGGCGCAGATCATGACGTTGCTGAACGAGCTGAAGCGTGAGTTCAACACCGCCATCATCATGATCACCCACGATTTAGGCGTCGTTGCCGGGATCTGCGACAAAGTGTTAGTCATGTATGCAGGCCGCACGATGGAATACGGTAATGCCCGCGATGTGTTCTACCAGCCAGCCCACCCGTACTCTATCGGGCTGCTGAATGCCGTACCGCGCCTCGATGCGGAAGGGGAGTCGCTGCTGACTATCCCGGGCAACCCGCCAAACCTGCTGCGTTTGCCAAAAGGCTGCCCGTTCCAGCCACGCTGTCCGCATGCGATGGAAATCTGTAACAGCGCACCGCCGCTGGAAGCGTTTGCCCCAGGCCGTCTACGCGCCTGCTTTAAGCCGCTGGAGGAGCTGGTATGAACGCAATCGACGAAAAAAGAAATGTGCTGCTCGAAATCGCTGACCTGAAGGTCCATTTCGATATCAAAGACGGTAAACAGTGGTTCTGGCAGCCAGCCAAAACCCTGAAAGCGGTGGATGGCGTCACGCTACGCCTGTACGAAGGGGAGACCCTGGGCGTGGTGGGCGAATCCGGCTGCGGCAAGTCGACGTTTGCGCGTGCGATCATCGGCCTGGTGAAAGCCACCGACGGGAAAGTGGCCTGGCTTGGCAAAGATCTGCTGGGGATGAAGCCGGATGAATGGCGCAATGTGCGCAGTGATATCCAGATGATTTTCCAGGATCCTCTGGCGTCCCTGAACCCGCGTATGACCATTGGCGAAATCATTGCCGAGCCGCTGCGCACCTATCATCCGAAGATGCCGCGCCAGGAAGTTCGCGATCGGGTGAAAGCGATGATGCTGAAGGTGGGTCTGTTGCCTAACCTCATCAACCGCTACCCTCACGAGTTTTCCGGCGGTCAGTGCCAGCGTATCGGTATCGCACGCGCGTTGATCCTTGAACCGAAACTGATTATCTGTGATGAGCCGGTTTCGGCGCTGGACGTTTCCATCCAGGCCCAGGTGGTTAACCTGCTACAGAAACTGCAACGGGAAATGGGGCTGTCGCTGATCTTCATCGCCCACGATCTGGCGGTGGTAAAACACATTTCAGACCGTGTGCTGGTCATGTATCTGGGCCACGCCGTGGAACTGGGCACGTATGATGAGGTGTACCATAATCCGCTGCACCCTTATACCAAAGCGCTGATGTCTGCGGTTCCCGTTCCGGATCCCGATCTGGAAAAAAATAAAACCATTCAGCTTCTGGAAGGTGAACTGCCTTCGCCAATCAACCCGCCTTCAGGCTGCGTATTCCGTACGCGATGCCCAATAGCCGGGCCGGAATGTGCAAAAACACGGCCGGTTCTGGAGGGCAGTTTCCGACATGCGGTTTCCTGCCTGAAAGTAGACCCGTTATAATCGCAAGGGCTGACATGATGTCAGCCCTTATTTTTTAGAGGTTAATGTGTCGCGATTATTCACGTCGGCCCGTCAGCGGCTTTATCACCTTTTATTTGATCCAGAAACGGTTTCCGGTCGCCGTTTCGAGGGTCTGTGTGGCTTATTTGCGCTGATTAGCGTCATTATTATCTTTATCGAATCCGGTGCCGGAACGCAGTACCACATGACGTATGAGGAGTGGCACGTTTTTGTCTGGCTGGAATTGATCGTCACGCTGGTGTTTACCGCAGAGTATGTGCTGAGGGTCATTAGCTGGCCAAATCCGGCGAAATACGTTTTCAGCTTCTGGGGATTTATTGATTTAGCCACTATCCTGCCGCTGTATGTCATGTGGCTGTGGCCTGAGATCAGCCTGAATTATGTGTTTGCCTGGCGCGCAATGCGGGCGATTCGTGTGTTACGAATTCTGAAGCTGCTGCGCTTTATGCCGTCGCTGAGGGTTTTTTGGGTCGCCATTGTCAGCGCCCGCCACCAGCTTATTCTCTTCTATTCGTTTATTGCTATCGTGATGATCGTTTTTGGCTCCCTGATGTATTTAATCGAAGGGCCAAAATACGGGTTTACCACGCTTAATGCGTCGGTTTACTGGGCTATCGTCACGGTGACCACCGTGGGCTATGGCGATATTACACCGCATACGCCGCTCGGACGTATTGTGGCATCGGTTCTTATCCTGATCGGTTATTCGGTGATAGCGATACCGACGGGGCTAATTACCACCCATATGAGCAGCGCCTTCCAGAACAGCAAGCAGCAACGCAAATGTCCGAATTGTCAGCAGGGAAATCATGAACCCGGGGCGCGGTTTTGTCACCGCTGTGGAAATGCCTTGCCGGATTAAATAAAAAAGGCTGCGCGGGCAGCCTTTTTTATTATTCGCGCCAGAGAATATGGCACAGCTTATGGTCTTTCTCGCGGCACAGCAGGACGCGGGCAAAGATGTCGTTAATTTCTCCGCCGTCTTCATCTGCCAGGCCAATTACCACCTCAGCGAAGAAGTCCGGGTTGAGATCAAAATCGACGTGTTCGGCCCAGTCTTCAGACGGATCGAACAGCTCAGCACCGCCACGCTCTTCAAATTGCAGGTTGAAAAGAATGACGTCAGCAGGGTCGAGATTATCGACCGCCAGCTCGAGAAAAATATCGTAGGCCTGTTCGAGCGTTTCGTCTTCGGTCAGGCGATTGTTCAGATCCATTTCCATGATGACTACCTGTTAAACATCGTTGGGCACGTTTTACAGCAACGGACTAAAGAAGTAAAACAGTCGTTCGGCAATTCGCTGCCACAGCGGACGTTTCGCCCACAGTCTGGCGTCCAGCAGGCGTGAGCGGGAGATATAATCATCCTGAACCGCCGCCAGATCGCCGCCGAAACCGGCGTCATCAATGACCAGCGTAATTTCAAAATTTAGCCACAGACTGCGCATATCGAGGTTGACGGTACCCACCAGGCTCAGCTCTCCGTCTACCAGCACGCTCTTGGTGTGTAACAGACCGCCTTCGAACTGATAGATTTTAACGCCCGCGGCCAGCAGCTCACTAAAGAACGCGCGACTTGCCCACCCGACCAGCAGCGAATCGTTCTTGCGCGGCATAATAATGCTCACATCCACTCCGCGCTGTGCCGCTGTACAGATGGCGTGCAGAAGGTCGTCGCTGGGGACGAAATAGGGCGTGGTCATGATCAGATATTCCCGCGCGGAGTACGCGGCGGTAAGCAGTGCCTGATGGATCAGATCTTCCGGGAAGCCAGGACCGGAGGCGATAGTGTGGATAGTGTGCCCGCTGGCTTCCTCAAACGGCATGATATTGCCATCCGGCGGGGGGGGAAGAATGCGTTTACCGGTTTCAATTTCCCAGTCGCACGAATAGACGATGCCCATAGAGGTTGCCACCGGGCCTTCCATGCGAGCCATCAAATCGATCCATTGCCCCACGCCGGAATCCTGTTTAAAGAAGCGGGGGTCGACCATGTTCATGCTGCCGGTGTAAGCGATATAGTTATCGATCAGAACCATTTTCCGGTGCTGACGAAGATCCATGCGGCGCAGAAAGACGCGCATAAGATTCACTTTCAGCGCCTCGACCACCTCGATACCGGCGTTGCGCATCATGCCTGCCCACGGGCTACGGAAAAAGGCCACGCTGCCGGCAGAGTCCAGCATCAGGCGGCAGTGGATACCGCGACGTGCAGCGGCCATCAGCGATTCGGCGACCTGGTCCGCCATGCCGCCCGGCTGCCAGATATAAAACACCATCTCGATATTATGCCGGGCGAGCTGGATATCACGGATCAGCGCCTGCATCACGTCATCGGAAGAGGTCATCAGTTGCAGCTGATTGCCTTTTACCCCAGCAATGCCCTGGCGGCGTTCGCACAGCTTGAACAAAGATGCGGCCACGCTGCTGTTCTCTTCGGCGAATATATGCTTGCAGGCTTTAAGGTCGGCAAGCCATTTTGCCGTGGAGGGCCACATGGCACGGGCGCGTTCGGCCCGGCGTTTACCCAGATGAAGTTCACCGAAAGAGAGATAGGCGATGATGCCCACCAGCGGCAGAATGTAGATAATCAGAAGCCAGGCCATGGCGGAAGGTACCGCTCTGCGTTTCATCAGAATGCGCAACGTCACCCCGGCAATTAACAGCCAGTATCCTAAAATGACCAGCCAACTCACCACGGTGTAGAAGGTTGTCATAAATAAAAAATCCTTTTGAAAGCGTATTGTTATGAGTTTACGCATCAGGATTCATCTGGCAAATAAAAACGGCAGATAAAAGCGCTGGTTTGCCGCCTGCTTAGGCATATAATGGCATCTCTGTTAGAGAAAGAGTTGTAGACATGAAGCGCAGTAGAACTGAAGTAGGGCGCTGGCGCATGTTGCGACAGGTGAGTCGTCGTAAGGCTCGTTGGCTGGAAGCACAATCCCGCCGCAATATGCGTATCCACGCCATCAGAAAATGTGGCCTGAACAGACACCGTAACGCGCTGCTGTTCGCGGTCCAGGATATCTGAAAAGCATGAGGGGCACCGTAAAGGTGCCCATTAAACATCCAGACTATCAATCTTTGCAGTCTCCTCCCGTCTGCTTTCCACGATATACTACGTCCCCATAACGTCATGATATTAAAAGATGAATCCTTATCTCTGGATTTTCATTGCACTTTTGGCGCTGGATGCGCTCAGGGAAGGTTTAGGACTTTCGTCATTTTCCTCATTGGCAGATTATGTTTTTGCGTGGGGAATACATTGGCTTTATTAAAGGAAAAAAGGATGAACGTAAAAGTGATGGCAGCACTCTTCGGGATTGCAGTATTAAGCGGTTGTGCCAGTAGCAAAACCTCACCCGAACGGCACGCGTTTTATTTCGTGTCGCATCAGTCCAGCTTTACTGGCGGCAATTACACCTCCAGCGTGCAGAAAAATTATCACCTGAACGTAGCGCAGTTCCGCGAGCTTTATGCCCGGGGCAAAGCTGACCGTGCGGAAGGGTGGACTCAGGCTGAAGCCAGTGAATACGCGCAAAGCATTCGCGATCAGCTGAAAGAAAATGCGAAGTCGCAGGAATTGTACGCAGGCAACGCGAAGGATAAATGGTCTTCGGACATGGACAGTAAAGACGCCATATTATTTGGTAACGAACTGGCCGCGACTTATCTTGATGGCTATAACGGCGTACAATAGCGCAACTGATTCAGGGGATACCGTTATTACCGGTATCCCCGCTGTTTTTGAGCAAAAGGAGTGAGACGTGTTTGCGGAGTTTGGTGTACTGAATTTCTGGACCTATGTTGTCGGCGCATTTTTTATCGTGCTGGTTCCAGGACCGAACACCTTGTTTGTGCTGAAAACAGGGATTGGCCACGGCGTTAAGAAAGGCTATCTGGCAGCCACCGGTGTGTTTATTGGTGATGCCGTGCTGATGTTTCTGGCCTGGGCGGGCGTCGCCGCGTTGATCCAGACCACTCCGGTGTTATTTAATATTGTCCGCTATCTTGGGGCGTTTTATCTGCTGTGGCTCGGCGGAAAAATGCTCTGGTCCGTTATGACACGTCAAAAAAATGCGCACGAAAGTAGCGCCGAACCGGCAAGCGCGATCCTTAAGCGTTCGCTGGTGCTGAGCCTGACGAACCCGAAAGCGATTCTCTTTTACGTATCGTTCTTCGTGCAGTTCATTGATGTCAATGCGAAGAATACCGGCACGTCGTTCCTGATCCTCGCCACAACGCTTGAGCTGATCAGCTTCATGTACATGAGCTTCCTGATTTTCTCAGGCGCGTTTGTCACGCGTTATCTGAAAACCAAAAAGAAACTGGCGAAGCTGGGGAATGGGTTGATAGGCCTGCTGTTTGTTGGATTTGCGGCGAGGCTGGCGTCGCTGCACTGAATGAAGAAAAGGCTCCCGAGGGAGCCTTTTTAATATCTGGCGTAACTTGAAAGACGCGCCAGACAAGGCTTCACGTTTTACTACTAGCAGTCAAAAGCCATAAAAAGCGGCTCTGACGCGCCCGGAGTCCTGTCAATAACTGTGGAAAGCTCACAGGCGGTGGCGATCCAGTTATGACCCCCACACCGTCCGAGCAAGCCGCAGCGGTGTTAAATCTGATTGAGCGCGGGGTTATCGGTTGGAATGAGCCAGACGTTGTGTAGGTGCTTAACGAGGCGTTAAAAGCTCGCGCACCACGCAAACATCGGCATCAAAGAAGCAATGCGCCGCTCAAAACCAGCGAGCAAGCGCCATCAGCCCGGATGACAAAGTCCGAAAGGGATCGCGTCGCAAAAATTCGTTTCGATTTAGCTCAGGACGGCATTACCCCGGAACGGTGTGAGCTCGACGCGCTGGCGCGTGGGGCACGGTGATTTATGGCAAGAAAAGTTTCAAATATCCGGCTACTGACGAGTGGCCTGGAAATTCAACTGAAATGGAGTGGACTTTATGAAAGATTATTTATTCAGATGGCTAATTATCGCAAGAGAAAATAACCGCAAATATAGCGAGATCAGCGATACGAAAATTGAGGGGTTTACACCGGTGATAGGTTCGATAATTTCGCCGCCACGTCGACGATAGCAACGCCGCCGGTGCTGAAACTCGCTTTCAGTGTCGGTGGTGTTGAACAACGAGCCCTGAGAGGCGTTAACTTCTAAGCCGATAAAATCAGAATCAGGAAAAGTAGATTGAAGTAAAAACGTCCTTTATGATGACTCAAAGGTTAGCCCAAAAGGAAATCATGACAATGAGCGTTGGATTAATTACAGACGAGCCAGGACGTTTCTACACCTTCCAGTCTACATTGCCAGCCGGTGAATATTTCGAATTTCGCCCACGCAATCCTCCACTGAACTCAAAACCCATCGTTGATGACGAAAGCGGGATGTGTATTGGTTATTCCGTCGCTCAGGCTCCCGGTTTATGGCAGATTTATGATGCAGACGGCATGTTTGTTAGGCTGGAAGAAGCGCCATTAGAAGCCCCCCTGATTGACCCAACAGACCTCGCTCTAATTGCTTTTGGTGCATTTCGTCTTTTACGGGCAGGTCAGGCGTTACTGAAAAGTGGTGTCAAAGCCGGTGTAACTGTGAGGCTCAGTGAGGCTACCATCAGTCTCTTGCGTGGCCGCCTTAAAATGGGCTTATCCGCTCGCGCGCTCAGGATGAGCGAATCATTGGCAAAACACATGCTGACCCCAGGTCGTTATGTGCCTTTGCAGATTCAGGAAAAGGCCATTCGTTATGGCATAAGAACGCCGGATCCTCTCAAAAAGCCAGGGCTTTTCCGTTACGAGGCTCGTATGTATAAGCTGGTGGAAGACAGGCAAAATAAAGGCACTTATATTTATAAGTCTTACCGTCTTGAGGTTTTGGTCAGGGAAGCTGACTGGACTATCATGCATTTTCAGTACATGCCGTAAGGGGGGATCATGATAGATATCACAAGCGGTGACAGACACCTTAAATTAACACCTTATGAAAGGCTGGCTGAGCCCGAAGAGCCTGCCTATAGCCGTATTATGGTTTGGGTTGAATTCTCAATCCCAGCCTTAAAAACAGAATTTGCTGCAGAGTTTTTTGTCGGTCAGTTGGAGCAGTTCAGGAATGATACACATGATTTCCATCTGGCCTTAAAGACAGGGGCGAAATTTAAGGATATTAATTTAACCTCGGCATTCGAGCAGGTTGTGCTTAAGTTTCATCAGGCACATTTTGCCGGGGCTGTTGGCGTTAGCATGGTACTTAAGCCTGAAAACCATGCTGACAGTATTACCCTTGATGATTCCTTCGATATTGATGAAAGTTACTTTCCCGACCTGCTCTCTGGACTGGACGACATCATTTCATGGCAAAACTGATGCTTGCATCAAGCCACAAGACCGGCACTCAGAATGCCGGTCTTGTTATGCCATTTACTCGCGATTTTCTCGTATTTAAGCTCGACATGCATCAGGTGCATGAGTTTGCATCCGTTTTTTACTCCAGCATTTGCCAGTCAGCGCCAGCGCTGGCACAGCTTTCCGCAACCGCGTTGTCGTGGCAGTTACAGCGACGACTCATGCTGCCTTCCAGACCGTGTGATTTCAGGAACGACTGCCACTCATGGCTCGTGTACTGACTGCCCTGATCAGAGTGAACCGTACCTGCTTTTGAGGATTACGCCTCCACACCGCCATAAGTAATGCGTTCAGGACAATCTCTTTTGTCATGCGGGGTTGCATTGACCAGCCGATAACTTTGCGTGAGAACAGGTCAACCACCACGGCCAGATACAGCCAGCCTTCGTGGATTTCGGCCTGAGCATCTGACTGTTCATTTTGAGTGGAAGAATCCGGACCGTACTTCTTTATCCAGGCGTAAAGACTGTGAGTGGTGATATCGAGACGTGTTGCAACACTGGAAACAGAATGACCACGATCAACAACCTGTTTGACTGCTTCAATTTTAAACTCTTCAGGATAACGCTTACCGCTCATGGGCACCTCTCTTTAAGTCATCTTAAATGACTCTGAGGTGTCTGTTAAACCCGTGGCGATTCAGAGCTAACAGTGGCATGTTCCTCTCAAGTCAAAATCTGAAATTTAAGTATGGGAACGTAATGCGTGAGCTTGTTAAGTAATCTTGCCGAGAAATCTTTTAAATAGAAAATGATTTAAATGAAACTTCCCGCATGGGCGGGAAGTAATGTGTCAATGTGGTCAATATGTGGACTCGGCCTGTAATAAATCCTTTTATTTCATTGTGTTAAGGTGTTTAAAATGGCTCCCGAGGGAGCCTTTCGTTTCAGAACACTTTTTTATACGGGCGAACCGTGACTTTCTCGTACACGCCGGCTGCGACGTACGGGTCTGCTTCTGCCCAGGCCTGCGCGGCTTCCAGAGATTCAAACTCGGCAATCACCGTGGAGCCGGTAAAACCCGCTGCTCCCGGATCGTTGCTGTCAACGGCAGGCATCGGGCCTGCGGTCAGCAACCGACCTTCATCCTGTAGCAGCTGTAAACGCGCCAGATGGGCAGGGCGAACGGAAAGACGTTTTTCCAGAGAATCAGGTACATCTTCAGCGTAAATCACATAAAGCACGGCAAAGCTCCTTAACCGGTAAAAGTGACATTTACGTTATGTGAAAGCACAAATGACTGCAATGTAAAGATAATAACAATGTTAAAACCCTGATCTGGATGCCCCTTTTTTGCCCTCTTATACGCTTAAATTGCGTCAGGACAAAGTGTCTTATTGAATATGATTGCTATTTGCATTTAAAATCGAGGTTCGGTTTTTTAACGTTGATGATTATGACTTCGATGACCCTTGATTTACCTCGCCGCTTTCCATGGCCGACGCTGCTTTCCGTCGTTATTCACGGTGCTGTCGTGGCGGGTCTGCTCTATACCTCGGTTCATCAGGTTATTGAAATGCCAGCGCCAGCGCAGCCAATTTCTGTGACCATGGTATCGCCCGCGGATCTTGAACCGCCGCAGGTTGCGCCGCCGCCGCCACAGCCCGTTGTTGAACCCGAGCCGGAACCCGAGCCGATTCCTGAACCGCCAAAAGAAGCGCCGGTGGTGATCCATAAGCCAGAGCCGAAACCTAAGCCGAAGCCAAAACCCAAGCCGGTCAAAAAGGTGAAAGAGCGTCCGAAACGCGAAGTGCGTCCGGTTGAGCCACGCACCACGCAGCCGGTTGAAAATGCCGCCCCGTCACGTCCGCTGATGAGTAACACCACGACCGCGACAAAACCGACGGTAACGGCGCCAGCGGGCCCGCGCGCGCTGAGCCGTAACCAGCCGCAGTATCCGGCACGTGCTCAGGCGTTACGTATTGAAGGGCGTGTACGGGTGAAATTTGACGTTACGGCTGATGGACGTGTGGATAACGTGGAAATCCTGTCCGCACAGCCGGCGAATATGTTTGAACGCGAAGTTAAATCGGCCATGCGCAGGTGGCGTTATGAAGCCGGTAAACCCGGCAATGGGTTGATTGTAAATATTGTCTTCCGCCTGAACGGCGGGGCACAGATGGAATAAAAGAAGCCTCCGCAAGGAGGCTTTTTTTTACCTGAGGATCAGCTCCGTGGGAGCTGGCGGGGCTTACCGTCGCTATCCACTGCCACGTAGATGAACAGGGCCTCCGTCGCCTTATAGCGCTGACCAATCGGTTCAGAAGAGACTTTTTTCACCCATACTTCAATGTTAATGGAGATAGACGTATTGCCGCGTTTTACGCAGCGTGCGTAACAGCACACCACGTCCCCCACCGCGACAGGGCGCAGGAAGGTCATGCCATCGACCCGGACGGTTACCACGCGCCCGTGTGCAATCTCTTTTGCCAGGATTGCACCGCCCATATCCATCTGCGACATTAACCAGCCGCCAAAAATATCGCCATTGGCATTCGTATCCGCAGGCATTGCCAGTGTGCGTAAAACCAGTTCGCCCTGTGGGGCGTCATTTGTTGTCATTGTTTTTAAACTCGTAACTGAAGACTTCAGGCGGGATGCTACTATGATTTCTGGCTGGAGAGAATAGGGTTAGCGCCCGCAGCGCGGGCGCCTGAAGGTCAGAAGGACATGGTTACGCCAGCGTAATAGGCGCGGCCCGGTTCGTTATAGGTAGATGCACCGTCATTTTCACGGTAAATCTGCTTGTCAAAGAGGTTGCTGATGCCGGCATTCAGGCGCAGGTTTTTGGTCAGCTGATAGTTACTGCCGATACCCACGATGGAATACGCGCCGATCTCTCTGTTGGACATCGCATTTTCCTCTTTGCGGATTTCAGCGTTTTCTCTGGGCTTCTGGCGGCCGTACATCGTCCAGCTTACGTTGGCTGAAAGCTTGCTGTTAACCTCCCAGTCCAGCATGGTGTTGACGGTATATTTGGGGATAATCGACAGCGGATTACCGGTGTCTTTACTTTCAGACTGAATCATATACGTCGCATTAGTACGCCAGGTTAGCGTGTCGCGAATAACAGGGACGGTGAGGTTGCCTTCCAGCCCTTCAACAACGGCCTTACCGCCGTTCTCCCATTGCAGGATATTTGCGTCGCTGCTTGTCTGCCCCAGCACGTCCGTTCCTGAAACGATCTTGTTTTTGTAATCATTGCGGAACCAGGTAATTCCAGCCTCGTAGCCTTCCAGGGCAAAGGCCAGGCCGATCTCTTTGTTCACGCTGATTTCCGGATCCAGATCCGGGTTACCTAACAGATAACAGCTTCCTTCGGAAACGTTATTCGGGCAGCCATTGCCGCGGGTGGAAAGCAGATAGCCTTCGCTGGATTGATACAAGTTTGGCGCTTTAAATACCCGAGCGATACCCGCTTTAACCTTGAACATGTCACCCAAATCCTGAGAGAGGTTCAGGCTCGGACTCCAGTTGCTGCCAAATTGATTGTGATAATCAAAGCGGAGCCCTGGGATCAGGTTGGTGCCCTGACGCGCTTCAATATTGTCCTCAAGATAGATGCCGGTGAGGTCAGCGCTGTTTTTGCTGTTGCGCTCAGAAGCCGTGCCGGGAACGCCGTTAATCACTTCTCCCGACACATTTGTCGACTGCATTGAGGCCGGATCGTTCAGTTCATCACGGTTCCATTCTGCACCCACGGTTAGCGTCTGTTCGACCAGCCAGAAGAAAGGAATGTTCAGTTCACCCGTTGAACGGTATGACTCCAGCCGGCTGGTATCGTATTTATCGCTATTGATCATCCCTTCAACTTTGCCCGTAGAGCCTTCTTCCAGTCGGGTGTTGTTGGTCTTTTCATAATAAACCCCGAACTTTGACTGACCCCAGTCCCAGATGCCGTTGTGCGTAATGCCATAAGACTGGCGGTACATTCGGTTGGTTTCGTGTCCATACAGGGACGACACCAGACCGTCAGGGCTGACGTTGCTGTTGCTGTATTGAGTATCACCCGCGTAGATATTGCCCTGGCGGCTGTAGCTGTAGTCGAAATCGATAATCTGCTGTGGCGTGAGTTTCCAGGAGAGCAGGGCATTAATGTCCTTGTTACGTACGCCCTCTCGCCCGGCGGCGTAAGAGCCGTTTTGCGCGGTGTTGATGTCCTGAGCATCTGCGTCGGTTTTGTTGATGTTCCCGTACAGGCGCATCGTTAACGCATCGCCCGCGAGGGGGCCGCTCAGATCAAAATTAGCGCGTTTCGTCGCCCCCTCTTTATCATTTTCAGGCTGGTTAGTGTACAGGGAGAGGGAGCCGTGCCAGTCGTTGGACGGGCGTTTGGTAATGATGTTGACGACGCCGCCGGCAGCCCCCGAACCATAGCGGGCGGCAGCTGGTCCCCGGAGCACTTCAATACGCTCAACCATCTCTGGCGGAACCCAGTTGGTGTCCCCGCGGGTGTCGCGCTCCCCGCGCCAGCTGTAGCGCACCGAGTTACGTGACGTCACCGGCACACCGTCAATCAGAATCAGCGTGTTCTCTGGCCCCATACCGCGGATGTCGATCTGACGGTTGTTACCACGACTGCCTGTCGCGCTGTTTCCGGTGAGGTTAACCCCGGGCATTTTGCGAATAATTTCCGAAAGATCGTTAACCGGTGGATCCTTTTCTATGTCCTTTGCCGTGATGATGGAAACCCCCGGCTGTTGCTTTAGGGCCTCTTCAGCGGTTGCCTGAACGACCATTGTTTCACCATCGGCGAGAGGATCTTCCGCTGCATGCGCGCTCTGGTATAGCGTTGAAAGAATGGCGAGCGTAAGTGTAGCCGGGGCAAATCTTATTATGTTATTCATCAACTCATTTCCATTTGTTAAAAATGCGATGAAGAATATTAATGATAGTGATTCTCATTACAATAAAGCGACAGCAATCTCCATAAAATCTTCATGATTCAGACATTTTCGCAAGAAGATTGTGGAGAAAAGAGAAGGCGGGAAAAGAGGCCAGACCGCGTGACGATCTGGCCAGAAGGATCAGTGCTTGTCATCCTGCGGCATATGGCGATAAATATAAACGCCGCTGAGCAGGGTGAAGATAAGGGTCAGCGCCGTCAGGCCAAACACCTTGAAGTTGACCCAGATATTCTGCGGCAGCCAGAATGCGATATAGATATTCGCCAGACCACACAGAATAAAAAATAGCGCCCAGGCGATATTCAGACGCCCCCACACAGCCTGCGGCAGCGTCAGTTCTTTCCCCAGCATGCGCTGGATCAGCGGCTTCTTCATCACCCACTGGCTGATGAGCAGCGCGCCCGCAAACAGGCCGTAAATCACTGTGACCTTCCATTTGATAAATTCATCATTGTGGAAGAACAACGTCAGACCACCAAACACCGCCACCATCAGGAAAGTGATGAGCGCCATCTTTTCAACTTTGCGATAGCGAACCCAGCTGTAAATCAGCACCACAGCCGTTGCCACAATCAGCGCCAGCGTGCCGGCATAGATGTCGTACAGCTTATAAAAAGCGAAAAATACGATCAGCGGTAAAAAATCAAGAAACTGCTTCATTCTGCGATCCCGGTTACTGACGAATTAACATGTACAGGCGGAACAAATAGACCAGCAGTACAGCTGAAATCAGATTGCTCAGCGTATTGGCGACAACCGCGCCGACGTTTGGCGTTAATACCGCAAAATTCGGCGCAAACAGCAACAGTAGAGTCTTGGCCAGCAACCAGCTGATAACGGCCGGGGCGACCAGACGCATATTCGCCCACGCGAGCCTTATGCTGCTGCGCATGGCGGTGAAAATACCCATTTTGTCCTGCACAACCATTACTGGCGCAAATGAAAGCACGATAGCCAGCAGCACGCCCGGAACGACAACCAACATTATCCCCATCTGGACCAGCAGCGTGGTCAGGAAGATGAGGATAAACAGTTTCGGCAGCACCGGAGCACTGGCCCCGATGGCACGTAACGCGCTGACGCGTTGGCCGGCAGACACCAGCTGGATCATCAGCAACACGCCACCCGCCAGAATGGCGTTGCCGATCAGCCCCGAGAAGGTAGATGCCGCAGATGCACGCAGCAAGATTTGCTGTTGCTCTGGCGTCATATTCTGCACAAGGTCAAATAACCCTGCGCTGCCTGCAAGATGATCCCCCTGGCTCAGCGAGGCAATCTGTTCATCACTGGGTGAGAACGCATGACCCAGCACCACCGTAATAAAGGCGCACAACAACGCGATCAGTAAAAAAGTAACGAACTGATTGCGGAAAAAATTTCCCGTGTCACGGTAGACAGACTTCGCCGTGATAGACATGCACTCTCCTTGAGTATTGCAGGTGTTAATTAGCCGGCAATTGTACACCGGATAACACGCTGGTGGCAGCATCAAGGCTTGTATGGAAAAGCATATCTTTGTAAAGCGGCGGTAATCCATAGCGGGCGCGGGCGCGATTGCATGCCTCATTGACCTGCCCATCCTCTCCCGACATCGCGAAAGTGCGGCACGGGCTGGGGCGATCCGCGTAAATGGAACAGCGGGTGGATACCCCAGGTTCACCTTGCAGTGCCACACAGCGGCTCTGTTTTTGGTTGGTGCCGCGCATGCAACGCAGGAAAGGGGTCAAGGGTTCAGTGAGATCAACCGGAACGGTGCCGCCGCCATCGCTGGCTTCAGCCCAGTAGAAAGAGACTCGAAAATACGCACAACAGGCTCCGCACGTCATGCACGGGTTATGATCACTCATGGCACACCTGCAAAAGTAGAACGCATCAAATCAGATTGTGAGAGCGATAAATTATCCAGCCGCTACAGGAAGCGCAAGAGAGGAAAAACAGAAAATTTTTTAACTATGAAATGCCAAAAATTGACGCGGAAACAACTTATTGCTTTATGAGGCGTCACCAAAAATTAACCTAGATCAATGAATGTTAACTTACTGGTTTTAATGTGATCTGTGTTAGATCACTTATTACTCATTTGTGAGTATATTCTCCTCCGCAATTAAAACCACAACGATGGAGCGGATATGAAAAAATTAGCGGTGGCAGCCCTTATCTTAAGCAGTCTCTCTGGCGGCGCGTACGCGCATGAAGCAGGTGAATTCTTTATTCGTGCCGGTTCGGCAACGGTGCGTCCAACGGAAGGTTCCGACAATGTACTGGGTATGGGCGGGTTTAACGTTAGCAATAACACCCAGTTAGGCCTGACATTCACGTATATGGCTACGGATAACATTGGCGTTGAGCTTCTGGCCGCCACGCCATTCCGTCACCGCGTCGGTTTAGGGCCGACCGGGGACATTGCTACGGTGCACCATTTACCACCAACCCTGATGGCGCAGTGGTACTTCGGCGATTCCATCAGCAAGTTACGCCCTTATATTGGTGCAGGCGTTAACTACACCACCTTCTTTGATGAGAAATTTAACGATACCGGTAAAGAGGCTGGGCTATCCGATCTCAGCCTGAAAGACTCGTGGGGCATGGCGGGGCAGGTTGGTCTGGATTATCTGATTAACCGTGACTGGCTGATCAACGCCTCGGTCTGGTATATGGACATTGATACAGACGTGCGCTTTAAAGCTAGCGGTGAGCAGCAGAGTATCAGTACCCGTCTGGATCCGTGGGTATTTATGTTCTCAGCAGGTTATCGTTTCTGACAGAAGATATATCCCCGGTCAGCCGGGGATTGCTGTATGGTGGTTGTTCCACATACCTGGCTGGAGGGGATATCCCCAACATCAAATTTGAGTGTCCCGTTTGTGCAGGTAAACAGTTTCAGTTCACGACGTTCAGCCCAGCACATAGCCTACCTCACGGTGCTATCTGTTCCGTTTGCGGAACACGTCTCACCACTCATTCATGCCTGCCGAAACTCAGACGACGACGGTGGCCAAAGCCAGTAAACTAGATAAGGCCTCTGAGAGGCCTTTTTCGATCGTGAAATCACTTCTGAATTAAATAACGAATCGTTGGTCCGTCCTGCTGGATATCCAGCACGGTATAGCCGTGATTTTTGGCATCAAGCGGAATGTTATTGATCGACTGGGGGCAATCGCTCACCACTTCCAGAATTTCACCTTTCTTAAGCTGCGGTAACGCCTCAAGCGTGGCGACGGCCGGGTAAGGGCAGGGTTCACCCACCATATCGAGACGATAATCAGGCACGATCTCTTTCATGCGGCATTCTCCTGAGTTTCAGTTTTGACGGTGGCACGCCGGAAGAAGCGCTTTTCTTGCGCAATAACCAGTAAGAAGGCGATAAGCAGCAGGGCGTAGGTCACCATGAGCCCCCCGAGTGGACCAAAGGTATTCAGCAAATTGACCTTGTCCCAGTTGGTTGCCAGTACTGGAGAGACGTCATCCCAGTAGTACGCCAGGAGGGTTGAGCCAATCACGTTACCCAGACCAACCCACCAGTAATGCATCTGGCCTTCCACGGCGCGATACATCCAGCCAGTTTCGCACCCGCCCGCCAGCACGATGCCAAAACCAAACAGCAGCCCGCCAATGACCGCATTAGGACCGGCCCACATGATTTTCGGCTCAACGCCGAGCTGAACATAGCTAAAGATCCCGATCGCGCTCACGGCCATCCCGGCAATAATGGCTTTCGCCATCATGGTACGTCCGGTTATCCACATATCGCGAAACGCGGAGGTAAAGCAGATCTGCGCGCGTTCAATCAGCAGACCAAAGCCGACGCCGAACAGCATGGCCAGACCGAGTTTGGGCTGATTCATCGCCGTGCAAATCGCCCAGGCAACCATAGCAAAAAAGACCAGCATACCGAGGCGGAAGCGACGACGCGCCTGATCGGGTTTTTGCGTTAACGGAGATGCAGCGCTAACTTTCGTCATTTTCACCGGAATGCGGAACAGTGGCAGCAGGGTGAACTTTGCACCGAAATATGAGCCTATGGCGGTGGCGACGGCAAAGAACCAGGCATGCAGCGAGAACTGCGGAATACCGGTAAAGAACGCGGCCAGATTACAGCCCATCGCCAGGCGGGCGCCAAACCCGGCAATGATACCGCCGACCACGGCCTGCATAATGCGGATGCGGCTTTTCGGCATGCGCAACTTAACGTTGTTGGCCCACAGCGCGGCCGCAAAACATCCGCCAAACATGCCAATGATCATCATTCCGTCGATGCGGGTCAGCGGTGAGCCCTCAAGATGGATCAGTTTGAAGTAACCCCACTCTTCGGCATGAACGCCTGCCAGCTGTAATAGCTGCCCACCCCAGCGGGTAAACTCGCCCGTAACAGCCCAGAAGGTGCCGGTAATACCGAAATAATAGGTAGAGAGAATGCCTGCCGCGATAACGGCCGGAACAGGTGACCAGAACTTAACCAGGTAAGTCTGTTTGAAGGAATGCCAGGACATGAATAACCTCTGAACTCAGAAGGGTAACGCTAAAAAGAGCCCAGATCATACGCTTACGCGAAAGTTTGAAAAGTCATTCACACCGAAAATATCGACAGGATCAATTTTGACCTGCTTCTTTCAGGAAGAGAGAAGGGAAAACCGCCTGACGCCGGGGCCAGACGGTGTTAACGGTTACGCCTTGTGTGTGGCCGCTTTCATGGATGTGACGAATGCGTGTAACTCAGCCAGCATCTGCTCTGGCTTATCCACATTCTTCTCGATGATTTTCACGATAGCCGAACCGGAAATGGCCCCGGCGGCTTTCGCGTCAATCGCCGCAGTAACCTGATCCGGAGAGGAAATCCCAAAGCCCTGAAGCGGCGGCGCAGCATGGTATTCTGCCAGCTTCTCCACCAGATGATGCAACGGAAGCGCGGCTTTGTTTTCCGCACCGGTGACGCCCGCACGGGAGAGCAGGTAGGTGTAACCCCGTCCGTAAGAGGAAATCTGGCGCAACAGATCGTCATCGGCATTCGGTGGACAGATGAAAATCGGCGCGACGTTGTGGCGCATCGCCGCCTGACGGAACGGCGCAGACTCTTCAACGGGCACGTCAGCCACCAGCACGGAGTCAACGCCCACGCGGGCGCACTCTGCGTAAAACGCATCAATACCGCGGCTGAACACCAGGTTGGCGTACATCAGCAGGCCGATCGGAATGGTCGGGTGCTTCTGGCGAATCGCCGCCAGCATTTCGAAGCACTGGCCCGGCGTCACGCCCGCAGCAAACGCGCGAAGCGTCGCGTTCTGGATGGTCGGGCCATCCGCCAGCGGATCGGAGAACGGAATCCCCAACTCCAGCGCGTCGGCACCAGCGTCAATCAGGGTATCGATAATCTTCAGCGACAGCTCCGGACCGGGGTCGCCCAGCGTCACGAAGGGAACGAAAGCGCCTTCCTGGCGGGCTTTCAGTTGTGCAAATGCGTTGTCGTAGCGTTCCATCAGATTTCCCCTCGTGCTTTCAGAATATCGTGAACGGTGAAAATATCTTTGTCACCGCGACCGGAAAGGTTTACCACCAGCAGCTGCTCTTTTTCCGGGTTTTCCTTCATCATTTTCAGCGCGTGTGCCAGCGCGTGGGAAGACTCCAGCGCCGGGATGATCCCTTCATTGCGGCACAGCGTTTTGAAGGCCTCCAGCGCTTCGTCATCAGTGATGGAGACATAATCCGCGCGGCCGGTGCTGTTGAGGAACGCGTGCTGCGGCCCTACGGACGGGAAATCCAGCCCGGCTGAAATTGAGTAAGACTCCTCAATCTGCCCTTCATCGGTCTGCATCATCGGGGCCTTCATGCCGAAATAGATCCCCACGCGGCCATGCTTCAGCGGCGCACCGTGCTCGCCCGTTTCAATGCCGTGGCCGGCAGGCTCAACGCCAATCAGCCCAACGCTGGTTTCGTCAATAAAATCGGCAAACATGCCGATGGCGTTAGATCCGCCGCCAACGCAGGCGATCACCGCATCCGGCAGGCGACCCTCTTTTTCGAGGATCTGCGCTTTAGTCTCTTCACCGATCATGCGCTGGAATTCACGCACGATGGTCGGGAACGGGTGCGGGCCTGCCGCGGTACCGAGCATATAGTGGGCGGTTTCGTAGCTGCCAGACCAGTCGCGCAGCGCTTCATTACAGGCATCTTTCAGCGTGGCAGAACCGCTGTGCACAGGGATCACTTCCGCCCCCATCAGACGCATACGGAACACGTTCGGCGACTGGCGTTCCACGTCTTTCGCCCCCATATAGATGCGGCACTTCAGGCCGAGCAGGGCGCTGGCGAGGGCAGAGGCCACGCCGTGCTGGCCCGCGCCGGTTTCGGCGATAATTTCGGTTTTACCCATACGTTTGGCGAGCAGAGCCTGGCCAAGCACCTGATTAGTTTTATGCGCGCCGCCGTGCAGCAGATCTTCACGTTTAAGGTATAGCGTGGTTCTGGTGCCTTCGGTCAGGTTGCGGCATTTGGTCAGTGCCGTCGGACGACCGGCGTAGTTTTTCAGCAGGTCAGTAAACTCCGCCTGAAACGCCGGATCTTTCTGCGCACTCACGAACGCTTCTTCCAGCTGGCGCAGCGCGGGCATCAGGATTTGTGGGACGTACATCCCACCAAACTCACCAAAATACGGGTTAAGTAATGTCGTCATCTTCTCTTCCTTAATATGCACGCAGAGTTTTAAATACCGATGCCAGCTTGCTGGCGTCTTTTATGCCCGGTTGGGACTCTACGCCTGAATTGAAATCGAGGCCGGCGCAGCCGGTTTTGGCTGCTTCCACACAGTTATCGGGGCTTAATCCCCCCGCCAGCAGGACATTGTCCAGCACTTCGCCACGCAGCAGTGACCAGTCGAAACGCTGCCCCGTGCCGCCCTGGCCGTTGTCGAGCACGTATTTATCAACATGCGTAAGGTTACGCGCGGGCAGGATGGCGCCAACGCTTTGCGCTTTCCAGATCTGAACCTGAGGTGCCAGAACATGTCGCAGAGCATTGATGTATGTCTGATCTTCATCGCCATGTAGCTGAACCGCGCTCAGGGATAACGCGTCCGCTTTCGCCGCAACGTCGTTAATATCCGCATTGCGGAACACGCCCACGTAGCTCAGTGGCGCAGCCGCAATCACCTTGCGCGCCTGTTCTTCATTAACGGCGCGAGGAGAGGACTCAACAAAGATCAGACCACCATAGATCGCGCCCGCCTCATACGCGGCCTGCGCATCCTGCTCACGGGTCAGGCCGCAAACTTTGTTCTCACCCAGCAGCACGCGGCGCACGGCCGCATTAAGATCGTCGTGTTCCATCATCGCGGAACCGATCAGGAAACCGTTGGCAAAGTGGCTGAGTTCGCGCACCTGAGCGTAGCTGTTGATTCCGGATTCGCTGATCACCGTGACGCCCGCACCCAGACGCGGCGCAAGCTGGCGCGTACGGTTGAGGTCAATCGACAGGTCGCGCAGGTCGCGGTTGTTAATGCCGACCACTTTGGCTTCCAGCGCGATGGCGCGCTCCAGCTCCTCTTCGTTGCTCACTTCGGTAAGCACGCCCATATTCAGGCTGTGCGCGACGGCGGAGAGCTGGCGATACTGTTCGTCATCCAGCACGGAGAGCATCAGCAGGCAGGCATCGGCCTGGTAAAAGCGCGCCAGCCAGATCTGATACGGGTCGATAATAAAGTCTTTGCACAGAATCGGCTGCGGCGCGATGCCGCTGACTACGGGCAGAAAATCGAAGCTGCCCTGGAAATATTTCTCATCCGTCAGCACAGAAATGGCAGACGCATGATGCTTGTAGATACCGGCAATACGCGCCGGGTCGAAATCGTCACGGATCACGCCTTTGGACGGAGACGCTTTTTTACACTCCAGAATAAACGCGGTACGCGCGCCCTGGAGGGCATCATAGAAACGACGGCTGCTCGGAACGACGTCATTCTGAAAACTGGCGAGCGGCTGCTGTTGCTTACGGGCTTCCACCCAGATGGCCTTATCGGCGACGATTTTCGCTAAAACGGTCTGCATTATTTACCCTCTTGCCGCAAGTGCGGTAACGCGGTCGTAAGCTGCACCGGAGCGCAGTACGTCCAGAACTTTTTGGGCGTTGGCTTTCAGATCTTCCTCGCCATGTAAACGCATCAGCATGGCTACGTTGGCCGCCACGGCGGCCTCATGGGCGGCCTCACCTTTACCTTGTAATAAGCGCGTGAGAATGTCACGGTTTTCTTCCGGCGTGCCGCCCGCCAGGGCGTCCTGATGGTACGGGGTCAACCCGAAATCAGCGGCCTCAAGCTGATAGTTCAGCACTTCGCCGTTATTCAGTTCGGCCACCAGCGTGGGCGCATGCAGGGAAACTTCATCCATCCCGCCGCTGTGTACCACGGCGGCGCGTTGGTAACCGAGGACGCGCAGCGTCTCCGCAATCGGCAGGACCAGCTCCGGACTGTAAACGCCAATCAGCGCCAGCGGCGGGTGCGCCGGGTTAATGAGTGGACCGAGCACATTAAACAGCGTCCGGGTTTTAAGCTGCTGGCGAACGGGCATCGCGTGGCGGAAACCGGTGTGATACTTCGGCGCAAACAGGAAACAGACGCCCAGGTCATCCAGCGCTTCACGGGAACGCTCGGCGTTCATGTCCAGGTTGATACCGAAAGCCGCCAGCAGGTCGGACGATCCGGAACGGCTGGACACGCTGCGGTTGCCGTGCTTCGCCACTTTCAGTCCGCATGCCGCCGCCACAAAGGCGCTGGCGGTCGAAATATTGATGCTGTTGCTGCCGTCGCCACCGGTCCCAACGATATCGGCAAACGGATAGTCCGGGCGCGGGAACGGGGCGGCATTTTCCAGCAGCGCGGTTGCCGCACCGGCGATCTCCTGCGGGCTTTCGCCGCGCACTTTCATGCTCACCAGCGCAGCGGCCAGCTGCTCAGGCTTCAGCTCGCCGCGCACGACGGCGGAGAAAAGCTGGTGGCTCTCCTGCTGGCTCAGGGTCTGGGCCTGATACAGTTTTTCCAGAATCGGTTGCAGGGTGTTGGTCTGCTCCAGCTTTTGCAACGCCCAGTTGAGCGTTTGCTCCAGCAGGCGCGCGCCGTTAGACGTCAGGATAGATTCCGGGTGGAACTGCATCCCGCAGACGCGATCCGCATCGTGACGCACCGCCATCACCATCCCTTCAAACGAGGCGTTAATCGTCAGCCCGGCCGGAATATTGCTGCCGACCAGTGAGTGGTAACGCGCCACCGGAAGCGGGTTCGGCAGACCGGCAAACATCGCCTGACCGTCATGTTCAATGCTTGACGCTTTACCATGCAGGATCTCCCCCGCCTGACCCACGTAACCACCGTAGGCTTCGACAATCGCCTGGTGGCCGAGGCAGATGCCGATAATCGGCAGCTTGCCGCGCATACGGGTCAACAGCTCAGGCATACAGCCCGCTTCGCTCGGTGCGCCTGGCCCCGGGGAGAGCATCAGCACCGGGTTTTGCATGGTCGCCAGACGGTCAATCAGCGTCTGGGCCGGAACGTGGTTGCGATAGATAACGACGTTGTGTCCATTCGCACGCAGCTGATCTGCCAGGTTGTAGGTAAAGGAGTCGATATTATCGAGCAGCAGAATGTCAGCCATCAGAAAATCTCCTGTGCATGGTGTGCGGTAGCAATGGCGCGCAGTACCGCGCGCGCTTTACTGCGGGTTTCGTCGGCTTCCGACTGCGGAACAGAATCCAGCACAATCCCGGCCCCGGCCTGGACGGTAGCAATGCCGTCCTCAACGTAGGCGGAGCGAATCACGATGCAGGTATCGAGGTCACCGTGAGCGGTGAAATAGCCCACCGCGCCACCGTAGCTGCCGCGACGGCGGCCTTCAGCTTCGGCAATCAGCTGCATGGCGCGGACTTTCGGCGCGCCGCTCAACGTGCCCATGTTCATGCAGGCGCGGTAGGCGTGCAGGACGTCGAGGTCATGGCGCAGCTCACCCACCACGCGGGATACCAGATGCATGACGAAGGAGTAGCGGTCGACTTTGGTCAGGTCTGCCACATAGCGGCTGCCCGGCGTACAAATACGCGCCAGGTCGTTACGTGCCAGGTCAACCAGCATCAGGTGTTCGGAGAGCTCTTTGTGGTCGGTACGCATTTCCAGTTCGATGCGGCTGTCGAGATCGCGGTCCAGGGAGCCATCGGCACGACGGCCGCGTGGACGGGTTCCCGCTATCGGGTAGATCTCAATCTGGCGGCTGGTGGCGTCGTACTTGAGGGAGCTTTCCGGTGACGCGCCGAACAGAGTGAAATCATTGTCCTGCATAAAGAACATGTACGGGCTTGGGTTGCTCTTTTTCAGCACATCGTAAGCCGCCAGCGGCGACGGGCAGGGCAGTGAAAAGCGACGGGACGGCACTACCTGGAAAATCTCCCCGGCACGAATCGCTTTTTGCATCTGACGCACCACCGCGCCGTACTGATCGTCGGTCTGACTCACCTCGCAGGTCATCTTTTCAACACGCTGCACCGGGAGCGCGGGCGGTGCTTCTGACATCTGCTGTTGCAGTTGGGCGATGCGCTGCGCGAGGCGATTTTTCTCAGACACAGATGGCGTGAACAGGCTTGCCTGAATGCGGGTGTATTTTTTCTGATGGTCGATCACCAGCAGGGTTTCGGCCAGGTAGAAGCAGTAGTCCGGGCAGCGGTTACCCTGCTCGGTTTCCGGTAAATCTTCAAAGCCAGCAACCAGGTCGTAAGCAAACAGCCCGCCAAAGAACATTGCTTCGCGCTCATCTTCCGGCACAATGACCAGATTTTGCAGCAGGCGGAAGGCGTCGAAAACGGAGAGTGAGCAGAGGCGGGCATCTTCATCCAGCAACTGGCTTACCGGCGGGAAATACAGAATTCGCAGGTCCGGATGACGCTCATTTTCAATGCCTGAAGGCAGAGCCGCATCCAGCAGCGGCAGCAGCGACGCGCCATTCTCGGATAACGCCTTAATAGTGACAGTGTCACCCGATGCGGTAATGCGCAGCGCGCTGTCAACCAGCAGCAGGCTTTTGAGATCGTCCTTACTGTCGATATCAGCAGATTCCAGCAGCAGCGTCGCAGGACGTGCACCGCACACCTGATGAAAGAGCGCGGTAGGGTTATGGCGATAGGCCGCCTCGCAGGTCAGCAGTTCGAGGTGGGGTTTGGCTGTTTGCATGTTGTTATTCTCATATTCTGTTCAAAAAAAAGCCCGCTTGGGAGCGGGCCGGGTATCTGTTTGCTTTTCGCAGACGCGTGACACTGCCCGAAGATCAGGAAGTACGCCACCAACCGTGCAGAGCGAAATGTGCTGTCATTTTCAGATACCTTTCTCGTGTGAACTTGCGTACTAGTTAACTAGTTCGATGGCGTGTTGTCAACCCCTGATTTCAGTATTTCGCGGTAAGTCGGTATCATAGGTGCTTCGGATGTCTCCAGACTGTTATGGGAAGTGCTTTGAGCGATACCACCTACGCCGTAATTTATGATTTACACAGCCATACGCAGGCTTCAGATGGCCTGCTGACGCCCGAAGCCCTGGTCCATCGCGCCGTTGAAATGCGTGTCGGCACGCTGGCAATAACCGATCACGACACAACAGACGCCATCCCCGCCGCGCGCGCCGAGATTGCCCGAAGCGGGCTGGCGCTAAATCTGGTGCCCGGGGTCGAGATCTCCACGCTCTGGGAAAACCACGAAATTCATATCGTTGGCCTGAATATTGATACAGAACATCCGGCAATGTGCGCATTTTTGCAAGAACAAAAAGCACGACGCAATCAACGCGCGGAGTTGATAGGCGAACGTCTTGAGAAGGCGCATATCCCCGGTGCGCTGGAAGGCGCGCGCAAGCTGGCGAACGGTGGGGCGGTCACGCGCGGCCATTTCGCCCGTTTTCTGGTTGACGCCGGTAAAGCGACGACCATGGCGAATGTGTTTAAAAAGTATCTGGCGCGCGGGAAAACCGGATACGTTCCTCCCCAGTGGTGTACAATAAAACAAGCTATTGATGTGATTCATCATTCTGGTGGTAAGGCCGTATTGGCCCATCCGGGGCGGTATAATCTTTCTGCTAAATGGCTGAAAAGGTTGCTGGCCCACTTTGCCGAATCCGGCGGTGAGGCGATGGAAGTTGCCCAGTGTCAGCAGGCACCCAATGAGCGTTCGCAGCTCGCGACCTACGCCCGTCAGTTTGGCCTGCTTGGGTCACAGGGTTCAGATTTCCATCAACCCTGCGCGTGGATTGAACTGGGGCGCAAGCTCTGGTTACCCGCTGGCGTTGAGCCCGTCTGGCAGCTCTGGGAACAGCCACAGCAAATTGAAGAGAGGGAAGTATGAGTCAGTTTTTCTATATCCATCCGGATAACCCACAGCCACGTCTGATTAATCAGGCTGTGGAAATCGTCCGTAAAGGCGGCGTTATTGTCTACCCAACCGATTCTGGCTACGCGCTGGGCTGTAAAATCGAGGATAAAGGGGCGATGGAGCGCATCTGTCGCATCCGCCAGCTGCCGGACGGCCACAACTTCACCCTAATGTGTCGCGATCTATCTGAGCTGTCGACCTATGCGTATGTCGACAACGTGGCCTTTCGCCTGATCAAAAACAACACGCCGGGAAACTACACCTTCATTCTGAAAGGGACAAAAGAGGTGCCGCGTCGTCTGTTGCAGGAAAAACGTAAAACCATCGGCATGCGCGTGCCGTCGAACCCGATTGCCCAGGCGCTGCTGGAAACCCTCGGCGAGCCGATGCTGTCTACCTCGCTGATGCTGCCGGGCAGTGAGTTTACCGAGTCCGACCCGGAAGAGATCAAAGATCGTCTGGAGAAAGTGGTGGAGCTGATTATTCATGGCGGCTATCTAGGCCAGCAACCGACCACCGTGGTGGATCTCACCGAAGACGCGCCAGAAGTGATTCGTGAAGGCGTGGGCGATGTTAAGCCTTTCTTGTAAGGGTGTAAGCAGATATACTACGCGGCCATCAAAGCAGGGCGTTGCCCTGTTTTTGACCTGATTCGACGCCTGTGAAGGCGACACCTGAGGAAGCTCAATGAGCGAGAAGTTACAGAAAGTGCTGGCGCGTGCCGGCCACGGTTCGCGCCGTGAAATCGAAGCCATTATTGAAGCAGGTCGCGTGAGTGTGGACGGTAAAATCGCCACACTCGGTGACCGCGTTGAAATCGTACCGGGGCTGAAGATCCGCATTGACGGCCATCTTATCTCCGTGAAAGAGTCCGCTGAACAGATCTGCCGCGTGCTGGCTTACTACAAGCCGGAAGGCGAACTGTGTACCCGCAACGACCCGGAAGGCCGCCCGACGGTGTTCGACCGTCTGCCAAAACTGCGTGGCGCCCGCTGGATTGCCGTAGGGCGTCTGGACGTGAATACCTGTGGCCTGCTGCTGTTCACCACCGATGGTGAACTGGCAAACCGCCTGATGCACCCGAGTCGTGAAGTGGAGCGTGAATACGCCGTGCGCGTCTTCGGTCAGGTTGATGAGAACAAATTGCGCGATCTGTCGCGTGGCGTTCAGCTAGAAGACGGCCCAGCGGCGTTCAAAACCATCAAGTTTACCGGTGGTGAAGGCATTAACCAGTGGTACAACGTTACCCTGACAGAGGGACGTAACCGCGAGGTGCGTCGTCTGTGGGAAGCGGTCGGTGTCCAGGTAAGCCGTTTGATTCGTGTCCGCTATGGCGACATCCTGCTGCCGAAAGGCCTGCCACGTGGCGGCTATACCGAGCTGGATCTGACGCAAACCAACTACCTGCGCGATCTGGTTGGCCTGACGCCAGAAACCACATCGAAAGTGGCGGTAGAGAAAGATCGTCGTCGTATGAAGGCGAATCAGATCCGCCGTGCGGTTAAACGTCACAGCCAGGTTAGCAGCAATCGCCGCTCTGGCAGCCGTAATAACAACGGTTAATCTAAAAGCCCGGTGAATATACCGGGCTTTTTTCTTCAGTAATCAATCCCTATTTGCGCTTTGATACCCGCATCGAACGCATGCTTAACCGGACGCAGTTCGCTGACGGTATCGGCCAGCTCCAGAATGTCCCGATGACACCCGCGCCCCGTGACGATCGCCGTCTGGTGTGCAGGGCGGTTCCTGAGGGCCTCCAGCACGGCTTCCAGCGGCAGGTAGTCATAGGCCACCATATAGGTGATCTCATCCAGCAACACCATGTTCAGCGACGGGTCAGAGAGCATTCTTTTGGCATGCTCCCAGACGGCGAGGCAGGCTGCGGTATCTGTTTCCCGGTTCTGGGTATCCCAGGTAAAACCGGTCGCCATCACCTGAAACTCAACACCTTGCGGTTCGAGCAGATTACGCTCGCCGTTGGGCCATTCACCCTTGATAAACTGGATCACGCCCACTTTCTGACCGTGCCCGACTGCGCGGGTGGCGGTACCGAATGCGGCGGTGGTTTTGCCTTTGCCGTTGCCGGTGAACACGATGAGGATCCCGCGCTCGTCCTGAGCGGCCGCCACGCGTGCATCAACCTGTTCTTTCAGACGCTGCTGGCGCTGTTGATGACGGTCTTCACTCATTGCGATATCCCCGGTTTGCGGCCTGGCTGAGCATCGAATGTTATTCCGGTTTTACGACGGCTGTCGTCACCCATTAGCCACAGGTAAAGAGGCATAATATCGGCCGGGGTTTTAAGCTTTTGCGGATCTTCTGTCGGGAACGCGCTGGCACGCATTTTAGTGCGCGTACCGCCAGGGTTAATACAGTTAACCCGCAGATGGCGGTTTTGATACTCTTCGGCCAGCACCTGCATCATTCCTTCCGTGGCAAATTTTGAGGCGGCGTAAGCCCCCCAGTTCGCACGACCCTGACGCCCCACGCTGGAGGAGGTAAACACCAGCGAACCGGAATCTGAGTTAAGTAATAAAGGAAGCAAGGCCTGGGTCAGGAAAAACGTCCCATTGACGTTAACCTGCATCACCTGCTGCCAAATCTCCGGATCCTGTTCATCCATCGGGCGCACTTCGCCCAGTAACCCCGCGTTGTGTAGTACGCCGTCCAGACGCGAATAATGCGTACTAATGCGCTGGGCAAGGGCCTGACATGACGCTGACGTACAGGTCAGCAGATCGAGCGTATACCAGGGCGTGGGGGTACCGCCGGCGTTTTCGATTTCACGGGCAACGGCTTTGAGCTTTTCTTCATTACGTCCCAGCAGAATAAGGCTCGCACCGTATTCAGAATAAGTCAGCGCCGCTTCGCGACCAATCCCGTCGCTGGCACCGGTAACCAGAATGATGCGGTTCTGTAGAAGGTTTTTTTGTGGCTGATAATGCACGGTGGCTCCTCAGGCGCATTGGGCGTGACTTGCACCTTTATTTATGACTTTTCGGCTTTATGCCCGAAACCGCGTCAGAATTCAATCAGTCTACAGGACAGAACGCTGGGAAATTAACAATTTGCAAAGATTTAAACCAGAAACGGGGGATTCCTGAAGCCGCCTCGCAGAGCTAATGTCCAGAGCGAGACGCCTGCGCAGGGCTGTTGTACACTGGCGTGTAAGATTCGTGGTTAAATCAAGGTGGAACGCGTGGAATTACTTTCTCAGTATGGGTTGTTTTTGGCCAAAATCGCTACGGTGGTTATTGCTGTCGCGGTGATTGCCGTCCTGATTGTCAACCTGACGCAGCGTAAGCGTCAGCGTGGTGAGTTACGCATTACCCGCCTGAGCGAGCAGTATAAAGAGATGCGGGAAGAGATGTCTCTGGCGCTGCTTGACGATCATCAACAGAAGCTGTGGCTAAAAGCCCAGAAGAAAAAACATAAGCAGGACGCCAAAGCCGCGAAGGCGAAAGCTAAGCTCGCCACGCCACAGGCTGACGCAAAACCGCGCGTCTATGTGCTCGATTTTAAAGGTAGCATGGATGCGCATGAAGTCTCCTCTCTGCGTGAGGAAGTGACCGCGGTGCTGGCCGTGGCGACAGCCCAGGATCAGGTGGTGGTACGCCTTGAAAGCCCGGGCGGCGTAGTGCATGGGTATGGACTGGCGGCTTCGCAGTTACAACGTCTGCGGGATAAACAGATCCCGCTCACCGTGGCGGTAGATAAGGTCGCGGCGAGTGGCGGCTATATGATGGCGTGCGTGGCGGATAAAATCGTCGCAGCACCGTTCTCCATTATCGGCTCGATTGGGGTGGTTGCGCAGATCCCTAACTTCAATCGTTTCCTGAAAAATAAAGAGATCGACATCGAATTGCATACGGCGGGTCAGTACAAACGTACGCTGACGCTGCTCGGCGAAAATACCGAAGAGGGACGGCAGAAGTTCCGGGAAGATCTGAACGAAACTCACCATCTGTTCAAGGATTTCGTGCACCGCATGCGCCCAACGCTGGACATTGAGCAGGTGGCTACGGGCGAACACTGGTACGGCACGCAGGCGCAGGAGAAAGGGCTGGTGGATGAAGTGGGTACCAGCGACGACCTCCTGCTCAACCTGATGGAAGGTCGTGAGCTGGTGGGGGTGCGCTTCACCCGACGTAAGCGCCTGCTCGACCGTTTAACCAATAGTGCGGCAGAAAGCGCGGATCGCCTGCTGATACGCTGGTTGCAGCGCGGACAAAAGCCGCTGCTGTAAAGAAAAACGCGAGGCAGATGCCTCGCGTTTTCGTTTTAATCGACCAGGTGGTACTTCTCTGAGAGGGTATGCGCCAGGTATTTAAACATGTTAAACACGGCGGTGCTTTTCGGGGTTGGTAACCCTTGTTCATCAAGGAAGTATTCACCGCTGAACACCAGCACGCCATTACGTTGTTCCACGCCAGTCGCTTCAATACCCGCCAGGGTGTCTTCATGGTCGCGAATGAGTTTGTTTGCTTCGATAAGCAGTGAAGCTCGGTCAATGGGTTGGGTCGTATTCTGCATATTCCACTCCTTAAACAGTGACAATAGTCTACGCCTGGGTCGCTTCGGGGGCAAATTTTCCCTGCTATTCGCGGGTATAAGGAACAGGGGCTGGCTGGCGGGATTTGCTTTTGCATGCTAATAAAGTTGCGTAACGAATTTTATCAGGTACAGTGTGCGCTTTCGTCATTCTGGCAACAGAATTGCTTGACATTCGACCGGGAATTCGTCACGAATGAACTTTGATGTGAGAAAAATACCCGAAAACTCAATGACCTGGATGTCGCCATACTGACGTTCGGTAAGACAAAGGGGTTGATATCCCCTGACGACGTCGCAATATCAATGGCTCGTCGTCAGCGGAAGGGAAATCAACGTGCGGCGTATTCCTGGAAGAATTAAATTAGGTAAAGGTGAATATGGGTAAAGCTCTCGTCATCGTTGAGTCCCCGGCAAAAGCCAAAACGATCAATAAATATCTGGGCAATGACTACGTGGTTAAGTCCAGCGTTGGTCACATTCGCGATTTGCCGACAAGTGGCTCAGCCAGCAAAAAGAGCGCAGACTCTACCTCCACCAAAGGGGCTAAAAAGCCTAAAAAGGATGAACGTAGCGCGCTTGTCAACCGCATGGGTGTTAACCCATGGCACAACTGGGATGCACAGTACGAAGTGCTGCCAGGCAAAGAAAAAGTCGTTAACGAGCTGAAACAGCTTGCTGAAAAAGCAGACCACATTTATCTCGCAACCGACCTTGACCGCGAAGGGGAGGCCATCGCATGGCACCTGCGGGAAGTGATTGGGGGTGATGACAAACGCTACAGCCGTGTAGTGTTTAACGAAATTACAAAGAATGCGATTCGTCAGGCGTTTGAAAAGCCGGGTGAACTGAATATCGACCGTGTTAACGCTCAGCAGGCGCGTCGCTTTATGGACCGCGTTGTAGGCTACATGGTTTCGCCGTTGCTATGGAAAAAAGTCGCTCGCGGCCTGTCTGCGGGGCGTGTGCAGTCTGTGGCTGTTCGTCTTGTTGTCGAACGTGAACGCGAGATCAAAGCGTTTGTCCCGGAAGAGTTCTGGGAAGTGGATGCGAATGTCACCACGCCGGGCGGCGATGCGCTGCCGTTGCAGGTGAGCCACCACAACGACAAACCGTTCCGTCCTGAAAATCGCGATCAGACCATGGCCGCCGTAGCGCTGCTGGAAAAAGCGCGTTATCAGGTGCTGGATCGTGAAGACAAACCGACCAGCAGCAAGCCTGGCGCACCGTTTATCACGTCAACGCTTCAGCAGGCGGCAAGTACGCGTCTGGGTTACGGCGTGAAGAAAACCATGATGATGGCCCAGCGTTTGTATGAAGCGGGTTACATCACCTACATGCGTACTGACTCCACCAACCTGAGCCAGGACGCTGTCAGCATGGTGCGTGGCTATATCGAGGACAACTTCGGTAAGAAATACCTGCCGGACAGCCCTAATCAGTACGCCAGCAAAGAGAATTCTCAGGAAGCGCACGAAGCGATCCGTCCTTCTGACGTTTCCGTTCTGGCGGAATCTCTTAAAGATATGGAAGCGGACGCCCAGAAGCTGTATCAGCTGATCTGGCGCCAGTTCGTGGCCTGCCAGATGACGCCAGCGAAATACGACTCCACTACGCTGACCGTTGGCGCGGGTGATTTCCGCCTGAAAGCGCGCGGCCGCATTCTGCGTTTCGACGGCTGGACAAAAGTGATGCCTGCGCTGCGTAAAGGTGATGAAGACAGAACTCTGCCTTCCGTCAACAAAGGCGACGAGCTGTCGCTGGTTGATCTGGTACCGGCCCAGCACTTCACCAAGCCGCCTGCGCGTTTCAGCGAAGCGTCGCTGGTAAAAGAGCTGGAAAAACGCGGCATCGGTCGCCCGTCTACCTATGCGTCGATCATTTCGACCATTCAGGATCGTGGATACGTTCGCGTTGAGAACCGTCGTTTCTATGCTGAAAAAATGGGTGAGATTGTTACCGACCGTCTGGAAGCTAACTTCCGTGAGTTGATGAACTATGACTTCACCGCGCAGATGGAGGACAGTCTCGATGAGGTTGCCAGCCATAAGGCCGAGTGGAAGAAAGTTCTCGACAGCTTCTTCAGCGATTTTACCAACCAGCTTGAGAAAGCTGAGAAAGATCCTGAAGAAGGCGGCATGCTGCCTAACCAGATGGTACTGACCAGCATCGACTGCCCAACCTGTGGCCGTAAAATGGGGATCCGTACCGCAACCACGGGCGTGTTCCTCGGCTGTTCTGGTTATGCGCTTTCGCCGAAAGAGCGTTGCAAAACCACTATCAACCTCGTGCCGGAGAACGAAGTTCTCAACGTGCTGGAAGGTGACGATGCGGAGACCAACGCACTGCGCGCCAAGCGCCGCTGTAAGAAATGCGGCACGGCGATGGACAGCTACCTGATCGATCCAAAACGTAAACTGCACGTTTGCGGTAATAACCCAACCTGCGACGGTTATGAGATCGAAGAAGGTGAGTTCCGCATTAAGGGCTATGACGGTCCGATCGTTGAGTGTGAGAAATGTGGTTCCGAAATGCACCTGAAAATGGGACGCTTCGGTAAGTACATGGCATGTACCAACGACGACTGTAAAAACACGCGTAAGATCCTGCGTAACGGTGAAGTTGCGCCGCCGAAGGAAGATCCGGTTCCGCTTCCTGAGCTGCCGTGCGAGAAGTCAGATGCGTATTTCGTGCTGCGTGACGGCGCTGCCGGGGTATTCCTGGCGGCCAACACCTTCCCGAAATCGCGCGAAACCCGTGCGCCGCTGGTAGAAGAGCTGTACCGCTTCCGCGACCGTCTGCCGGAGAAACTGCGTTACCTGGCCGATGCGCCACAGCAGGATCCGGAAGGCAACAAAACCGTGGTGCGCTTTAGCCGTAAAACGAAGCAGCAGTACGTGGCGGCAGAGAAAGAGGGTAAAGCGACCGGTTGGTCAGCCTTCTTTGTCGACGGGAAATGGGTTGAAGGTAAAAAATAATCTTCACTTACCGTAACTTACCTTTGAAAGGGCCGGACTTCCGGCCCTTTTTTATTACGTTGTTATTATTTTTTGTTCCGTACTATACAGCCTGGCTATAAATGATATAGTGGTTATAGTTAACCCGTTTCTTATTATCAAATCGTATTAAGCGATTGACGCATGCGCTAAATCGGATGGTCTGGCATGAAATTACAGCAGCTTCGCTATATCGTTGAGGTCGTCAATCATAACCTCAATGTCTCTTCCACCGCAGAAGGTCTTTATACCTCGCAGCCTGGCATCAGTAAGCAGGTGCGTATGCTGGAGGATGAATTAGGTATTCAGATATTTGCCCGCAGCGGTAAGCACCTGACTCAGGTCACGCCGGCAGGGCAGGAAATCATTCGCATCGCACGAGAAGTGCTTTCCAAAGTCGACGCCATTAAATCCGTCGCCGGGGAACATACCTGGCCGGATAAAGGCTCCCTTTATATTGCCACCACGCACACACAGGCGCGTTATGCGCTTCCCGGGGTGATCAAAGGTTTCATCGAACGCTATCCCCGCGTTTCCCTGCATATGCATCAGGGCTCACCGACGCAAATCGCAGAGGCCGTGTCTAAAGGCAATGCCGATTTTGCCATCGCGACGGAAGCTCTTCATCTGTACGATGATCTGGTCATGCTCCCGTGCTACCACTGGAACCGCTCTATTGTCGTGACCCCCGATCATCCGCTGGCGGGGAAGGGCGAAGTGACAATCGAAGAGCTGGCGCAATACCCGCTGGTTACCTATACGTTCGGATTTACGGGCCGTTCTGAGCTAGACACCGCCTTTAACCGCGCCGGCTTAACGCCACGGATCGTCTTCACTGCAACGGATGCGGACGTCATTAAAACGTACGTGCGTCTGGGTCTGGGCGTAGGCGTTATTGCCAGCATGGCGGTGGATCCTGTATCAGACCCGGATCTGGTGCGTCTGGACGCGCATGATATCTTCAGCCACAGCACCACCAAGATAGGTTTTCGTCGCAGCACGTTCCTTCGCAGCTATATGTATGATTTTATTCAGCGCTTCGCACCGCATTTAACGCGTGACGTGGTCGACACGGCCGTGGCGTTACGCTCCAATGAAGACATCGAAGAGATGTTTAAAGACATCAAACTTCCTGCCAAATAATTACACCCGGTATCTTTCTCTTCTGGAAAGATACCGGTTTCCCCCTTTAAATCTAAATTAGAATTAACCTCATCTGCGCCTACTGTCATATATCGTCATAACCCATTTGATGAATAGGGTTTTACTGTCGCAAATTTGCGACAAAAGTAGAAACTAATTTACAGGTGTGCAAATTATTCTTTTCAATTATTTATTTCTGGTCAAAAGATTGAATTTTCCCAGGCTCAGATTCGTAAATTCACTGGCTTTTCGGCTAAAGTTTCTTTAGGATTTATCTCATCAGATGATTACTTGTGCCAATTGTTTGGTCTCTAAATGATAAGCGATATCGATTGTATGAGGTTAGCAATGCCGTCAGGAAGTGAAGAACCGCAAAGGGATCCCGCGCTTAAGCGTAAAGCCTGGCTGGCGGTCTTTCTCGGCTCTGCCCTGTTCTGGGTGGTTGTTGCTCTTCTCGTCTGGAAATATTGGGGTTGAATATGGTCATGACGGTGCGTACTGACGCGAGAAAAGAGATGTGTCAGCTTCGTGACAATGCTCACAAAGCGCGTAAGGCGCCAGCAACCAGCGTGCCAGCCTCCTGGCAACTGACGCCACAGCAGCAGGCCTTTATTGATGTGTTCGCAGAAGACGAACCCAAAAAACAATAATTTTGATTTTTGCGTAATGATGCAAATAGTCTGAATAAAGACTGTGCACTTTTGTACTCCTTAATAAATACACATCAGCAATATAGAACGAGGGCAGACCTCGCATCCTTAAATAATTAAAGTCTGGTGTCCCTATGATGAATAACATGACAACCGTAAAATACTGGTCATGGCTCGGCGTATTCTCAGCGTCGATCCTCTTCTGGTGTCAGCTCCTCTGGCTGGCCTTACACTAAATCGTAAAACCTCGCCACGGCGGGGTTTTTTGTTTAATCCCTCGCGTTGGACCATTCCTAAATTTATCAATTCGGGTTGTTATCAAAACGTTACGACATCTTTGTGTTATCTTTAATTACAGCCCTGATGATTGTCAGGACATCCCTGTTTTTAAGGAGGAGCTTATGTCGTTAACCCTACGCGAAGCCAGTAAGGACACATTACAGGCGGAAAATAAAACCTGGCGCTACTACAGCTTACCGCTGGCTGCCAGGACGCTTGGGGACATTTCGCGGTTACCCAAGTCGTTGAAAGTACTACTGGAAAACCTCTTGCGCTGGCAAGATGGCGACTCGGTTACCGAGGAGGATATCCAGGCTCTGGCAGGGTGGCTGAAAAATGCTCACGCAGACAAAGAAATTGCCTACCGCCCGGCCAGGGTATTGATGCAGGATTTCACCGGCGTGCCGGCGGTTGTGGACTTGGCCGCCATGCGTGAAGCTGTTAAGCGTCTCGGGGGCGATACGGCTAAGGTGAACCCGCTCTCACCGGTAGACCTCGTCATCGACCACTCCGTCACCGTCGATCACTTTGGTGACGACGATGCTTTCGGTGAAAACGTCCGTCTGGAGATGGAACGTAACCATGAACGCTACGTATTTCTGAAATGGGGTCAGCAGGCGTTCAGCCGCTTCAGCGTTGTTCCACCGGGCACCGGCATTTGTCACCAGGTCAACCTGGAATATCTTGGCAAAGCCGTCTGGAGTGAATTGCAGGATAAAGAGTGGGTGGCTTACCCTGATACGCTGGTGGGCACCGATTCACACACCACCATGATTAACGGCCTTGGCGTTCTGGGCTGGGGCGTCGGTGGTATTGAAGCGGAAGCGGCCATGCTCGGCCAGCCGGTATCAATGCTCATTCCCGATGTGGTGGGCTTTAAGCTGACCGGTAAGTTGTCCGAAGGCATTACCGCCACGGATCTGGTTCTGACGGTCACCCAGATGCTGCGTAAGCATGGCGTGGTGGGTAAATTCGTTGAATTTTATGGTGATGGTCTGGATTCACTGCCGCTGGCGGACCGGGCCACCATCGCCAACATGGCGCCGGAATATGGTGCGACCTGCGGCTTTTTCCCGATTGATAGCGTTACGCTTGAGTATATGCGCCTCAGTGGTCGCAGCGAGGAGCAGGTGGCGCTCGTAGAGGCCTACACCAAAGCGCAGGGCATGTGGCGTAACCCGGGTGACGAGCCGGTATTTACCAGCACGCTGGAACTGGATATGGGCACCGTTGAGGCAAGCCTCGCAGGGCCGAAACGACCGCAGGACCGCGTCGCCCTGAGCAACGTTCCGAAAGCCTTTGCCGCCAGCAATGAGCTGGAGGTTAACGCCGCGCAAAAAGATCACCGTCCGGTGGACTATGTTCTGAACGGGCATCAGTATCAGCTCCCTGACGGCGCCGTGGTGATCGCCGCTATCACCTCCTGTACCAACACGTCCAACCCGAGTGTGCTGATGGCAGCCGGGCTGCTGGCAAAAAAAGCGGTAGAACTGGGACTCAAGCCACAGCCGTGGGTTAAGGCGTCCCTGGCGCCTGGTTCGAAAGTGGTTTCCGATTACCTGGCGCAGGCCAGACTCACGCCGTACCTCGACGAGTTGGGCTTTAACCTGGTGGGCTACGGCTGTACGACCTGCATCGGTAACTCTGGTCCACTGCCTGAGCCTATTGAAGTGGCGATCAAGCAGGGTGATTTGACCGTTGGCGCGGTACTTTCCGGTAACCGAAACTTTGAGGGGCGTATTCATCCGCTGGTGAAAACCAACTGGCTGGCCTCGCCGCCGCTGGTTGTAGCCTATGCTCTGGCCGGAAACATGAACATTAACCTGGCGACCGATCCGATTGGTCACGATCGCAAAAATGAACCTGTCTATCTGAAAGACATCTGGCCATCATCGCGTGAAATTGCGCGCGCGGTAGAGAAAGTTTCCACCGAGATGTTCCGCAAAGAGTATGCGGAAGTGTTCGAAGGTACAGCGGAATGGAAAGCGATTGACGTGGTGGGTTCCGATACCTATGACTGGCAGGATGATTCCACCTATATTCGTCTGTCGCCCTTCTTCGATGAGATGCTGGCGGAGCCTGCACCGCTGAAAGATATTCACGGCGCGCGCATTCTGGCGATGCTGGGCGATTCCGTCACCACTGACCATATCTCACCAGCGGGGAGCATCAAAGCGGACAGTCCGGCAGGTCGGTATCTGCAAAGCCGTGGCGTGGAACGTCGCGATTTTAACTCCTACGGTTCGCGCCGCGGTAACCACGAAGTGATGATGCGCGGGACATTTGCCAACATCCGCATTCGTAATGAAATGGTCCCGGGCGTGGAAGGGGGCATGACGCGCCACCTGCCAGATACAGAGGTCATTTCAATTTATGACGCAGCCATGAAGTATCAGCAGGAGGGTACGCCGCTGGCCGTTATTGCCGGTAAAGAGTACGGCTCTGGTTCCAGTCGCGACTGGGCGGCTAAAGGTCCACGTCTGCTCGGGGTTCGCGTGGTGATTGCCGAATCCTTTGAACGTATCCACCGCTCAAACCTGATCGGGATGGGGATCCTGCCGCTGGAGTTCCCGCAGGGCATAACGCGTAAAACGCTGGGTCTGACCGGGGAAGAGCAGATTGATATCAGCGGTCTGCAAAATCTGCAACCGGGTAAAACCGTTCCGGTGAAGTTAACGCGGGCAGATGGTACAACAGAAGTGCTGGATTGTCGGTGTCGTATTGATACGGCAACAGAGCTAACCTATTACCAGAATGACGGCATTTTACATTATGTGATTCGAAAGATGCTGGACTGATAAAACTCGCCCGGCAGAAGTGCCGGGCGTTTTGCGTTTACTCGCTCAGCAGGTGCCCCATCTTTGCAGCTTTGGTATCGAGGTAGTGCGCGTTTTTCGGATTGCGGCCAACAATCAGCGGCACGCGTTCAACGATATTGATGCCCGCTTCAGTGAGGATCTCCACTTTTTTCGGGTTATTGGTCAACAGACGCACTTCGTCCACGCCCAGCAGCTTGAACATATCTGCGCAGAGGGTGAAATCGCGCTCGTCAGCAGCAAAGCCGAGCTGATGGTTTGCTTCGACGGTATCATAGCCCTGATCCTGCAACGCGTAGGCGCGGATTTTATTCAGCAGACCGATATTGCGTCCTTCCTGGCGGTGATACAGCAGCACGCCACGTCCTTCCTCTGCGATATGAGAAAGAGCGGCTTCGAGCTGGAAACCGCAGTCACAGCGCAGGCTGAAGAGCGCGTCACCGGTCAGACACTCAGAATGAACGCGGGACAGTACCGGCGTCTGCCCCGAAATGTCACCGTATACCAGGGCGACGTGATCTTGTCCGGTTGCCAGTTCTTCAAAACCCACCATCAGGAAATCGCCCCATGGGGTTGGCAGTTTGGCTTCTGCCACACGTTTAAGCTGCATGTGATTCTCCATACCAGGCTGACACGTTTCGTGCCTTTGCCCCATTTTGCTTTCTGTATTGGACTATTTTGCCACAAGCCCGGCTACTTCACCTAATCACCACCACGCTATACGGACGTTAAACGCACGATCCGACATATCCACCAGAAGGTGGAAATTCAGTTATGATTGTGGTGCTTAGTGAAAAAGGAGAGGACATGCTTTCAATTGCCAGACGCACGGCCGCAGGCGCCGCCGTATTGCTTGTTATACCCCTGATCGTTTGGTTCTCCGGCTGGATGTGGAAGCCCGGACAAAACGAGACGTGGCTGAAAGCCTTATACTGGATAACTGAGACGGTCACCCAGCCCTGGGGGATTATTACGCACGTGCTGCTCTGTGCCTGGTTCCTGTGGTGCCTGCGCTTTCGTCTTCGCGCGGCGCTGGTATTATTTGCCATTCTCGGAGGTGCCATTCTTGTCGGGCAGGGGGTGAAGTCGTGGGTGAAAGATCGCGTGCAGGAACCCCGTCCCTTTGTTATCTGGCTGGAAAAAACGCACCATATTCCGGTAGATGAGTTCTACACTTTAAAGCGTAAGGATCGCGGGGCGTTGGTGAAAGAACAGCTTGCGGAACAGCAGGATATCCCGACATTTTTACGCAAACACTGGCAAAAAGAGACCGGCTTTGCGTTTCCTTCCGGACATACGATGTTTGCTGCCAGCTGGGCGCTACTCGGCGTGGGGCTGCTTTGGCCACGTCGACGTACCCTCACGATTGCGATTTTGCTGGTCTGGGCGACAGGCGTAATGGGCAGCCGGATGCTGCTGGGGATGCACTGGCCGCGTGATTTGGTGGTGGCTACGCTGATTTCGTGGGTACTGGTGACGTTGGCGACCTGGCTTGCACAACGTTTCTGTGGGCCTCTGACGCCACCGCAGGAAGAGAAGGAAGAAATAGCCGAAAGGGAGTCAGGCGGAACCTGAAGCTTGATATTCCGCATTTTGACCATAAATCCATGAAGGGCGCATTACTTTTTCCGTTTCGCGCCCGCCACTAAAATGGTAGCTTATAAGGCTGATTGCAGTGAGTTGAACACGCTTTATACGCTCGAACCACATAACGGGAAGTCATGTGAAATATTTACTCATTTTCTTACTGGTGTTGGCGATTTTTGTCATTTCAGTCACATTGGGCGCGCAAAACGATCAACAGGTAAGTTTCAACTATCTGCTGGCGCAGGGCGAGTACCGGGTGTCGAGCCTGCTGGCTGTGTTATTCGCAGCGGGTTTTGTCATCGGCTGGCTTGTATGTGGCCTGTTCTGGCTTAAGGTTCGTGTTTCCCTTGTTCGCGCTGAACGTAAAATTAAACGACTTGAACATCAACTTACGCCTGCGACTGACATTCCGGCGAGCTCTGGTGTGCCGGTAGTCAAGGAATAATCGAATATGCTGGAGTTGTTGTTTCTGCTTTTGCCTGTCGCCGCAGCCTATGGCTGGTATATGGGCCGCAGAAGCGCGCAACAAACAAAACAGGATGAAGCAAACCGACTCTCCCGTGACTACGTTGCGGGGGTGAACTTCCTGCTGAGCAATCAGCAGGATAAAGCGGTCGATCTGTTCCTCGACATGCTCAAAGAGGATACCGGCACCGTAGAGGCGCATCTCACCCTGGGAAACCTGTTCCGCTCGCGCGGAGAGGTTGACCGTGCCATCCGTATCCACCAGACCCTGATGGAAAGCGCATCGTTGACCTATGAGCAACGGTTGCTGGCCGTGCAGCAGTTGGGCAGAGATTACATGGCGGCGGGCCTGTACGATCGCGCAGAAGATATGTTCTCTCAGCTGGTGGATGAGACCGATTTCCGTATCGGTGCGCTTCAGCAACTTCTGCAAATCTACCAGGCAACCAGCGACTGGCAAAAAGCGATTGATACCGCCGAACGGCTGGTCAAACTCGGCAAAGATAAACAGCGCGTCGAAATTGCCCATTTTTACTGCGAGCTGGCCCTTCAGCAAATGGGTAGCGATGACATGGATAAGGCCATGGCATTGCTAAAAAAAGGCGCCGCGGCCGATCGCAACAGCGCCCGCATCTCGATAATGATGGGGCGGGTCTTTATGGCTAATGGTGATTACGCCAAAGCCGTGGAAAGCCTGCTTCGCGTTATCGATCAGGACAAAGAGCTGGTCAGCGAAACGCTGGAAATGCTGCAAACCTGCTATCAGCAGTTAGGTAAGCAGGATGAGTGGGTTGCATTCCTGCGCCGCTGTGTTGAAGAAAACACCGGTGCCACAGCCGAGCTGATGCTGTCGGATGTCGTCGAAGAGCACGAAGGGAGTGATACCGCCCAGGTATACATTACCCGTCAGTTGCAGCGCCATCCGACGATGCGCGTCTTCCACAAGCTGATGGATTATCATCTTAACGATGCAGAAGAAGGGCGCGCTAAAGAGAGCCTGATGGTGCTGCGAGACATGGTCGGTGAACAGGTGCGGAGCAAGCCGCGCTATCGCTGCCAGAAATGCGGCTTCACCGCCTATTCGCTCTACTGGCATTGCCCTTCCTGCCGGGCCTGGTCTACCATCAAGCCAATTCGTGGTCTGGACGGGCAGTGATTTTTTAAAACACCCTATTTTAGTTACAACATACTAAAGAATGCATTATTTCTTTCAGCACCGTGCGGTCTGTGGTTCAGCAGGAAAAGCATTCGATTCTGTTCATTTACCCCGAGGGCAGGTAGAATGCACGCCGTTTATCTGTTCCGCGCCGCTGCGCGCCCATAGACGAAAAGGGCTGGTCATGACGTCTGTTACTTCCTCCACTTCCCGCGTAGTTACCGATTCTCCTGTAGTTGTTGCTCTGGATTACAATAACCGTGACGCCGCACTGGCCTTTGTTGATGGTATTGATCCCCGGGATTGCCGTCTTAAAGTAGGCAAAGAGATGTTTACGCTGTTCGGTCCGCAAATCGTCCGCGATCTGCACCAGCGTGGTTTCGACGTTTTCCTCGACCTGAAATTCCACGATATTCCGAATACCACTGCCCACGCCGTTGCTGCGGCGGCTGAACTGGGTGTGTGGATGGTTAACGTTCATGCCTCCGGTGGGGCACGTATGATGACGGCTGCGCGCGAAGCGCTGGTGCCGTTTGGCAATGACGCTCCGCTTCTTATCGCCGTCACCGTGCTGACCAGTATGGATGAATCTGACCTTCGTGACCTGGGTGTGACGTTGTCACCTGCCGAACATGCGGAGCGTCTGGCGCGCCTCACGCAACAGTGTGGGCTTGATGGCGTGGTCTGTTCAGCTCAGGAGGCGGTTCGCTTCAAATCTGAGTTAGGCCGCGAATTTAAACTGGTGACGCCAGGTATCCGTCCGGCAGGCAGCGAATCAGGGGATCAGCGACGCATCATGACGCCAGAGCAGGCGCTGAGCGCGGGGGTAGACTATATGGTAATTGGTCGCCCGGTGACGAAATCCGCTTATCCGGCAGAGACTCTGAAAGCGATTAATGCATCACTGAAAAAGGGGGCATAATGCGTGATGCCAACACTCGTCTGGTCTATTCAACAGATACCGGGCGCATTGAAGAGCCAAAAGAGAAAGTTGAACGTCCGAAAGGCGATGGAATCGTGCGTATTCAGCGCCAGACCAGTGGCAGAAAAGGGAAAGGCGTTTGCCTTGTCACCGGCATTGATCTGGATGATGCAGAGCTGGTAAAGCTCGCCGCTGAGCTTAAAAAGAAGTGCGGATGCGGTGGGGCAGTAAAAGACGGCATAATTGAGATTCAGGGCGATAAGCGGGATTTAATTAAAACGCTGCTGGAAGCCAAAGGTATGAAAGTCAAACTGGCGGGCGGTTAAAATAAATGAGCCACGGACATTGCCGTGGCTCTTTTTTCTACGTGCGTAAGTCAGACCTGAAAATACAAAATATATTATTATACCGGTGAGAGCCGTTATGGTGATTATTTGCCCACCTGGTGACCGATAATACCACCTACGGCAGCACCACCTAATGTACCCAGCGTACTACCATCCGTTAATACTGCACCACCAAGCGCACCAGCACCGGCACCAATCGCGGTGTTACGGTCACGTTTAGACCAGTTAGAGCAAGCGCTCAGAGACATTGCTACAGTGATTGCCAGAACAGCGGCGGCTAATTTTTTGCTGGTAAAGGTCATAATACTTTCTCCTGAATTATCGATTCACGGAAAGGAATGCACTTTAAGTATAGACAATATCCATACTTAAATTCTGTTCCCGTGAAAGCTGGTCGCGCAGGCGTTACATCATCACGCAGGTGATAGTCACTTCCTGTTATATCGCTAATATTAATTTTACGTGTTTAGAACAGTTTCAACAGGTAAAAACTCTTAAAGGAAGGGTCGGAATACTCTCAGAGAAAGGTTTAAGTGCGCCCATTATTCGGGCGCAGCAGGATAATCAGGCCGTTTTTTTCACAATATCGACAGTCAGGCCGTCTTGTTCTAATTGCTGGCGATATTCATCGCGTAAACGCTCATCCGTGATCACACGGCTGAAGCGCGAAGCCGGACCCATCGTATAAGGGTGTACGGCGCCAAACTTAGAGCTATCGGTCAGCACAATCGCTTCACACTCTTTGGCGAGTACGGCGTTCACCACGTCTGAACGCATCATGTCGCGACCGGTAAAGCCGGTGTCGGGCTGCCAGCCGTCAATGCCAATGAATGCCTTACTGAAGTGAACCTGCTGAACATATTGACGCGTTAATGGCCCCACCATGCTTTCGCTTTTCTTCTGGTAAATGCCGCCCAGCAGAATGACCTCGCAGCGAGTTTCCTTCAACAGATGGGCGATATAGCTGCTTACGGTAATGATGGTAACGTCTTTTTGATCGGCAAGCGTGCGCGCCAGAAGGGCGTTACTGCTGCCATTTTCAATAAAGACGGTCTCACCGTTATTCACTAAGGATGCAGCAAACTCCGCCAGTTCCCGCTTGAGCGCAAAATTGTTCATCATGCGGGTTTCAACGTCGTCGCTGTCCAGTGGAACGGCATATCCGTGCGCACGCCGCAGGTAGCTCTGTTTTTCCAGAAGATTCAGATCCTGACGAATGGTGACTTCAGAAACGCCGGTAGCTTTAGCGAGATCGACTACGCTTACGCGTCCCTGATCGATCACCATCTGCAAAATGATTTGTTGTCGGGAATTCATAGCATCCATTTAAAAGGCAAGGGCGAAAACGACGTGGTTACACTTCCCACGGGGCTTTTGGTTGAGTGGATTCTGATGCGTTATCAGTGCCGTTCTCAGCCAGCAGTTCAGACTTGAGGATCTCAAGATTACGGATAGCAGAGTGATAATCGCCCGCGACAAGAATATCCAGCACAGTATCAATACGCTGTGCCACGGCTGTTGCATCAATGTTAGACATAAGCTCACCCTGAAGCGAAAAGTTAATATTATCAATGATGCAGAAAATTGATTCAAAAGAGAAGGTAAAAAATGCAATAACCAAAGTTCATAAATGAAAGTGACAAATTTAACCCCCGTATGCTGCGGGTTGTAGGGGTGGATTAGTCTAAAACTGCGCGCAACGCGCTTTTTTATAAGAGGAATTCGACTATGACAGTTATCAACCAGACAACCTGCACATTGTTTACTGATGCTGAACGATTCACTCAACTGGCGGCTTATTATGAGGCCGAACGGCGCACGGTGTGGATGATGTTACGTGCCACGCCACGGCCTTGCTTCAATCATGCGCTGATCGAGGAGATCATGAATCTCTCCTGGCTGGTTCGCCAGTCCGGATATGTCGTTGATTTTTGGGTCACCGGATCGCTGGTCCCTGACATCTACAATACTGGCGGTGATTTACAATTCTTCGTTGAGTGCATCAAAAACAACCGACGCGAAGCGTTACGCGCCTATGCCCGGGCCTGTGTGGACTGCGTTCATGCCGCCTCACGAGGGTTCGATACCGGTGCTGTCACGCTGGCGATGGTGGAAGGAAGCGCGTTAGGGGGCGGGTTTGAAGCCGCGCTCGCGCATCATTTCATTCTGGCCCAGCGCGATGCCCGATTAGGCTTTCCGGAAATCGCGTTCAATCTGTTCCCGGGCATGGGCGGTTATTCACTGGTGGCGCGTCGTGCCGGCATGAAAATGGCAGAGGCGCTGATTTATAAAGGTGAGTCGCATACGGCGGAATGGTATGAACAGCACGGTCTTGTGGATCTCTTATTCGAGCCGTTACAGAGCTATGTTTCGGTACGGACGTTTATCGACACGCTACAGCCGAAGCTGAACGGCGTAAGGGCCATGCTGCGCGCGCGTACGCGTGTTCTGCCACTTCCGCGAAGCGAGTTGATGGACATTACAGAGGATTGGGTGGATGCCGCCTTCTGCCTTGAACCGAAGGATATCGCCTACATGGAGCGGCTGGTTATGCTGCAAAATCGCCATCAGGCGACGGGCTTACGCAAAGCCAGCTAACGGACATTCCTGGCCTGATAGCGCTTTAGCCATCGCTCGAATGCGGCTGCGGGCATGGGCTTAGCAAAAAGATAACCCTGCCGTTCGTTGACGCCATTCTTCGTCAGAAAGGCGTCTTCTTTTGCACTCTCCACCCCTTCAGCAATGACCTGCAGATTCAACGCCTGTGCCACGGCGACTATCGCGCGCACGAGCGACTGTGAAATGGACTGCTTATGGATATCCCGGACGAAGGACTGGTCAAGCTTGATGGCGTCGATAGGGAAGCGCGCCAGCTGCGACAGGGAAGAGTACCCCGTACCAAAGTCATCAAGGTGAATTTGCGCCCCCAGGCGGCTAAATTGCTGGATCACTGACAGGGCCAGCTCTTCATTTTCGATGAGACAGCTTTCGGTCAATTCCACGTCAATCGGGCAGTATTCAAAATTCAGGTCTTTCAGCGCCTGCTTCAGGTCACTGAAGATGGTCTGGTCCGCCAGCTGACGGGCGGAGACGTTGACCGCGACGCGCAGGTTGATCCCTTTGTCGCGCCATTTTGCCACCTGGCGCACCACATCGAGCATAACCCAGCGGCCAAGGGGCACTATCAGCCCTGACTCTTCTGCATAGGAGATAAATTCCATCGGCGGGATCAGGCCACGCTCTGGTGACTGCCAGCGCACCAGCGCCTCCAGACTTCTGACTTCGCCGCGCCAGGTCATTTTTGGCTGGTAGTGAATTAACAGCTGATCGTTATCCAGCGCTTTACGCAGGTTGGTATCCAGCCACAGATATTCAAATACGCGCTGGTTCATCTCTGGCGAGAAGACGCAGAATTTACCCCGGCCATTTTCCTTGGCGGTGTACATGGCGGTGTCGGCATTGCGAATGACGCTTTCCCGATCGTTACCGTGCTGGGGCGCAAGCGCGATACCAAGCGAGCAGCCAGTGTAAACCTCTATCAGCCCGATGCGGAAAGGCTGCCGCAGTCGGGTCAGAATGCGCGACGCCATAGCTTCCAGCGCGCCCTGCGAGGTATCGGTGGCCATCACGATAAACTCATCCCCACCCAGGCGCGCCAGGGTTTGTCCGTCGTCCAGGCAACTCAGGATCGCCAGCGCAACGGCCTGTAGCAGCTGGTCGCCAAACATATGCCCATAGGCATCGTTCACTTTTTTAAAGTTATCCAGATCGAGATAAACCACGCCCACCTGCGTTTCACCCCGGGAGGTGATGGCGTCGGAGATCAGCTCATGGATGGCATTTCGGTTAGGCAAACCGGTAATCGTATCCGTATTGGCGAGAACGCGCAGGCGCTCCTGGGCCCGACGCTCTTCCGTGATGTCGGTACCCGAACAGATGAGGAAAATTTCATTTTTCCCGCTGCCGCTGTGAACGAATTTATTTCTGAAGAGAAACAGGCGTTGCCCCTTGCGGGTCTTGATCCAGCGTTCGACTTCGTAGGAGCTGCCGTTACGAAAAAAACCGGTGATGTTGCGTTTTGAGGCCGCGGCTTCGCTGCGGCTCATGAACAGTTTAAACACGTTTTGCCCGATGACTTCCTGTTCCTTCAGGCCCGTATATTCTTCACTTAAACGGTTGAAGCGCTGAATATTCCCGTTCTGGTCGAGGATGACAATTACGGAGTTAGCTTCGGACACCACCTGTTCGGCGAAGGAGAGTCCCTGCGCCAGATCGCGCGCCACGGAAGGCGTGTCGTTCCATGCTGATGCCGTTCCCGCCCACTCATTTTTGTTAATTTTACGACCGACAAGATGGACGGGAACGTCCAAACCATACAAGGGAAGGGTCATGGCAATGCTGGCGGTGATAACGGTGAGCTGGCGAATCAGAGCAGCCTGCTCATCGTCCAGCGCAACCACCTGAACGATGTCAGCGCTTTCACTGGCAGCAAGATGCAGAGCATTGCTGTCTGCTGTTAGTCGCCACCAGGGGCTATGCGTACCCATGTAACGAAACAGCAAATTCTGCTCCAGATCGTCCATCCCGTTTTCTCCCGCGGCTGCTGAGTAGCGCACAAATTATTCATTTGCAGTCGACTATGACGGCTCTTTTTACTGTAGATAATTCTGGCGAAATGTGGCGGTAGGAAACAGAAAAGTGTGAGAAAAAACGATGATTTTGCGAGAGATAATACTGGGGAGAACTCCCGGCCATCCCTGAACGGAACGGCCGGGAGTCTACGCGGTTATCAGGCGACAGGGCGCGCGATAATGCTGCGGGTTTCCATGCGGACTTCAGCGATGTTTACATCAATCACGTCAGTGACTTTGTAAACCGTTTCGCCTTTAATTTGCACGGTCCCGTTTTCCTGGCTACAAACCAGTTCGTCGCGAACGGCATGCAGGAACGGGGCAGGAATAAAGGCAACGGCGCCATTATCCACCAGACGCACGCGCATACCGCCGCGGCTGATGTCAATGATTTCAGCCGGGAAACGGGTGTCAGTCCCTGCCTTATCATTCAGGAAACGCGCGTACAACCAGTCGCCGACATCACGCTCCGCCATACGGTTCAGACGGCGACGCTCTGCCATCTGCAACGTAGTCTCATCCTGTGGGCGGGCAACAGATTCCCCTTTGATGATCGCTTTCAGCAGACGATGGTTAACCATGTCGCCGTACTTACGGATCGGGGAGGTCCAGGTGGCATATGCCTCAAGACCGAGACCGAAGTGCGGGCCTGGCTCGGTGCTGATTTCCGCAAAGGACTGGAAGCGGCGAATGCGGCTGTCAAGGAAACCTGACGGCTGTGCGTCCAGCTCGCGGCGCAGCTTGCAGAAGCCTGGCAGGGTCAGCACCTCTTCCGGATCGACGTGGACGTCATGGGTTTTGAGCAGGGCGGCCAGCGCTTCGGTGTTAGCCGGGTCAAAGCCGGTGTGCACGTTGTAAATGCCAAAGCCTAACTTGTCGCGCAGCACGCGTGCGGCGCAAATGTTGGCGGAGATCATCGCTTCTTCAACGATACGGTTGGCAATACGGCGTGGCTCGGCGACGATGTTGAGCACTTCGCCTTTTTCCCCCAGCACAAAGCGGTAGTCCGGGCGGTCCTTAAATACCAGGGCGTGGGTCTGGCGCCACTCACTGCGGCTCTGGCAGACGCGATGCAGCAGACGAATTTGCGCAGCGATATTATCGGATTCAGGCTTCCAGCTGCCGGTATTTTCCAGCCAGTCGGACACGTTGTCATAAGCCAGTTTAGCTTTGGATTCGATGGTGGCGGCGAAGAATTCGATATCTTCTTCAATGGTACCGTCAGCCGCGATGGTCATGCGGCAGGCCAGTACCGGACGCACTTCATGGGGACGCAGGGAGCAGAGATCGTCGGAAAGCTCGCGCGGCAGCATCGGGATGTTGAAGCCCGGCAGGTAGTTGGTGAACGAACGCACTTTGGCCATTTCGTCCAGCTTGCTGCCTTCGACAATCCATGCGGTAGGGTCGGCGATGGCAACGGTCAGATGCATTTTGCCATCCGCTGCCTCTTCGGCATACAGCGCATCGTCCATATCCTCGGTGCTGGCGCTGTCGATGGTGACAAAGTCCAGCGCTGTCAGATCGCGACGCTCAAGACCTTCGTCCTGCATTTTGGTCGCTACGCCATCCGGCGCTTCTTTTTCGAGGTTGTGGCGCGCCAGCGTCACCCACCATGGGACGAAATGGTCTTCGCCAAAGGTGATGAACTGGGTCAGCTCGGCGTAGAAACCGCGATCGCCTTTTAAAGGATGACGGCGCATTTCGGCAACCGCCCAGTCACCCTCGACAAAGTCATGCTCAACGCCACGCGCGGCGCGGCAAGGGATGGCATCTTTCAGGAGAGGATGATCCGGTACGATAGAAAGACGATCGTCTTTTTTATGCACTTTCCCGACAAAGCGGGTCAGGAAAGGTTCGATCAGTGCTTCCGGCTCGGCAGACTCTCGTTCCTTTTCGGTATGAATAACGGCCGAAATGCGGTCGCCATGCATCACTTTCTTCATCTGAGGAGGCGGAATGAAGTAGCTCTTCTGTCCGTCAACTTCAAGAAAGCCAAAGCCCTTTTCCGTGGCTTTTACGACCCCTTCTGCACGGGGCGTCTGGGAATGTAGTTGCTGTTTAAGCTGCGCTAGCAGCGGGTTGTCCTGAAACATAATGTTCTATTTTCGTAGCCATTGAGCGGCTGACAGTTTTACGCGATTCTCACTGCTACAGCAAGCGCTCTTTAGGTAAAGCGTGTGGTTATTCCTCTTTGCCAAGCGCCACGCGAAGACGGTCCAGCCAGCCATTAAAAGCGCCGTGGGTTAACAGGTTAATTGCCTTGCCCGGTGGGATACCGGCCTCCGTGAGAGGCGTTAACTGGGCGGCGCTAAAACGATCGGGAGACGTAAGCAGCAGCGTATGGGCGGCTGAGAGCGATGCAGATGGCTGGGCTTCGCTTTGTGGGTGGTTAACCAGTATCTCGCCCGTCAGATTCAGCAGCATCGGCTCATGGCAGAGAACCGGCGTGAGCGCTGAAAGCGCAGGTTCGGCCTGCCAGCGTGAGAGCGCCTCAAGTTGAACCGCACTGGCATATTTTAGTTCGACTACGGGCTGGGTGGCTGTCCATCGGGTAAAGCTCAGCGGTAGTGTATGGGGCTGAATGTGGTGTCCCGGTAGCCAGCGTACCGGATGGCCAAGCAGCGCCTGAAACACTGCAACCGCCCGCGCCTGAAAACCAGTAAAGCCGATGATCTGGTTGATAAGCACAATGTCATACGTTGTCAGTCCCACCTCATCAAGCTGGGTTTGCGCTTTATCGTCAATGACGTCCGGGGAGCTCGCCAGCTGGCGGGCATACTGAGTGATTTCTGCAAGGCGTCGATTGCTTTCCCGGGAAGAGTCGGGGCCCGGAAGGGGGGCGAGGAGCGCCGCGTAGTGGTTACAGAGCCGCTGGACGCCACACGCCTGGGAAACCGTCAACGCCGTGCTCAGTCTGTCGTAGGCGCTAAGCGTGTGCAGACGGTTTACGGGAGTATCGAGCGGGAATAAGAGGCGGCACAAGGTTCGGGCTGGCGTAAGCCACCCACAACAGCTTGCGGCAATGTCGTCAGGCAGGGCTAAATCGAGCAAAAAACGATCGTCGACGTTAGCGGCTTCAGGCACCAGCGGCAGAACGTCCGTCTGCGAATTATTCGACTGGGTTTCGTGATACCAGTGGCCTTTGCCGGAAAAACGGCGTTGTTCCATGGGCGTTCCTTGATCTCAAAATGGCGATCAATATCCTGGCGTAAGGCGGATGAGGGGAAAAATATTGTTAGGTGATAACAAATAGCAGAACGGAATAACGAAGTGCGGGGAGGGGAGAAAACTCTCTTCCCAGTCGGGAAGAGAGTAACAGACTTATTTGATTTCCAGCTCGTTCATGGCAGCGATGTTGAAGCCGCCGTCCACGTGAACCACTTCGCCGGAGATACCCGCGGAAAGGTCAGAGCACAGGAATGCCGCAGAGTTACCCACATCTTCGATGGTAACGGTACGACGAATCGGGGTAACCGCTTCGCAATGTGCCAGCATTTTACGGAAATCTTTGATCCCGGAAGCGGCCAGAGTACGGATTGGACCCGCAGAAATTGCGTTAACACGCACGCCTTCAGGACCCATTGCGTTCGCCATATAGCGCACGTTGGCTTCCAGAGACGCTTTCGCCAGACCCATAACGTTGTAGTTAGGGATAGCGCGTTCTGCGCCCAGGTAGGACAGGGTCAGCAGGGCTGCGCCCGGGTTCAGCATCGCGCGGCAGGATTTTGCCATCGCAACGAAGCTGTAGGAGCTGATGTCATGAGCGATTTTGAAGCCATCACGGGTAACCGCGTTCACGTAGTCGCCGTCCAGTTGATCGCCCGGAGCGAAGCCGATGGAGTGAACGAAACCGTCGAATTTCGGCCATGCTTTAGCCAGTTCAGCAAACATGCCATCAATGCTTTCGTCTTGTGCAACGTCACATTCCAGAACAATGCTGGAACCCAGCTGCGCGGCAAATTCTTCAACACGGCCTTTCAGCTTGTCGTTCTGGTAGGTGAACGCCAGCTCAGCGCCTTCGCGATGCATAGCCTGTGCGATGCCGTATGCGATGGACAGTTTGCTGGCAACGCCAGTTACCAGAATGCGCTTACCGGAAAGAAAACCCATAGCTTTAATCCTTATATTCATTGCTTATTTTGCCTTGTAATTCATAGCGTTACAGGCAGTATTTCAAAATCATTCGAAATTAGCTCGAAATTATAGCCCACTCACAGCCCCTTGTGTCACGATATTTCTCGCTCACGTGCCGTGACTGGGCGCACGAAAGACGTTGAACTGACTCTTTATCAGGCTATTTCGTGTGTATTCCAGCAGTATATCACCAGGTGCTGGGTTCGCCTCATCCAACCAGAGGTTGGCCAGAAGCTTCACGCTAAGACGGCCGGATATTAATTCGCTGGCGAGGGGATTCGGGCAATAACCTTAATTTCAAAATCAAATCCGGCCAGCCAGTTAACGCCGATAGCCGTCCAGTTTGGGTAAGGTGGCTGTGGAAACACCAGTTTTTTCACCTCCATGATGACGGGGAACTGGTTTTCTGGATCGGTATGAAACGTCGTGACATCAATTAGATCGTCAAAAGTGCATCCTGCGGCGGTCAGAGTCGCCTGTAAATTATCGAATGCCAACTGCACCTGAGCGGCGAAATCAGGTTCAGGCGTGCCATCGCTGCGGCTGCCGACCTGACCGGAAACAAATAACAGATCGCCAGAGCGAATAGCAGCCGAATAGCCATGCTCCTCATAAAGGGCATGTCGATTGGCAGGGAAGACAGGATTACGTGGATGCATGGCATTTCCTTTTCTGTCAGAGACGTTGTTGTGGTTACTTAAGAGAAGTAACATACGCAATGTATGTGAAAAAAAATGTAATTCACATACGCCGCGTATGTCAAATTAAAAATATCGCTTTTATAGGAAGTTCTATGGCTACAAAACGTCGTGCTGAAACAGCTCAGGAAAATCGCGAAAAATTGATTCATGCGGCGCGAAAGGCGTTTGCTGAGAAAGGCTTTGCTGCAGCGTCGATGGATGAACTGACGGCAAGCGTGGGGTTAACGCGCGGTGCGCTGTATCATAATTTCAGAGATAAGAAAGGGTTACTGGCGGCGGTGGTCGCGCAGATAGACAGCGAAATGGCGGGCAACGCGAAAGCCGTTGCCGCGGCCACAGACGATGATTGGGAGCGGCTGCTGGCGGAAGGCATCGCCTACATCAACATGGCGCTCGTTCCGGAAGTTCAGCGTATCGTGCTTCTTGACGGTCCGGCCGTTCTGGGCGATCCGGCGCAATGGCCCAGCCAGAACAGCTGTCTTGAGTCGACCCGCCAGACCATCGAAAAATTAATCGAACGCAACGTGCTTAAAAAAATGGATGCGAAAGTCGCAGCCCATCTGTTGAACGGCGTTGCGCTGAATGCTGCCTTGATGATTGCCGCGAGTGACGAGCCGCAGAAGACGCTGCCGCATGCCATCGAGGTGTTTACTCTGCTGGCAAGCGGGTTACGCAACGGCTAACGATCTTTCCGCCACGCATCGGCCGTCAATGCTTCACCAAAGTGTCCGGCAATCAGGCGTTTTGTCAGGTCGTGGAGCGGGGAGGCCAGCACGTCAGCGGTACTGCCGCGCTCAACGACTTCACCCTGGTGCATCACCAGCACCTGATCGCTGATGTGCTTCATCATGCCCAGGTGCTGAGTCACGTAGATATACGATATCCCCTGCTTTTCCTGTAGCTCCAGCATCAGGTTGATGAGTTGCGAACGCATCGACATGTCCAGCGACGCCAGCGCTTCGTCGGCGATAATGACCTTCGGGCGCAGGATCAGCGCGCGGGCCAGTCCGAGACGCTGTTTTTGGCCCGGAGCCAGCATGTGGGGGTAATAGCTGACATGGTCGGGCAGGAGACCTACCAGACGCAGGGTTTCGACAATCCGTTTGCGACGCGCTTCCGGCTCCAGGTCGGTATTCAACCGCAGCGGGAAATCCAGGATCTGCGAAATACGCTGGCGCGGGTTGAGGGACGTTGACGGATCCTGAAAAATCATCCGAATGCGCTGGCTGCGGAAAGAGTAGTCACCAAATTCCAGAGGATGATCGTCAATCAGTATTTCACCGCCGCTTGGCTCAACCATACCCGCGAGCATTTTTGCCAGGGTCGATTTGCCCGAGCCGTTTTCACCGATAATCGCCAGCGTCTGCTTTTCGCGCAGCGTAAAGCTCAGCGGTTTAACCGCCTCGACGGTCTGACGGTGAAACAGGCCGGTGCGATAGCGAAAGGTCTTACTCAGGTTACGCACTTCCAGTAAGGTTTCGACCATTTCACTCTCTCTCCATGTTCAGCGGGAAATGACAGGCAAACAGATGATTTTTCGGCCCTGTCAGGCGCGGTGTTTCAATGCATTTACGCTGAGCATACGGGCAACGCGGACCCAGACGGCAGCCAATGGGCAGCGATTCCAGCAGCGGAATCGCGCCAGGCAGAGTATTCAGACGGCTCTTGTGTGGCATTGCGCTGCCGAAATCAGGGATCGCCCTGATCAGCGCCTGCGTGTAGGGATGATGCGGCGTCGTCACCAGGTCTTCACTTGGCGCGGTTTCTACCGTTTGTCCGCAATACATCACGTCAATTTTATCCGCCCACTTGCTCAACATTTGCAGGTCGTGGCTGATCAGCAAAATGGTGGTGTTGTTATTCTGGTTCAGACGCGTGAGCAGGCGGAAAATCTGCGCCTGAGTCGTTGGCTCCATCGCGTTCGTCGGTTCGTCCGCAATCAGCAGACGCGGCTGATTGGCCAGGGCGATAGCAATCATCACTTTCTGGCATTCACCGTCGGTCAGTTCGTAGGGGAAACTGCGCATCGCGTCTTTATGGTCTTTGATCCCCACACGGTGCAATAGCTCAATGGCACGGCGTTTACGCCAGCCGAAACGCTGCCACCAGCGGCCTTTATAGGTCCAGCCGGGGATATTCTGCATCAGCTGTTTCCCGACGCGCTCGGACGGATCGAGACAGGATTGCGGCTCCTGAAAAATCATCGAGACGTTATGGCCCACCAGTTTACGGCGTTCGCGCGGGGAGAGACGCAACAGATCGATGTCGTCGAAACGCATACGGTCGGCGGTCACCCGCCAGTTGTCCTTCGCCACGCCGCAAATGGCTTTGGCGATTAGACTCTTACCGGAACCCGATTCGCCCACCAGCCCGCGTATTTCGCCCTCTGCGAGCGTAATACTGATGCGATCCACCGCTTTAACCCAGCCTTCGCCCGTTTTAATTTCGATCGTGAGGTTGCGGATATCAAGTAACGGCATTATTGCACCCCCGCATTGATTGCGCGGCGGATCCCGTCGCCAAGCAGGTTAACGAGCAGAACGCTCACCATGATGGCCGCGCCCGGCAGCATGACCGTCCACGGCGCGACGTAAATCAGCTCCAGAGCATCGCCGAGCATTGCGCCCCATTCCGGGGAGGGGAGCTGCGCGCCCAGGTCCAGGAAGCCCAGCGCTGCGATATCAAGAATCGCCATCGACAGGGCGCGGGTGATCTCCGTCACCAGCCCGGCGGCAATGTTAGGCAGCACGGCAAACCACAAAATATTAAACGTGGTGGCACCGTCCAGACGGGCGGCGACGACATACTCTTTCTCCAGTTCGTCGTGAACCAGGCTGTAAACCGATCGCACCATGCGGGGCAGAATGGCCAGCCAGACGGCGAACATCGCATGTGTGAGGTGCGGCCCCGCGAAGGCCACGACGATAATCGCCAGCAACAGCGAAGGAATCGAGAGCAAGGTATCAAGAATATGATTAAGCACGGCAGACCGCAGCCCGTGGGTTGAGCCGGCAAAAATGCCCAGCGCAAGGCCGCATATCGCGGCGGCCAGGGTGACCACGAACGCGCCGCCTACCGTAGGTGCGGCGCCGCTCAGTAAACGACTTAGCACGTCGCGTCCGAGATCATCAGTCCCCAGGAAGAACGAAACCTCCCCGTAACGCGACCACGATGGCGGTAAAAGCTGATAACCAAGGAACTGCTGATCGATGCCATACGGCGCAAACCACGAACCCAAAACACACAGCAACACGAGGCCAATGCAGCCGTAAAAGCCGATCATCGCCGTGGTGTCGCCGTAGAAATTACGCCACACGGTGCGTAGCGCACCAGGCGTGCGCTTTTCGCTGTAGACGTTATCGTAAGGCATACCATTCCTTATGCTTCAACGGGTTGGCCATGGCACCCAAAATATCGGAAACAACGTTAACAATAATAACCAGCGAGCCAATCACCATCACTCCGGCGGAGATCGCAGCGTAATCCTGCTGGCGAATGGCGTTGATCATCCAGCGTCCAAGGCCCGGCCAGCTGAAAACCATCTCGGTGATCATCGCCAGCGTCAGCATGGTTGAGAATTGCAGCCCAAGCCGTGGGATTACCGGCGGCAACGCATTGTGCAGCACATGGCGACGTAGAATCGTCAGGCGAGACAGTCCGCGTGTGGCGGCGGCTTTCACATAGTTTTGATCGAAGACTTCGATAGTGCTGATGCGCATCAGGCGGATCACTTCGGTCGTCGGTGCGACGGCCAGCGTGAGCACTGGCAGCACCATATGGCGCAGGGCGCTCACGATCATTTCGTCGCGCCAGACTGAATCGGAAAGCCAGGCGTCAACGATGGCGAAGCCGCTCACCGTTTGCACGTTATACAGCAGGTCGAAACGGCCAGACACCGGAAGCCAGCCTAACGTCAGTGAGAAGAAGAGGGTAAGCAGCAGCGCCAGCCAGAAAACAGGGATGGAAAAGCCAATTAAGGCAAGCGCGCTGATGAATTTATCCTGCCATTTATTGCGATAAATTCCCGCCAGCATCCCCACCGGGATCCCCACCATGAGGGCAAAGCCAAAGGCGAGTATACACAGCTCCATGGTGGCCGGGAAAACCATCTTCAGCTGCTCAGAGATGAGCTGTCCGTTGATGCTGGACACGCCAAAATCCCAGTGCAACAGGCCGTTAAACCAGAACAGCCAGGCGTCCCAGAGGGATGAGCCCTGAAGCGGGGCGTGCGGCGTAAAGTAGCTAAGGCTAAAGCCGACAAAGGTCAGGAAGAACAGGGTGACCAGCAGTAACAGCAGCCGCCGCAAGGTAAATATAATCATGGTTTTTTCACCTCTTGTTCTTTCTCACGAGTCACGCCCGCGAAGGAGGCGTTACCAAACGGGCTGAGTACCAGCCCTTTTATATCGTAACGGTAGGCCTGAAGGCGCAGGGAAGAGGCAAGCGGCAACACGGGAAGCTCTCTGGCCAGAATATTTTGCGCTTCATCGTAGGCCTCAATGCGTGAAGCAAGCTGTTGAGATGAGAGGGCTTTTTGCAGCACAGCATCAAATTCCCGGTTACACCAGTGCGCGTAGTTGGTCTGGGAGTTGATCGCCGCACAGCTCAGCAGCGGACGGAAGAAGCTGTCCGGGTCGTTACTGTCGGTAGACCAGCCAGCCAGCGTTAAGTCGTGATTCATGTCCATCAGACGCGCCTCCTGGAAACGGCCTTCGACAGGAACGATGATCACCTTCACGCCCACCTGGGCCATATCTGCCTGCAACAGTTCGGCGGTTTTCAGCGGGCTAGGGTTCCACGCCTGAGAGCTGGTGGGTACCCACAGCTGAAGCGTCAGGTTTTCTGCCCCCAGTGCTTTAAGCTGTTCGCGCGCTTTCGCCGGATTATATTCCGTGATCTTCGCCTCGCCGTCATAGGCCCAGGAGGCGCGGGGCAGAATTGAGGCGGCGGTTTCCGCGGTGCCGTAATAAATCGACTGCATCAGACGCTGATTGTTGATCGCTAACGCCAGCGCATGGCGCACGGCCGGATTATTCAGCGGTGGCTTATCGGTGTTAAACGCCAGATAGGCGATGTTCATTCCCGGGCGTAGGGTCAGGCGCAGGCGGGGGTCGTCGCGCAAAATAGTCAACTGGCTGGCCGCAGGCCACGCAAGGACGTCGCACTCACCGGTCAGCAGTTTGGAGAGGCGGCCTGTTCCACCTGAACCCAGATCAACAATAACCTGCGGCATCAGCGGTTTGCCGCGCCAGAAATGATCGTGTCGTTGCAGGCGAATGTATTGTCCGGCGCGGTACTCAGCTAACTGGAAGGGTCCTGTGCCCACAGGCTCACGATCGAGACGTTCCTGACGATCCTTTTTCGTCAGCTGATCCGCGTATTCGGCTGACATGACGGACGCGTAGTGCGTCGCCAGGTGCCAGAGGAAGGAGGCGTCCGGGCGCGTCAGGCGAAACTCAACCGTGCGGTTATCCAGCTTACGAACGCTTTTGACCGTGTCCGCGAATTGCAGACTGTCGAAGTAGGGGAAGTTTCCGCCGTTGACGTTATGCCACGGATGGTTGCGGTTAAAGATGCGCTGGAAGGTGAAAACCACGTCATCCGCGTTGAGCTTGCGGGTTGGGGTAAACCACGGGGTGTGCTGAAAAGCCACATCATCGCGTAGACGGAAGCGGTACGTGGCGCCGTTATCAAGCACTTCCCAACTTTCAGCAAGCTCCGGAACCAGCCGATAGGTATAAGGATCGACGTCGAGCAGGCGATCGTAAATCTGTGCGGCCAGCGTATCAACAATCACGCCGCTCCCCGCCTTTTGCGGGTTAAAGGTATCAACTTGCCCGCTGACGCAATAGACGAAACCACTATCACGAATATCAGGAGGCGCAGTACGATCGGGCGCAGCAAAGGCCAGATTGCTGAACAGACCGAGTGCAAACAGGGATGATAAAACCAGGCGCATAGTTTTTAAGGTTTTTAGATTCGATCTGCAAAGTGTATCGCACTTACGCCTGCTTCGTAAAAATGTCTGGGGGTAAGTGCTGATAATGTCAGCGCATTTGATGTTTTTTGAGCAATGCCCTTAACTGATGGTAGGTCAGACCCAGCAGTTCAGCTGCCCGTTTCTGGTTATATTTCGCCTCTTTCAGGCTCCGTTCCAGCAGTTGCTGCTCCTGCTGATGCTGGAACTGGCGTAAATCGAGCGGCAACGCCGGATCATGCTGGCGCGCCGCCGGAGCAAGGGGCTGTTTAACCTCGCGCCGAAACGGATCGAGAATAATGTTGTCCAGTTCGGTCTCGCTGCTGCCATGACGGTAAACAGACCGTTCCACCACGTTTTTCAGTTCACGGATATTCCCCGGCCAGTGGTAACCGAGCAGGGTCTCGGTGGCCTGTTCGCTGAAGCCCGGAAAGAGCGGCAGGCCCAGTTCCCGGCACATCTGAATGGCAAATTGATCGGCCAGCAGCATGATATCGCTGCGCCGCTCACGCAGCGGCGGCAACTGGACGACATCGAAAGCCAGCCGGTCCAGCAGGTCGGCGCGGAATTTATCTTCTGCCACCATCGCGGGCAGATCGGCGTTAGTGGCGCACACCAGGCGAACGTTAACCTGAAGCGGCTGACTTCCGCCAACGCGTTCCAGTTCGCCATACTCAATGACGCGCAGCAGCTTTTCCTGCACCAGCATTGGCGCGGTCGCCAGCTCGTCGAGAAAGAGCGTTCCGCCGTCGGCACGTTCAAAACGACCGGGGTGCCGTTTTTGTGCGCCAGTAAACGCGCCGGCTTCATGACCGAAAAGCTCCGTGTCGAGCAGATTTTCATTCAGCGCCGCGCAGTTGAGCGAAATAAAAGGCCCGTCCCAGCGGCCAGACAGAAAGTGCAGACGGTTAGCGATAAGTTCTTTACCCGTACCGCGCTCACCGATAATGAGCACCGGTTTATTCAGCGGCGCCAGGCGCGATACCTGCTCAAGCACTTCCAGGAAGCTGTTTGCCTCGCCAAGCAAATTGTCTTTATATTCAGCCATGATGAAATTAACCACTCCTTAGTGATATTCACCAGGTGATAATAGCCGCTGGATGGATAAATATCAATCACACCCAGTAAAATCAATAAGATAAAAAGTTGGCATGGGATTTGTATTAACTACTCAGCAGGGCATCGCCCGATAACAGAACTATGAGGATTGAATTATGGGTATTTTTTCTCGTTTTGCCGACATCGTGAACGCCAACATCAACTCGCTGCTGGAGAAAGCAGAAGATCCGCAGAAGCTGGTGCGCCTGATGATTCAGGAGATGGAAGACACGCTGGTTGAAGTACGCTCCACCTCCGCCCGCGCGCTGGCAGAGAAGAAGCAGTTAACGCGTCGTATTGAGCAGGCGACTGCCCAGCTTAACGAGTGGCAGGAAAAAGCTGAACTGGCGCTGCGCAAAGATAAAGAAGATCTGGCCCGCGCTGCGCTGATTGAGAAGCAGAAGCTGACCGACATGGTGGCCACGCTGGAACATGAAGTGACGCTGGTGGATGATACTCTGACGCGTATGAAGAAAGAGATTGGTGAGCTTGAAAACAAACTCAGCGAAACCCGTGCACGTCAACAGGCGCTGGCGCTGCGCCACCAGGCTGCAAGTTCGTCCCGCGACGTGCGTCGCCAGCTGGACAGCGGCAAACTGGATGAAGCGATGGCGCGTTTCGAATCGTTCGAACGTCGTATCGACCACATGGAAGCGGAAGCCGAAAGCCACAGCATCGGTAAGCAGAAAACCCTGGATCAGCAGTTTGCTGACCTGAAAGCCGATGATGAAATTAGCGAGCAGCTGGCGGCGCTGAAAGCCAAAATGAAGCAAGACAACCAATAATAAATCCTGCGGCACCTGAGCGTGCCGCATCGCAAGACAAGGAGTACACATGAGCGCGCTTTTTCTGGCAATACCCCTGACAATTTTCGTGCTGTTTGTTCTGCCCATCTGGTTATGGCTGCACTACAGCAACCGCTCTTCTCGCGGGGAGCTGTCGCAAAGCGAGCAACAGCGGCTGGCGCAGCTCTCTTCTGAGGCAAACAAAATGCGCGAACGTATTCAGGCGCTGGAAGCCATCCTGGATGCGGAACACCCGAACTGGAGGGAGCGTTAATGGCTGGACTAAATCTGAATAAAAAACTGTGGCGCATCCCGCAGCAGGGCATGGTTCGGGGCGTTTGCGCCGGGCTGGCACACTATCTGGATGTCCCGGTAAAACTGGTACGTGTGGTCACTGTATTGTCGATTTTCTTTGGCCTGGCCTTTATTACACTGGTGGCTTACATCATTCTGTCGTTTGTACTTGATCCGATGCCGGAGGGTGAGCTGGATGCGGAAAACACGCCAACCAGCAGCGATCTTCTTAACGCGGTGGATGAACAGCTGAGCGCAGGGGAGAAGCGATTGCGCGAGATGGAACGTTATGTCACCTCCGATACCTTTACGCTGAGAAGTCGTTTCCGTCAGCTTTAAGAGAGAACTTACATGAAACAAAACTGGCAACAGGCCGGTCAGAAGGTAAAACCCGGCCTGAAAATCGCAGGTAAACTGGTTCTGATGACGGCGTTACGTTATGGTCCGGCTGGTGTGGCGGGCTGGGCGATCAAGTCTGTTGCCCGTAAGCCGGTCAGAATGTTGCTGGCGGTCGCCCTGGAGCCGTTGTTACAAAAACTGGCAAAACGCGTTTCACGTCGCTACTTTTCACGCTAATCCCGCTCATATAAGCCCTTTCTCGCGCTGAGAGAGGGCATGAATTCCCCCTCTGCTTTTTCTCTTTCTTTGCGGCAGCTCACATTACTGCGTTGCGCTGCTTTGAGAATGCCTTTTTCAGCCCCCAGGTCCGTTGACAGATATTTTTCATGGGAGTAGATTGCCACTCCGTGGGACCGCTACCATGGAAAATAATGTGAACGCAAAAATTAAATACCTTATCAATCATATTTACGGTGAATCATTTTCAGATGCACACCTTGACGTGTTATTAACTAAGCTTCAACAGGCGGCGGTTAATATTACGGAGAAGCGTAAGTCAGGCTGGGATGAAAAAGATGTTGTTCTGATTACCTATGCCGATCAGATCTCCGCGAAAGGGGAGAAAGCATTGCCGGTATTTACCCGGTTCTATAATGAGTGGCTTTCTCGTACTTTTTCTCATGTCCATCTTTTACCTTTCTATCCTTGGTCATCAGATGATGGTTTTTCCGTTATTGATTATCATACCGTTGCACCTGAAACGGGAAACTGGCGCGATGTCGCGGAATTAAAACAGTCAGCCAGCTTAATGTTTGATTTCGTTTGCAATCATATGTCAGCGAAAAGCGAATGGTTTGCTAATTATCTGGCGCAGAAGCCTGGTTATGAAGATTTCTTTATTTCTGTCGACCCGGAAACCGATTTATCCGCGGTGACGCGCCCACGCGCTCTACCGCTGTTGACGCCGTTTACGCTTAATGATGGCAGCGTTCGTCATTTATGGACTACATTCAGCGATGACCAGATCGATCTCAATTTCGCCTCGCCGCAGGTGCTGATTGCAATGGTTGACGTTCTGCTCCATTACCTCATGGAAGGGGCGCGTTATATCCGTCTGGATGCGGTCGGGTTTATGTGGAAAATCCCGGGAACAACCTGCATCCATCTGGAACAAACCCATTGCCTTATTCAGCTGTTCCGCGCCATTACGGACGCCGTGGCACCTGGAACGGTGATCATTACTGAGACAAATGTTCCGCACAAAGACAACATCTCTTACTTCGGTGATGGTGAAAACGAAGCCCAGATGGTCTATCAGTTTTCCTTACCTCCGCTGGTGCTGCATGCCGTTCATCGTCAGGATGTGAAAGCACTTTGCCAATGGGCGGGGTCGCTGGCACTGCCTTCTTCACACACTACATGGTTTAATTTCCTGGCCTCGCATGATGGTATCGGTTTGAATCCGCTGCGCGGCATTCTTCCGGAATCAGAGATCCTCTCGTTGGTCGAAAATCTTCAGCAGGAAGGCGCGCTGGTCAACTGGAAAAATAATCCTGACGGAACGCGAAGCCCTTATGAAATTAATGTCACCTATCTTGATGCGTTAAGTTTACAAGACAGTTCAGATGAGGAACGTATTGCACGGTTCCTCCTCGCGCATGCTGTGTTGTTAAGTTTCCCAGGCGTCCCGGCTGTTTATATTCAGAGCATTCTTGGTTCGCGGAACGATTATGAAGGCGTCGAACGCCTCGGATATAACCGCGCGATTAACCGGAAAAAATATACGGCGGGGCAGCTTGATAGCGAACTGAATAATAAGAAGAGTATTCGTTATCAAATTTATTCTCGTTTGAGTAAGTTTATCGCTATTCGTCGCGGCGAGAGGGCGTTCCATCCGGATAGTCAGGCTGTTTTCGACGCAGTGGGTAAACAAATTCTTAAAATTATTCGTGTTGCTGAAAATGGCGAGCGAATTACAGCATTATTTAATTTTAGCAATAAAATGCAGATCGTTTATGAACAAACGCTTTCTGGTAAGGAATTATTATCAGGACAGGATATTAGCGGTACGGAGCTGATCCTCAATCCATGGCAGGTAATGTGGATTAAAGAAAACTAAAAAGGACCCTAAAATGAAAATGCCAAAAATTGTGCTGTTATCAGCACTGGTTTCGTGCGCCCTGTTATCAGGCTGTAAGGACGATAAAGCATCTCAGGTCACCATTGAGTTTATGCACTCGTCGGTAGAACAGGAGCGTCAGGCCGTTATCACGAAATTGATTGAAAAATTCGAGAAAGAGAACCCGTCGATTACGGTGAAGCAGGTACCCGTTGAAGAAGATGCCTACAACACCAAGGTAATTACCCTGGCTCGTACCGGTGCGCTGCCGGAGGTGATTGAGATCAGCCATGACTACGCCAAAGTCATGGATAAAGAGCAGCTACTGGATCGTGACGCCATCGGCCGCGCCATCAAGGCGGTGGGCGAGGAGACATTTTACGACGGTATTTTACGCGTTGTTCGCACGGAAGATAGCAGGGCATGGACGGGGGTGCCGGTTAGCGCCTGGCTGTCCGGCGTCTGGTATCACAAAGATGCGCTCGCGGCAGCGGGGATCGAGGAACCGCACAACTGGGAACAACTGCTGAAAGCCAGTCAGGCGCTCAACGATCCGGCTAAAAAACATTACGGTATCGCGCTTCCAACCGCAGAAAGCGTCATGACGGAGCAGGCTTTCTCGCAGTTTGCTTTGTCAGGAGGGGCCAACGTCTTTGATGCAAACGGCAGCGTGAAAATCGATACCCCTGAGATGTCGAAAGCGCTGGAGTTTTATAGGGCACTGGCCGCGAACACCATGCCGGGCTCGAATGATGTCATGGAGATCAAAGACGCCTTCATGAACGGTTCTGCGCCTATGGCCGTTTACTCTACCTATATCCTGCCCGCGGTCTTCAAAGATGGCAATCCGGCCAACCTGGGGTTCGTTGTCCCGACGGAAAAATCATCAGCCGTGTACGGCATGATCACTTCGTTGACGATCACTACCGGCCAGACCGAAGAGGAAACGCAGGCCGCCGAGAAATTTGTCACCTGGATGGAGCAGGCTCAGAACGCCTCTGATTGGGTCATGATGTCTCCGGGCGCCGCGCTACCGGTCAATAAACTCGTGGTGGGCACAGATTCCTGGAAAAACAACGACGTTATCAAGGCCTTTGGTCAACTGCCTTACGAGCTGATTGCGCAGTTCCCGAACGTCCAGGTGTTTGGTGCCGTGGGCGACAAGAACTTTACCCGCATGGGAGATGTTACCGGGTCCGGCATTATCAGTTCCATGGTGCATAACGTGACGGTGGGACAAAAAGATCTCAGTGCGACGTTAAGCAACAGCCAGAAGAAACTGACTGACCTGATATCACAACGATAGGAGCGCTTTGCGAAGGGAATTATGAAGACGTTGTTTTCTGGTCGTTCAGATATGCCTTTCGCCATGCTGCTGTTGGCCCCCAGCCTGATTTTGCTGGGGGGCCTGGTGGCCTGGCCAATGATTTCTAACATTGAAATCAGTTTTTTACGTTTACCGCTGAATCCGCGTATTGATGCGGTGTTCGTCGGTCTGGATAACTACATTCGCATCCTGGGCGATGCTGCGTTCTGGCACTCCCTGTGGATGACGTTCTGGTATACGGCGCTGGTGGTGATCGGCAGCACCGGACTGGGGCTGGCCGTAGCGCTCTTCTTTAACCGTGAATTCCGCATGCGGAAAACGGCACGTTCACTGGTGATACTGTCCTATGTGACGCCGTCTATTTCACTGGTATTTGCCTGGAAATACATGTTCAACAACGGCTACGGAATTGTGAACTATCTTGGCGTTGATCTGCTGCATCTCTACGATCAGGCGCCGCTGTGGTTCGATAACCCTGGCAGCAGTTTTGTCCTGGTCGTGCTGTTCGCCATCTGGCGTTACTTCCCGTATGCCTTTATCTCGTTCCTCGCGATTCTACAGACCATTGATAAATCCTTGTACGAAGCGGCAGAGATGGACGGGGCGAATGCCTGGCAGCGTTTTCGTATCGTGACGTTGCCCGCCATCATGCCGGTGCTGGCCACGGTGGTCACGCTGCGCACCATCTGGATGTTCTACATGTTTGCGGATGTTTATCTGCTCACCACCAAGGTCGACATTCTGGGCGTATATCTCTACAAAACCGCCTTTGCGTTCAATGACCTGGGTAAAGCAGCCGCCATTTCCGTTGTGCTGTTTGTGATCATCTTCGCTGTCATTCTGCTGACCAGAAAAAGGGTAAACCTCAATGGCAACAAATAAACGCGTTCTGGGCCGTATCGGTTTTTATCTGGGACTGGCGGTATTCCTGATTATCACGCTGTTTCCGTTTTTTGTGATGCTGATGACATCGTTCAAAAGCGCGAAAGAGGCGATCTCACTGCACCCGACTATCCTGCCGCAGGAGTGGACGTTACAGCACTACATCGACATCTTTAACCCGCTGATTTTCCCGTTTGTGGATTATTTCCGTAACAGCATGGTGGTGTCGCTGACCTCCTCGGTCATTGCGGTGTTTCTCGGTACGCTGGGCGCTTATGCGTTATCCAAACTGCGCTTTAAAGGGCGCACGACGATCAATGCGAGCTTCTACACCGTCTATATGTTCTCCGGGATCCTGCTGGTAGTGCCGCTGTTCAAAATCATCACCGCGCTCGGCATTTATGACACCGAGCTGGCGCTGATCATCACCATGGTGACGCAGACGTTGCCGACTGCGGTCTTTATGCTGCGCAGCTATTTCGACACTATCCCGGATGAGATAGAAGAAGCCGCGATGATGGACGGCCTGAACCGCCTGCAAATCATCTTCCGCATCACCGTGCCGCTGGCGATCTCGGGTCTGGTGTCGGTCTTTGTCTACTGCTTCATGGTGGCGTGGAATGACTACTTGTTCGCCTCCATTTTCCTGTCCAGCGCCAGCAACTTCACGTTGCCGGTGGGGCTGAACACGCTCTTCAGTACGCCAGATTACATCTGGGGTCGCATGATGGCGGCATCGCTGGTGACCGCACTGCCCGTTGTCATTATGTATGCCCTGTCTGAACGTTTTATTAAAAGTGGTTTGACCGCCGGCGGCGTAAAGGGCTGAGGCGGCCGATTTTAACAAGGAGTGAGTCATGAAAAAATTAGTTGCGACAGCGCCTCGTGTAGCGGCGCTGGTGGAATACGAAGATCGTCCTGTTGCAGCACATGAAGTGAAGATTCGTGCCCGTTATGGCGCCCCGAAACACGGCACCGAAGTTGTGGATTTCCGCGCGGCAAGCCCGTTCATTGATGAAGAGTTTAACGCCGAGTGGCAGATGTTTACCCCACGTGAAGAGGGGGCAGCACGCGGCATCGAATTTGGTAAATTCCAGCTGGGAAACATGATCGTCGGCGACATCATCGAATGTGGTGCGGACGTAACGGAATACCAGATCGGCGACAGCGTTTGCTGCTACGGTCCAATGCAGGAAACGGTCATCGTCAACGCGGTGAACAACTATAAGCTGCGCAAAATGCCGCAGGGCGCATCCTGGAAAAACGCCGTTTGTTACGATCCGGCTCAGTTCGCCATGAGCGGCGTGCGTGATGCTAACGTCCGCGTAGGGGATTTCGTTGTAGTTGTCGGGCTGGGCGCTATTGGCCAGATTGCGATTCAGCTGGCGAAAAAAGCTGGCGCGTCAGTGGTTATTGGTGTCGATCCTATTGAACATCGCTGTGAGATCGCCCGCCGTCACGGTGCAGACCACTGCCTGAACCCAATCGGTACCGATGTCGGTCTTGAAATTAAGAAACTGACCGGCAAGCAGGGCGCGGATGTGATCATCGAAACCAGCGGCTTTGCAGATGCGCTGCAATCTGCGCTGCGCGGACTCGCCTACGGCGGCACGATCTCTTACGTGGCTTTCGCCAAACCTTTTGCGGCAGGCTTCAACCTGGGCCGCGAAGCACACTTCAACAACGCGAAGATTGTCTTCTCCCGCGCATGCAGTGAACCCAACCCGGATTATCCACGCTGGAGTCGCAAGCGTATTGAAGAGACCTGCTGGGAATTGCTGATGAACGGTTATCTCAATTGTGAAGATCTGATCGACCCGGTCGTCACCTTCACCACCAGCCCGGAAAGCTACATGAAGTATGTCGATCAGCACCCGGAACTCAGTATCAAAATGGGCGTTACTTTTTAAGCTAAGGACAGCAAATCATGAAAATCGCAACACAAAACCAGGCCTTTTTCCCGACCACTATCATGGAAAAATTCAAATACATAAAAGCGATGGGATTTGATGGCTACGAAATAGATGGCCGACTGCTGGTTGAACATCTCGACGAAGTGAAAGCCGCTATCAAAGCCACCGGTCTGCCGGTCACGACGGCGTGTGGCGGATACGATGGCTGGATCGGGGATTTCATCGAAGAACGCCGCCTGAACGGTCTCCAGCAGATTGAACGCATTCTGGAAGCGCTGGCAGAAGTGGGCGGCAAGGGGATTATTGTTCCGGCTGCCTGGGGGATGTTTACCTTCCGTCTGCCGCCAATGACTTCGCCACGTAGCCTGGACGGCGATCGCAAAGCGGTCAGCGCTTCCCTGCGCTGGCTGGATGAGGTAGCAGCGCGCACCGGTACTACCGTCTACCTGGAGCCGCTGAACCGCTATCAGGATCATATGATCAACACCCTGGCCGACGCGCGTCGTTACATCGAAGAGAACGGCCTGAAGCACGTGCAGATCATCGGTGATTTCTACCACATGAACATTGAAGAAGACTCACTGACGGAAGCGCTGCATCACAACCGCGACCTGCTGGGTCATGTGCACATTGCTGATAACCACCGCTATCAGCCGGGCAGCGGCAGCCTCGATTTCGCCAGCCTGTTCGGTCAGCTGCGTGCTGATAACTATCAGGGTTATGTGGTGTACGAGTGCCGGGTTCGTGCCGACGATCCGGCTCAAGCCTATCAGGACTCACTCAATTACCTGCGTGAATGCTAAGGATGACGAGCGTGATGAGTGCTTCTACACCTTTGCCTCTGCGCGTCGCCATCATTGGCGCCGGGCAGGTTGCAGACAAAGTGCATGCCTCGTATTACGCCACGCGCAGTGATGTTCAAATGGTGGCTGTCATGGACAGCCGCCTTGAGCAGGCACAGGCGTTCGCGGAACGTTATGCCATTCCATCGGCATGGCAGGACGCTCACGAGATGTTGCAGAAAGTAAAACCGGATGTGGTGAGCGTCTGTTCGCCTAACCGGTTCCATTTTGAACATGTGATGGCGGCTCTCGAAGCGGGTTGCCATGTGATGTGTGAAAAGCCGCCGGCAATGACGCCGGAACAGGCCGACCAGATGCGCATCGCGGCGCGCAAGGCAGGAAAAGTCCTTGCGTATGATTTTCATCATCGCTTTGCCCTGGACACCCAGCTCCTGCGCGATGCGGTAATGAACGGCACACTCGGTGAAATTTACTTCACTTCCGCGCAGGCGCTGCGTCGCTGCGGTGTGCCGGGGTGGGGCGTTTTCACCAATAAATCGCTCCAGGGTGGCGGGCCGCTTATCGATATCGGCATTCATATGCTGGATGCTGCGATGTACGTGTTGGGCTTCCCGGCTGTGAAGCGGGTAACCGCACACAGCTTCCAGAGACTGGGGAACCGGAAACACACCGGTCAGTTTGGCGAATGGGATCCTACGCAGTTTACCGTGGAAGATGCCCTGTTTGGCACGATTGAATTCTGCAACGGCGGCGTTCTGCGTCTGGACACCTCCTTTGCGCTTAACATCCGCGAGCAGTCCATCATGAACGTCTCTTTCTGCGGTGATAAGGCAGGCGCAACGCTGTTCCCGGCGCATATCTATAACGACGAAGCCGGTGTTTTAGAAACCCTTATCCATCGTGAAGAGGCGGACGATCAGCGCCATCTGCGCAGTATGGATGCCTTCGTGCGTCATGTGCTGGGAGAGCACGTTATGATCGCTGACGCAGAACAGGGTCTGGTTATACAACAGCTTGTTGCCGCGCTTTATGAATCAGCAGAAACAGGGGAAAGCGTGACATTATGCTGAACGTGTCTGTATTAAACGATCCGGGCTTTTGTCCTCACAGCCTGAACAAATATGCCTCTGTCATGACATGCGGGAATGGCTACATAGGCATTCGCGCTACGCATGAAGAAGATTACACCCAGCAGACCAGAGGCATGTATCTCGCGGGGCTTTATCATTGCGCGGGTCGCAACGAGACTACTGAGCTGGTCAATCTGCCGGATATCACCGGTATTGATGTTGAGCTTGATGGCGTCAATTTCACGCTCCTGTCAGGCGAAATTCTTGAATGGCAGCGCGAGCTGGCCTTTGCTAACGGCGAACTGCATCGCAACGTTGTCTGGCGTGCACCCGACGGGAAACGTTATCGGCTGGAGAGCCGTCGTTTTGTTTCGCTGGACCAGTTGCCCTTAGTGGCAATGCAGTTCTCGATCACACCGCTTGATGGCGACGCTCAGGCCGTGCTGAAAACCGGCATAGATGCGACACAAACGAACAGCGGCAGACAGCATCTGGATGAAATCTCGGTCAGGGTCTTTGACCAGCATTACATGCAGGGCGTGTATGAAACGCAGGACCGGGCGTCTGAGATTGTGGTTTCGGCGTTTTGCCAGCTCTCGACGAAGAGCGACAGCTGTTTCACCGCCAAAAACCGCCGTCTCAGCGTGCATCATTCGCTGACGATTGCTCGAGGTGACACTGTCACGCTTGAAAAGATCGTCTGGGTGGCTCATCGTAGCGAGAAAGCGCTGTCGCAGGAGTCATTCGCGCGCAACGCGCTGGCCGATCTTAAAGTCTGTGCGGCAAGAGGTTATGAGGCGTTGCTTGAAAGCTCAGCGTATGCCTGGAAAGATGTCTGGCGCGACGCACGTGTGGAAGTGACTTCCACAGAGCAACAGGATCAGCTGGCGCTGGATTACGCCGTCTGGCATCTGACGACAATGACGCCTGCTCATGATGAGCGAAGCAGTATTGCGGCGAAAGGGCTGACGGGTGAGGGGTACAAGGGGCACGTCTTCTGGGATACCGAAATTTTCCTGCTGCCGTTCCATCTGTTTACCCGCCCGCAGATTGCCCGCAGCCTGCTACGCTATCGCTGGCTTAATCTGGCAGGCGCACGGGAAAAAGCGCGCCGTAACGGTTGGCCGGGTGCATTGTTCCCGTGGGAAAGTGCGGCCAGCGGACAGGAAGAGACGCCAGAATTCGCGGCAATCAACATCCGCACCGGGGTTCGCCAGAAGGTGGCTTCCGCACTCGCTGAACATCACATCGTGGCTGATATCGCCTGGGCCGTGGTCGCTTACTGGCAGGCAACACACGACGATGCCTTTATGCGGAATGAGGGGCTGACGCTACTGATGGAAACCGCTTCGTTCTGGATGGGACGCGCGACGGAAATCAATGGTCGTCTTGAGATCCATGACGTGATCGGACCGGATGAATACACCGAGCATGTCAACAACAACGCCTACACCAACTATCTGGCCTGGCACAACGTTGCCTGCGCGCGTCAGTTTATGGCGATGTTTGGCCGTGAAGATGCGCGTTTTACGGAGAATGCCGGGAAGTTCCTGGCGCGCCTGTGGCTGCCAGAGGCCGACGCAGACGGTGTGATCCCGCAGGATGATACCTTCATGGCAAAACCTGCCATCGATCTGAGCCGCTATAAAGCCAAAGCGGGTAAGCAAACCATTCTGCTTGATTACTCTCGCGCGGAAGTGAACGAGATGCAGATCCTGAAGCAGGCCGATGTGGTGATGCTTAACTACCTGCTGCCGGAACGGTTTACGCCGCAGCAATGTGCCGCCAATCTTGCGTTCTACGAGCCACGCACGATTCATGATTCATCCCTGAGTAAAGCCATTCACGGCATTGTGCTCGCACGCTGCGGTGACACCGAGGGGGCGTATGCCTTCTGGCGTGACGGTATCGCCATCGACCTGGGGGACGACCCACACAGCAGTGATGACGGTATTCATGCCGCCGCCACCGGTGCGATCTGGTTGGGCGCTATTCAGGGGTTTGCTGGCCTGCACATTAGCGAAGGGGAGCTGCATCTTGCACCGAAACTGCCTGTTCACTGGCAGAAACTCGCCTTCCCGCTGCGGTGGCGGGACGCAACAATGCACATTACCTGTGAAAATGACCAGTTAACCATTGAGACTACCGCACCTGTCACGTTGACGCTGTGGGGTAAAACGCTGCACGTATCAGGGCGAAAAGTCTGCGCGCATAAGGACTTTCTTGCACCTGTTAATGGGACCGCTACCACGGAGGGGCGCCATGACGCTTAACGCTGTTGTATTCGATCTGGACGGGGTGATCACCGATACCGCGCATCTTCACTTTCTGGCCTGGCGCGCCGTGGCGGAGGAGATTGGTATTACCTTCGATGAAGTATTTAACGAACAGCTGAAGGGAATTAGCCGTATGGACTCCCTCCAGCGCATTCTGAAACATGGCGGGAAAGAGGGGATGTTCAGTGACGAGCAGCGCCTGGCGCTGGCGACGAAAAAAAACGCGCTTTACGTCCAGTCGCTGGCATCACTGACGCAGGATTCGCTGCTCCCGGGTATTCGCGACGTGCTGGCGGATATTCGCGCCGCGAAGGTCAAAATTGGGCTGGCATCCGTATCGCTTAATGCCCCTGGGATTTTGCACGCGTTGGGCATTCATCAGGCTTTCGATTTTTGCGCCGATGCTTCGCGCATTTGCCGCTCAAAGCCGGACCCGGAGATCTTCCTTGCAGCCTGTAAAGGACTGAACGTGCGTCCTGAAGAGGCCATTGGTATCGAAGATGCCGCCGCAGGGGTAGATGCGATCAACGCTGCAGGAATGCTGTCGGTCGGGATTGGGCCTGGCCTGAACCATGCGGGATTACAACTTCATTCAACGCAGGAACTGACCTGGGAACGCCTGACGGCGTTCTGGGCATCCCGGGCGTATTGATAAGGAATTAATAATGGCTCAACTGTCTCTGAAACACATTCAGAAAATCTATGATAACCAGGTCCACGTGGTTAAGGATTTCAATCTCGAGATTGAAGATAAAGAATTTATCGTCTTCGTCGGTCCATCGGGCTGTGGGAAATCCACGACGTTGCGAATGATCGCCGGCCTTGAGGAGATCAGCGCAGGTGAACTGATTATTGACGGGGTTTGCATGAATGATGTTCCCGCCAAGTCCCGTGATATCGCAATGGTCTTCCAGAACTATGCGCTCTATCCGCATATGACGGTCTACGACAACATGGCGTTTGGTCTGAAGATGCAAAAAATAGCACCTTCCATCATCGAAGAACGTGTTAGCTGGGCGGCCCAGATCCTGGGTTTACGCGACTATCTCCAGCGTAAACCTGGCGCATTGTCAGGTGGTCAGCGTCAGCGCGTGGCGTTAGGCAGGGCGATAGTGCGTGAAGCAGGGGTCTTCCTGATGGATGAACCGCTGTCAAACCTCGATGCCAAGCTTCGTGTACAGATGCGCGCTGAAATCAGCAAGCTGCACCAGAAGCTCAACACCACCATGATTTACGTGACGCACGATCAGACGGAAGCCATGACGATGGCGACCCGTATTGTGATTTTAAAAGACGGCATCATTCAGCAGGTGGGCGCGCCGAAGCAGGTTTACAACGAGCCGGCGAATATGTTCGTTGCAGGCTTTATTGGTTCACCTGCGATGAACTTCATTCGTGGCGCGATCGACGACCGATACTTCGTGACGGAAACGCTGCGTCTGGAGATCCCGGAGGAGAAGCTGGCCGTACTGAATGCGCAAGGTTACCAGCGCAAAGCGGTCGTCTTTGGGATCCGTCCGGAAGACATTCTCACGCTACAGCGCAGCGGTGAAAACATCGCGGCGAAGATCAGCGTCGCTGAGCTGACTGGGGCAGAATTTATGCTTTATGCCAACGTGGGCGGGCATGAACTGGTTGTCCGTGCGGGAGCGGCGGATGATTACGTTGCAGGAGATAATATCGGCATCCAGTTCGATATGAGTAAGTGCCATTTCTTCGATGCTGATACTGAAGCAGCTATTAGATAAGAAAGGTATTCGCCGGAAATGAAAGTTTCCGGTTTTTTTGTATGTTAATTATAAAGGAATATTTTAATGAGTACTCTACTAAGAAGTGCTGCGCTCGTTCTGTGCGCAGGGGTAAGCTGCGCGCAAGCAACAGAGTCAACCAAACAGTGGGAATTTAATATTGGTGCCATGTATGAAATTGAAAACGTCGAAGGTCAGGGCGACGATAAAGATGGATTATATGAACCTTCCGTGTGGTTTAACGCCACATATGATGCGTGGACAATTTCACTGGCGATGTATCAGGAAGGCCCGGTTGATTACAGCAGCATGACGCGCGGCACCTATTTCGATCGTCCTGAGTTTGAATTACGGTATCGCTTCATTGGCACAGAGGATTTTACGCTGGGTCTTACGGGCGGTTTCCGTAATTATGGATATCATTTTAAAGATGAGCACGGTGCGAAAGACGGTAGTGCTAATATGCAGCGCTATAAAATTCAGCCTGACTGGGATGTGAAATTAACAGATGACTGGCGTTTTGGCGGTTGGTTTGCCATGTACCAGTTTGCGAATGACCTGGGAAAAACCGGTTATTCTGACAGCCGCGTCGAAACGGAAACCGGATTTACCTGGACAATAAACGAAACCGTCTCTGCAAAAGTTAACTACTATTTAGAGCGTGGCTTCAATATGGATAGTTCACGTAATAACGGTGAATTCTCCACCCAGGAGATTCGTGCCTACCTGCCTGTTTCATTAGGCCAGACAACGCTTACACCTTACACCCGTCTGGGGCTCGATCGCTGGTCAAACTGGGACTGGCAGGACGATCCAACTCGTGAAGGGCATGACTTCAATCGACTGGGTCTGCTCTATGCTTATGACTTTGCGAATGGCCTTTCCATGACGCTCGAGTATGCCTACGAATGGGAAAATCATGACGAAGGCGAAAGCGACCGCTTCCACTATGCGGGTGTCGGCGTCAATTACGCGTTCTGATGACGTTATACCAGGGGCGTTTGCCCCTGGTTTTTAGCGTAACGAAGCTGCATCTGAAAAATGTGTTTCAACCAATACCTTATGCGGCGCAGGTTTATCCGCAATACACCTGAACAACAAATCGCAGCTCTCTTCGCCCAGCTTTTTCGTGGGGATATCAAAGCCGCCTGGTGCAGGGGTTAAAATGAGAGATAGCATCGGGTCGCTGTATCCTGCCATTGCGACCTGTTCCGGGATCGCCAGATTTAGCGCATCCGCGGCACGATAAAGACTCAGCAATTTCATGCTGTCAGTCGCAAAAACCGCATCGGGCGGGTTGTCTGAGGAGAGTAGCTGGCAGGCCGCCTGAAGCGCGCTTTCATGGGTATAGCCGCCATCGATAACCCAGGTCGGGTTAATTTCGATACCGTGTTTCTCAAGGCTGAATTTATAACCCGCCAGGCGATCGATAGAGACGTGATAATCGAGCGGGGCATGCAGACAGGCAATTTTGGTGCGGCCATGCGTGATAAACGAGTCTGTTAATATGGCGCTGTCGCGGAAATTATCCGTGTCGACAGAGTAGATATTCTGGTAATTTCCTTCCACTTTACCAATGACGACCACGGGCACACCGTATTCATCCAGCGTCGAGAAAAACGACTCGTTCGCCGGCGAGCTTAGCATGATGATGCCTTTGATCATCTTCTGCTTTATTTTACCCACGCATTTTTGCAGATCATCTTCACTGCTTTTGGACGTTTGTAAAATAACATCAAAACCTTCTTCTTCTGCTTTTGCCGTAATGGCATGCAGTACATCTGAGAAAAAGGGATTTCCTGCAGTGGTCTTGGTTGAGCGGGTCGAAATAACCATAATGGCGTCGAAGCCAGAAGAGGTGAGTGCGCGGGCAAGTTTATTAGGTTGGTAATTTAACTCATCTATCGCCTTCAACACCTTTTCACGCGCTTCAGGAGAAATATTCGTTTGTTTATTCAGAACGCGTGACACGGTTGATTTCGAAACGCCAGCAACGCGGGCAATATCATAGATGGTGGGTGACATACACCTTACTCACTCCAGACGGACAGCAATTGCGTCCATCTTACTGGAGAGAAAACGGCAATAGCAATAATTAAGAATTGATAATCAACGATCTGCCCCAATTTACTGTATTCTGAAGTGACTTTGTTCAGGGTTCCAGACAATGAAGGACGGCGATGAAGCGACTTAAAAACGAATTCAATTCTCTGGTGAACCGTGGCGTTGATCGCCATCTGCGTCTTGCCGTTACCGGGCTGAGCCGCAGCGGTAAGACGGCATTCATTACGGCGATGGTCAATCAGCTGTTGAACCTGCATGCTGGGGCGCGCCTGCCACTGCTTAGCGCGGTGCGCGAGGAGCGATTGTTAGGCGTAAAACGCGTACCGCAACGTGATTTTGGCATCCCCCGTTTCACCTATGATGAAGGTCTGGCACAGTTATACGGGGAGCCTCCCGCCTGGCCCACCCCGACGCGTGGCGTGAGCGAAATTCGCCTTGCGCTTCGTTTTCGCTCGAATGAATCCCTGATGCGTCACTTCAAAGAAACGTCCACGCTGTATCTCGAAATTGTGGATTATCCGGGAGAATGGCTGCTCGATTTACCGATGCTGGCGCAGGATTACCTGAGCTGGTCCCGGCAGATGACCGGTCTGTTGCAGGGGCAGCGGGCAGAGTGGTCGACCAAATGGCGCCAGCTTTGCGAAGGGCTGGATCCGCTGGCACCGGCGGATGAAAACCGTCTGGCTGTCATAGCCCAGGCCTGGACGGATTACCTGCATCAGTGCAAGCAGGAAGGGCTGCATTTTATTCAGCCTGGCCGTTTTGTTCTGCCGGGAGATCTAGCCGGTGCTCCCGCGCTACAGTTTTTCCCGTGGCCGGACGTTGACCGCATCGGCGAATCGAAGCTGGCACAGGCAGACAAGACCACCAACGCCGGTATGCTCCGCGAGCGATACAATTATTACTGTGAGAAGGTGGTTAAGGGTTTTTATAAAAATCATTTTTTACGCTTTGACCGCCAGATCGTGCTGGTGGACTGCCTGCAACCCCTCAACAGCGGGCCGCAGGCGTTCAATGATATGCGGCTGGCGCTGACGCAGCTGATGCAAAGTTTTCATTATGGCCAGCGTACGCTGTTTCGCCGTTTATTCTCGCCGGTCATCGACAAGCTGCTGTTTGCCGCCACAAAAGCTGATCATGTGACGGTCGATCAGCACGCCAACATGGTATCCCTACTGCAACAGCTGGTACAGGATGCCTGGCAGAACGCGGCGTTCGAAGGGATTAGTATGGATTGTCTGGGTCTGGCGTCCGTACAGGCTACGCAGAGTGGGTTGATTGACGTGAATGGCGAGAAAATTCCGGCCCTGCGGGGCAACCGACTCAGCGACGGTGAGCCGCTCACGGTCTATCCGGGCGAAGTTCCCCCACGTCTGCCGGGCCAGGCTTTCTGGCAAAGCCAGGGTTTTCAGTTCGAAGACTTCCGTCCGCAGAGCATGAACGTTGACCAGCCATTGCCGCATATCCGTCTGGATGCCGCGCTGGAGTTTTTAATTGGAGATAAATTGCGATGACGGAACCGTTAAAACCCCGCATTGATTTTACCGGCCAGCTTGAGCAGTCCCCGCATGAGGCGTTTAAAACAGCGCAAACCTTCAGCGGTCCGCAGGCCGACAACTTTGCTCCCGTGCTGGCAGAGGAGCCGTTGGTTGAAGAGGGGCAGGCGGAAGCGGTCGTTGATGCGGCACTGCGCCCGAAACGCAGCCTGTGGCGTAAGATGGTGACCGCCGGGTTAGCCCTTTTTGGTGTGAGCGTAATTGGTCAGGGCGTGCAGTGGGGCGTCAATGCCTGGCAAACCCAGGACTGGGTAGCGCTGGGGGGATGCGCCGCCGGGGCGTTGATCGTTGGTGCGGGCGTCGGCTCGGTCGTGACCGAGTGGCGTCGCCTCTGGCGTCTGCGTCAGCGTGCGCACGAACGCGATGAAGCGCGGGATCTGCTGCACAGTCACGGCACCGGAAAAGGGCGTGCTTTTTGTGAAAAGCTTGCGGCTCAGGCCGGGATAGATCACTCTCACCCGGCGCTTCAGCGCTGGTATGCGGCGATCCACGAAACCCAGAATGACCAGGAAGTGGTCACGCTCTATGCGCACATTGTTCAGCCGGTACTGGATGCGCAGGCTCGTCGTGAGATCAGCCGCTCGGCGGCGGAATCCACCCTGATGATTGCCGTCAGTCCGCTGGCGATGGTGGACATGGCCTTTATCGCCTGGCGCAACCTGCGCCTCATCAACCGCATCGCCAGGCTGTATGGCATTGAGCTTGGCTATTACAGCCGACTGCGCCTGTTCAAACTGGTGTTGCTGAATATCGCCTTCGCCGGGGCAAGCGAACTGGTGCGGGAGGTCGGGATGGACTGGATGTCGCAGGATCTTGCGGCGCGTCTCTCTGCCCGGGCGGCGCAGGGGATTGGTGCCGGTCTGCTGACGGCACGCTTAGGAATAAAAGCGATGGAGGTTTGTCGTCCACTCCCCTGGATCGATGGCGATAAGCCGCGGCTGGGGGATTTCCGTCGCGAATTGATTGGTCAGCTTAAAGAGACGCTCAATAAAAAACCTGCTCAGTGAGGTTTCGTTTACTAATCGTGCGGGCTGTCAATATTTGTTGACAGCCACCTTCCCGAATACCGTGATCTGACATATCATTTTACTGTTATTGGCTTAAACGGTGAATTTCCCATGCGTCTGGAAGTCTTTTGTGAGGACCGTCTCGGTCTGACCCGCGAGTTACTCGATCTTCTTGTTTTACGTAGCATTGATTTACGTGGCATAGAGATCGACCCTGTCGGGCGAATTTACCTCAATTTTGCCGAAATTGAATTTAATACCTTCAGTAGCCTGATGGCCGAAATCCGCCGTATCGCTGGCGTTACGGATGTACGCACCATCCCCTGGATGCCATCCGAGCGGGAACACCTTGCGCTGAGCGCACTGCTGGAAGCAATGCCGGAGCCGTTTCTCTCTCTCGATCTGAAAAACAAAGTCGAGCGCGTTAACCAGGCCAGTTGCCAGCTGTTTGCGCAGACTCAGGAAAAGCTAATCGGTCATCACGCCACGCAATTGATCCCAGGTTTTAATTTCCAGCGCTGGCTGGACAGCAACCCGCAAAATACCCATAGCGAGCACGTCGTCATCAATGGACAGAATTTCCTGATGGAGATCACGCCGGTCTACCTGAAAGGGGAAAATGCCGCGCGGGTGCTCACCGGCGCGGTAATCATGCTGCGCTCTACGGTGCGCATGGGACGCCAGTTACAGAACCTTTCCAGCCAGGACGTAGGCGCATTCAGCCAGATTATTGCGGTGAGCCCGAAGATGCGTCACGTGCTCGACCAGGCGCGCAAGCTGGCAAATCTTACGGCACCGCTGCTGATTACCGGGGATACCGGTACGGGGAAAGATCTGCTGGCGCATGCTGTGCACATGGCCAGCCCGCGTGCGGCAAAACCGTATCTGGCGCTGAACTGCGCGTCTATTCCTGAAGATGCGGTGGAAAGTGAACTGTTCGGGCATGCGCCGGAAGGCAAAAAAGGCTTCTTTGAACAGGCGAATGGCGGCTCGGTGTTGCTGGACGAGATTGGTGAAATGTCGCCACGCATGCAGGCGAAACTGCTGCGTTTTCTCAATGACGGCACGTTCCGCCGCGTGGGGGAAGATCATGAAGTGCACGTGGATGTACGCGTCATCTGTGCCACCCAGAAAAACCTGGTGGAGCTGGTGCAGAAAGGGGTATTCCGCGAAGATCTCTACTATCGTCTCAACGTTCTGACGCTTAATATTCCGCCGCTGCGCGATTGCCCGCAGGACATCATGCCGTTGACGGAACTCTTCGTCGCCCGTTTTGCCGACGAGCAGGGCGTGCCGCGTCCGAAGCTCTCTGCCGACCTGGGTACCGTGCTGACGCGTTACGGCTGGCCGGGCAATATTCGTCAGCTAAAAAATGCGGTCTATCGCGCATTAACTCAGCTTGAAGGGTATGAACTGCGTCCTCAGGATATTCTGTTGCCGGATTACGATGCCGGGACGGTCTCGGTAGGCGAAGAGGCAATGGAAGGCTCGCTGGATGACATCACCAGCCGTTTCGAGCGTTCGGTGTTAACGCAGCTTTATCGCAGCTATCCGAGCACGCGCAAGCTGGCTAAACGTCTTGGGGTGTCACATACCGCGATTGCGAATAAGCTGCGCGAGTATGGGTTAAATCAGAAGAAGGGTGACGAATAAATAAAAAAGCCTCTTTGCAGAGGCTTTTTTACGTTTAGGCTTTAAGTGCCTCAAGTGCAGCGGTGTAATCCGGTTCGGTAGTGATTTCGTTAACCAGCTCACTGAAAACAACGTTGTCGTTTTCGTCGATCACCAGCACCGCACGAGCAGCCAGACCTTTCAGCGCGCCTTCGGAAATGGCAACACCGTATTTTTCCAGGAAATCGGGGCTACGCAGAGTGGAAAGGGTGATGACGTTGCTCAGGCCTTCAGCGCCGCAGAAACGAGACTGGGCAAACGGCAGGTCAGCAGAAATGCACAGCACCACGGTGTTGTCCATTTCGGTCGCCAGCTGGTTGAATTTACGCACTGATGCAGCACAAACGCCAGTATCGATGCTTGGGAAAATGTTCAGGACTTTACGTTTGCCAGCAAACTGGCTCAGCGTGACGTCAGACAGATCTTTAGCCACCAGAGTAAAAGGCTGTGCTTTGCTGCCAGACTGTGGGATGGAACCTGCAACAGCAACCGGGTTGCCCTGGAAATGAACGAGTTGTGACATAGATATCTTCCTGTTTACAAATAGTTAACGTCGTGGCTAGTGTATGTCATCCGCAGTTAGCACGGCAAACCAATTTTCTGCCTTTCCGGCCTGCAAGGAGTCAGTGATGAGAAGCGTTAAGGTCTATGAAGAAGCCTGGCCATTGCACACCCCGTTTGTGATCTCGCGTGGCAGCCGTAATGAGGCCTGTGTGGTCGTGGTTGAATGTGAAGAGGACGGCGTAAAAGGCGTCGGGGAATGTACCCCTTATCCTCGCTACGGAGAAAGCCTGGCGTCAGTCATGGCGCAAATTATGACGGTGGTGCCCGAGTTGCAGGCGGGCCTGACGCGTGAGGCTCTTCAGCAGAGGTTGCCGGCCGGCGCGGCACGTAACGCGATTGACTGCACACTCTGGAGTCTGGAAGCGGCGAAACAACAAAAACCGCTACCTTCGCTGCTGGACGTTACGCTGCCGCAATCGATCGTCACCGCGCAAACGGTGGTCATCGGTGAACCAGAGCAAATGGCGGCCAGCGCCCAGGCGCTATATGCAACCGGTGCAACCTTATTAAAGGTGAAGCTCGACGATCGTCTGATTAGCGAACGCATGGTCGCCATTCGTGCGGCGGTACCTGATGCCACCCTTATCGTCGATGCAAACGAATCATGGCACAGCGAAGGGCTGGCAGCCCGTTGTCAGCTGCTTGCCGATCTGGGCATTGCCATGCTGGAGCAGCCCCTCCCGGCAGAAGACGATGCCGCGCTGGCGAATTTTATTCATCCGCTTCCCGTCTGTGCAGACGAAAGCTGTCATACCCGTGAGAGCCTGTCAGCCCTCAAGGGCCGCTACGAGATGGTGAACATCAAGCTGGATAAAACGGGTGGGTTAACCGAGGCCCTGGCACTGGCACAAGATGCCCAGGCGCAAGGCTTTTCCCTGATGCTGGGCTGTATGTTGTGCACGTCCAGAGCGATCGGTGCTGCACTCCCGCTGGTGAACAGCGTGCGTTTTGCCGATCTGGATGGCCCAACCTGGCTGGCGGTTGACGTTTCACCCGCCCTGAGTTTTACCTCCGGCGTACTTCATCTTTGAGGCTGCCAGCGCAGAAGATCTGTCATCGCTCTGAGGTATTTTTCACTCGCTTCATCCGAGGAAATAGGCGGAAACTCTGCGGTGATACAGTGAAGACTGAGGTCCGCGCACCAGCTGCCAAACGACCCGGGCGTTTCATACCCGACGCTGGTTACCAGAGGTAGAGCAAACGCATCCGCCAGCCACTGCCCGAGCGCTGTATGACGAGGATCTTCAATACAGGCGAGGGGATCGTGGAAAGAGACAACCCAGGCCGGGTGGATCTTATGAATAAGCTGACACAGCGCCTGGGTTTCGGGCTCGGAACCCGGTTTTTCTCCCGTAAGCAGGACCACATCTCGTTCCTGCGCCGAACTGTTCCAGCGATACACCGTTTCACCGGCACGCCAGTTTGCTGCCGGAAAGTTCCTGTTAAGGTCAACGCCTCGTGCATTCGCCCGTAATCCAAGCTGGCATCCGTCCGGGTTGACGGTCAAAATCACATGATGTCGTCGTAAATCGGGGGCCAGCGTACGTAGCGCGCACGAAAGCGTCACGATGGACGAGTTTTCATCGCCATGTGTGCCCGCAATGATTAAGCCGCTTGTGCGATCGGGCTCGGGAGCCGGAAACCAGATCAGTGGGGCGCCTAAAAATGAGCGGCCATAATGTTCAGTCCCGGGCGGGAAGGCGCCGCGTTCCGTTCTTGGTCGGGTGGTTGCCATAATAAACCCTGATGATGAAGTCGCTTCTGGCAGTGTTGTGCAAAACCCGCGCTTAATCAAATAGTTTCCGTCTGTGTGTAAAATTGCCTGACATCAACTTTCCTGAGGAAGCATTTGCATTTCTCCGTTTCGAAACAAATAATTACGCATCTGCCTGTTACCTGACATCATTAAGGGGATCGTATGAAGCATCCTGTTTCGCTTCTTTGTACTGCGCTGTGGCTGTGCGGGTTTTCTTCACTTTCATATGCCGCGGAGGTTCCCAGGGGAACGGAGCTGGCGCAAAAGCAGGAGCTGGTTCGACACATTAAAGATGAACCCGCCTCGCTCGATCCGGCAAAAGCGGTGGGTTTACCCGAGATACAGGTGATCCGCGACCTTTATGAAGGGCTGGTGAATCAGAACGAAAAAGGGGAGCTGGTTCCCGGCGTGGCGACGCGCTGGCAGAGCAACGATAACCGTGTCTGGACGTTTACGTTGCGGGATAACGCGAAGTGGTCTGACGGTACCCCTGTGACGGCACAAGATTTTGTCTACAGCTGGCGTCGTCTGGTTGATCCTAAAACTACGTCACCTTTCGCCTGGTTTGCAGCGCTGGCGGGTATTAATAATGCGCAGGCCATTATCGATGGTAAAGCTGCACCGGAAACGCTCGGCGTGACGGCAGTCGATGCTAAAACGCTGCGCGTGCAGCTGGATAAACCGCTGCCATGGTTCAGCAACCTCACGGCTAGCTTTGCGTTCTATCCTGTTCAAAAGGCAAACGTGGAAAGCGGTAAAGAATGGACGCGCCCTGGCGCGCTCATCGGCAACGGTGCGTATGTGCTGAAAGATCGCGTGGTGAATGAAAAACTGGTGGTTGAGCCGAATACTCACTACTGGGATAACGCCAACACGGTGCTTAAAAAAGTCACCTTTGTGCCAATCAACCAGGAGTCCTCAGCGACCAAACGCTATCTGGCGGGCGATATCGATATTACAGAATCGTTTCCGAAAAACATGTACCAGAAGCTGCTTAAAGATATTCCGGGACAGGTTTATACACCGCCACAGCTTGGGACCTATTACTACGCGTTTAACACACAAAAAGGCCCAACTGCGGATGCCCGCGTACGTCTGGCGCTCAGCATGACTATCGACAGACGTATTATGGCTGAAAAAGTCCTGGGAACCGGTGAGAAACCGGCCTGGCATTTCACTCCCGATGTCACTGCCGGTTTTACACCGGAAATCTCGCCATTTGAGCAGATGTCGCAGCAGGAGCTAAATGCTCAGGCGAAAACGTTATTACAGGCGGCAGGCTATGGTCCCCAGCGCCCGCTGAAATTAACGCTGCTGTACAACACGTCTGAAAACCACCAGAAAATCGCCATTGCCGTCGCATCTATGTGGAAGAAAAATCTGGGTGTTGACGTTAAGTTGCAGAATCAGGAATGGAAGACCTACATCGACAGCCGCAATACCGGGAATTTCGACGTGATCCGTGCGTCGTGGGTAGGGGATTATAATGAGCCGTCGACATTCCTGTCGCTGCTGACGTCCTCTCACACCGGCAACATCTCACGGTTCAACGACCCTGCTTACGATAAGATTATTCATCAGGCGACGCTCGAAACCACTGAAAAAGCGCGTAATGCAGACTACAACATGGCCGAGAAGATCCTCGCCGAGAAAGCGCCGATAGCCCCTATTTATCAATACACCAATGGCCGCCTCATTAAGCCCTGGGTTAAAGGGTATCCGATAAATAACCCAGAGGATGTTGCGTACAGTCGTACAATGTATATTGAAAAGCATTAAAAAAACAGGAAAGGCGCTTAAGTGGTTTTGGCAAATAGCCGTACATCGCTTAAGCGCCTGAACTCACGGTTCATGGTACCTACAGGCTAGTTATTATCAAAATTCCTTTCATAAAAAATCATTTATTCTTTTGATGAATGCTTCGAACGACATCTCTTTTCCAGTTTATTGAAAAGCGTGCAAGCATTTATACATCCTCCATGTAATAGCTTAATTCCTGCTATTTAAAACCTGACTTTTGTCCGATTTAGGATTTTTCCATATTCAGGAGGTTTATTGAATAAGATGATATGTCTCTGCGATTTTGCAGCTGATGCTTAAATCAGCATTGATATAAATCAATTATTCAACGACAGGTGGCAATGAATTCAATATTCTCTATCAAGGCAGACGTTCCTGCTAATCTATTGTGAATAAATGGTTAATACTTTCTGCGTGCCACTTATATCTGGAATTTATAAATACTACTGATTAGTGGAAAATTCTTAAGAAAAATCCATATACAGATCTTTGATCTGAAAAGTTGATCATGAATGGGCTTTTGCTCTAATATGGTTTTGTAAAGACCCGTCACTCACTTAACTCGTATTTCTTGCAAAGAAAGGGACTGCTATGGCCGATTCATTTCAGAATGAGGTGCCCAAGGCACGCATAAATTTAAAACTGGCGCTGCATACAGGCGGCGCGCAGAAGAAAGTCGAACTGCCGCTTAAACTTCTCACTGTCGGTGATTTCAGTAATGGAAAAGAGAATCGTCCATTGTCCGAAAGGAAGAAAATCAACGTCAACAAAAATAACTTTAATAGCGTACTTTCGGAATTTAACCCGGAGGTTAATCTGACGGTGCCTAACACCATGGCTGTCGATGGTTCGGAGGAAAGTATAAAACTGAATTTCTCCGATATTAAGGATTTCGAACCTGAACAGGTTGCCCGCCAGATCCCCCAGCTCCGCGCCATGCTGGCCATGCGTAATTTATTACGCGACCTCAAATCCAATCTTCTTGATAACGCCACTTTCAGAAAAGAACTCGAGAAAATTCTTAAGGACCCGGCGCTGTCTCAGGAATTACGCGACGAAATGAGTGCACTGGCCCCGAAATAAGCGGCATGTGTAATTTAATGGATTAACCGGGAATATGCTGATGTCTGTGAATAGTGAAACCGCCTCCGCGCAGGGGCAGACCATCGTACTGGAAAAAGAGGGCGTTTACGCCTCCCTGTTTGAAAAAATCAACCTGACTCCGGCCTCGAGCCTGGGTGATATCAATGCGTTTCTGGATGATGCCGCGCTTTCTGACGCGCCGGCGGGTGAACGCCTGACGGCGGCGATGCAGGTGTTTATGGACTGCATCCGTAAATCCGGTCAGCCCGTGGAGAAGCTCGACAAAACGCTGATTGACCACCATATCGCCGAACTGGATTTCCAGATCAGCCGTCAGCTGGATGCCGTAATGCATCACCAGGCGTTCCAGAAGGTGGAGTCCCTGTGGCGCGGCCTGAAGCAGCTGGTGGACAACACCGACTACCGCCAGAATGTGAAAACCGAAATTCTGGACGTCTCCAAGGACGACCTGCGCCAGGATTTTGAGGATGCACCGGAACTGATCCAGAGCGGCCTCTACTGGCACACCTATACCGCCGAATACGACACCCCGGGCGGCGAGCCGATTGGCTCAGTGATTTCATCCTATGAATTTGACGCCAGTCCGCAGGATGTGGCGCTGCTGCGCAACATCTCGAAAGTGTCTGCCGCCGCACATATGCCGTTTATTGGCTCTGTCGGGCCGAAATTCTTCCTGAAAGTCTCTATGGAAGAGGTTGCTGCGATTAAGGATATCGGCAACTACTTCGACCGCGCTGAATACATCAAGTGGAAATCCTTCCGCGATACTGACGACGCCCGCTACATCGGCCTCGTGATGCCGCGCGTGCTGGGGCGTCTGCCGTATGGCCCGGACACCGTACCGGTGCGCAGCTTTAACTACGTTGAGCAGGTGAAAGGCCCGGATCACGAGAAATACCTGTGGACCAGCGCGTCGTTCTCCTTCGCGTCAAACATGGTGAAGAGCTTCATCAATAACGGCTGGTGCGTGCAAATCCGTGGCCCGCAGGCGGGCGGGGCGGTGAAAGATCTGCCTATTCATCTGTACGATTTGGGTACCGGCAACCAGGTGAAAATCCCGTCTGAGGTGATGATCCCGGAGACCCGCGAGTTTGAGTTTGCCAACCTCGGCTTTATTCCGCTCTCGTATTACAAAAACCGCGACTATGCCTGCTTCTTCTCGGCGAACTCCGCGCAGAAACCGGCGCTGTACGACACCGCAGATGCCACGGCCAACAGCCGCATCAACGCCCGTCTGCCGTACATCTTCCTGCTGTCGCGTATTGCGCACTATCTGAAGCTCATCCAGCGCGAGAACATCGGCACCACCAAGGACCGCCGCCTGCTGGAGCTGGAGCTGAATACCTGGGTGCGTAGTCTGGTGACGGAAATGACCGATCCGGGCGATGAGTTGCAGGCATCTCATCCGCTGCGTGACGCGAAGGTGGTGGTGGAAGATATCGAAGACAACCCGGGCTTCTTCCGCGTGAAGCTGTTTGCGGTGCCGCACTTCCAGGTGGAAGGCATGGATGTGAATCTGTCTCTGGTGAGCCAGATGCCGAAAGCGAAAGCGTAAGGCGGTAGCAGGGATGAAAATTTATCGTCCGCTGTGGAACGAGGGGGCGTTGCTGTCCCCTCAACAGTTCCAGCAACAGTCCGAATGGGAAACGTTTCGCAGCACAGGCGTGGCAGCGCTCTCCTCGCCGTTTGCGTGGGGCGTTGAGCAGGTGGAATTTGATGAAAGGCTGCTGGGTACGGGTCTGATTCAGATTACACAACTGCGGGTCTGGCTGCCGGATGGCACGCTGGTGGATACGTCAGTCAGCGATCTGCCTCCGGAGCCGCGCGAGCTGGATTTATCGCAGCATTCAGACGCGGTTACGGTGGTGATTGCCCTGCCGTTGATGCAGTCCGGGTTAAATAACGTGCTCCAGGAAACGGCAGTGGCCGATCGGCCGCTCCGTTACCGTGAAGAGTGGGTTCATGTTCAGGATGCGTTTGGCAGCGAAGAGGAATCTGTCGCCGTTGCCCGCTTTAATCTGGCGATCCGTTTTGAGCATGAGGATAACGCGTCGTGGCAGTGCTGTCCGGTTGCACGGCTGATCCGGGACGGGCAGGGGAGCTGGCGTCATGATCCGGCATTCATTCCGCCTATGGCCCTGTTTTCTGCCAGCCCGACGATGCGGGAAAGGCTGGTGTTACTGAACCGCCAGCTTCGCTCCCGCCGCCAACGGTTGATGTCCATGCGTCGGGAAAGTAATGAGCGCCTGGCGGATTTTGCTGTGGCGGATGTTTCTCTTTTTTGGCTTCTCAATGCGCTTAACTCTCATGCCAGGGTGCTGGTGGAGTTTGAACGTTTTCCGGCTCGCCATCCGGAACAGGTGTGGGCGGAGCTTGCGCGGCTTGCGGGCAGTATGCTGACGTTTTCTCTGGACAGCGATCTGGACGCAATCCCTGGCTATGACCACGCCCGGCCTGAAATGACGTTTCCGCCGCTGTTTGAACTGATCGCCGGTTTACTGGAAGCCAGCCTGCCGTCCCGTGTGATAGCGCTGGAGATGTCCCGTCCTGACGCCCAGACCTGGAAAGCCTCGCTGCACGACATCCGGCTGCGTGAAGAAGCCGATCTCTGGCTCTCTGTCCGGTCTGACGTTCCGGCCTGGCAGGTGGCGGAGAAATTCCCGGCATTATGCAAGGCGGGTTCCCCGGATGATGTGAATGCGATTTCCACCGTTGCGCTGCAGGGGATCCCACTCATTGCCGTGAATCGCGTGCCTGCTGCGTTACCGGTGCGGATGGAGAACCAGTACTTCGCGCTGGACATGGAAAGTGCTGCGGCACGGGACATGCTGGAGCAGGGGATCTGTATGTTCTATGTGCCTGCCCTGCTGGGACAGCTTGAACTTGAACTGTTTGCGGTACTGCGATCATGAGAAAAGAAACCGATATCGATGCCCTGATGGCGGAGACTTGGCTCACCGTCGCCCTGCTTAAGCAGGGGGCAACAACGCCTGACGGGAATGTGCTGTACGACACCTGCTGCAAACATGTGGAAAGCGTGCGCGAGGCGCTGGATCGTGCAGGATATGATGAAAGCAGCATCGATCATATCTCTTATGCACAGTGTGCGCTGCTTGACGAAGTGGTGATGAGCAGAAAACTGCATGACGGGGCAGATGCTGATGCGGGCCAGGTGGCCTGGCGAAAAGCGCCGCTACAGGCGCGCTATTTCGGGTCGCTGCACGCCGGTGAAGCCCTGTGGGATCGTATTGCGGAAGTATTGCGCCAGCCAGCGCCAAACATGGCCGTTCTGACCTGCTATCACCGAGTGCTCGCGCTGGGATTCCAGGGGTTGTACAGCATGGGGTCTGTCAGCCAGACCCAGCGTGAAGAGGCAATGAAAGCGCTTGCTGAGCGGGTTCCGCCACTTGATGCTGGCCTTTCCCTGGTGGTTCGCAGGACCGGAAAACAGCGTTACAGCCTGCTGCGCTCTGTCTGGTTCTGGATCGCGGCGGCGGGGGTAATTACCGGTGCCGTATGGTGGGGCGGTCATCTCTGGCTCCAGGCTCTGCTGTTCGCGCAGTTACCGGAGTTGCCCCAGTAATGCGTAAATCGGTCATGGTTTCACTGATATTCCACGTACTGGCGGGTGCCGCGACGCTTTTATGGCTTCTGTGGGGCTTCATTCCGGCAGGCACGCTGTTTAAAGGCGTGATGACGCTGTGCATTGTTGCGCTGGCCGTCTGGCAGATCCGGCAAAAAAGCCGTTTCAGCCAGGCTCAGGGCAATGGCGGGTCTGGTTTTGATCTGCCGGTACTTGCTGATGCGGGTCCGGTTGTTCTTGTCTGCGGAGACAGACTGGATGCCCTGTTCGGGGAGCATGCTCTGCGTAAAACAGCGCAGGGCTGGTGGCTGCGGGTGAATGACGTCAGCTGGCTCACTGATATCGTGCGCGATATTCAGGAGCGGCAGCCGCGCCAGGCCGGACAGATCGCCGTTATGTATGCTTCCCACCCCGACGGGCACCAGGATGAAGCGGTGCTGCGCGCGACCCTGAAAGCGTTGCGCCAGCAGATGAAACAGCTGAGCCTGATCGCCGGATTCACACCGCCGGTGATCCTGAGCGGTGAGTTTTCCGGCCCTGAAACCCCGTGGGTTATTGTCTATGGTGACAAACCGGTTGTTTACCCTGTTGATGAGACGCCACAGGCTACGGACGACTGGCAACAGGCAAATCGTCTGGCGCTGATGCCTGTACTGCGGGAAGGCTTTGCTTTTATGCGCACCCTTCTTATGGATGAACTGGCGAAAGAGGATCGGTTATTTCCGCCGGTCCACCCGTTTGCTGTGGCTCTGAAAAGCGGCGGCGCTTCAGCCAGCAATACGTCTTTATGGGCACTCTGGCTTTGTCGCCTGACACACCTGCTTCTGCCGCAGACAGACGAAATGGCGGAGGCATCCGGTCGTTTTCCTGATGCGGTACTACCGTTGCTCAAGCCTTACTGTGCACCTGTTCAGGGCGGGAAGCGCACCCGCCGTCTCATTGTGTGGGTCCTGGCCTGCGTTCTTGCTGCCCTTGGTTTTTCTGCCATGAATAACGCGGCGCTGATCCGCCAGGTGGGAATGAATCTGCAGCGCTGGTATGCCATCCCCATGAACCATTATGAGCCTAAGGCGCAGTCACTTGCCGCACTGAAACAGGACGCCCTTCTGCTGGAGCGCTGGCAGCGGCAGGGGGAACCGCTCAGGTATGCACTGGGCTATTACCCTGGTCAGCGTCTGTGGCTGGCGTTACAGAAGGCGATTGACACGTATGTGCCGCCACCGGCTCCCGCCATGGAACCGGTACCGAAAATCATCCGCCTCGACAGCATGTCGCTGTTCGATACCGGAAAGTGGGCGCTTAAACCCGCCTCAACAAAGCTGCTGGTGAACTCACTGGTGGGGATCAAGGCGAAGCCCGGCTGGCTGATTGTGGTCGCGGGCCATACCGACAGCACCGGAGATGACCAGTCCAACCAGGTGCTGTCCCTGAAGCGTGCGGAGTCGGTGCGCGACTGGATGCGGGACACCGGCGATGTGCCGGAGAGCTGTTTTGCGGTGCAGGGCTATGGCGAAAGCCGTCCTGTCGCCACCAACGACACGGCTGAAGGCCGGGCGCTGAACCGCCGTGTCGAAATCAGTCTGGTGCCGCAGGCGAATGCCTGTCAGGCGCCGGGCACGACCCATGCGTCATCGCAGGATGATGGCGCTGATAACAATGTAACGGAGTAATTAACATGGCAATTCCAGTCTATCTGTGGCTGAAGGACGACGGTGGCGCGGACATCAAAGGTTCCGTGGACGTGAAAGACCGTGAAGGCAGTATCGAAGTGGTGGCCCAGGAGCACAACCTGTACATCCCGACCGATAACAATACCGGCAAGCTGACCGGTACCCGTATCCACACCCCGTTCCTGTTCACCAAGGAAATCGATTCGTCCAGCCCGTACCTGTACAAGGCGGTGACCACCGGCCAGACCCTGAAGTCTGCGGAATTTAAGTGGTACAGAATCAATGACGCGGGCCAGGAAGTGGAGTATTTCAACACGAAGCTTGAGAACGTGAAGCTGGTGAAAGTGAATCCGAAGATGCACGACATCAAGGACCCGGCGTTCGAGAAGCACAACCACCTCGAGCAGATTGAACTGCGCTACGAAAAAATCACCTGGACCTACAAGGACGGCAACATCATTCATTCCGATTCCTGGAACGAACGCGCCACCGCGTAAGTGCCCTGAGCAGACGGTCGGCCGTCTGCTTTTTTGCTGAGCGCCTGCGCTGACGGGCGTTCAGCAAAGAAAAACACAATCTGCCTGCCCGACCTGATGCGCTTTGGGTTCCTGAATAACAGGGAACAGCGACGGGCGGTAGCGTGTCCGGAACTGATAAAGAGAGAGTCTCATGGAAAATCCCGCCATCCTGTTACGCCGTCTTAACCCTTACTGTGCCCGCGCGATGGAAGGGGCCGCGTCCCTGTGCCAGACCCGCGCCCATGCGGAAATCCTGCCCGAGCACTGGTTGCTGAAGCTGCTGGAGCAGGGTGAGGGCGACCTGACGGTGCTGGCGCGGCGCTACGAATGGGATATGGATACGATATGGCAGGATATGCTGGGTTTTCTGGACAGCCTGCCACGTTCGGTGCGCAGCCGTCCGCAGCTGTCGGACAGTGTCCGGGCTCTGATGCAGGAGGCCTGGCTGCACGCCTCGCTGTCGGGGGAAGAGCACATCCGCAGCATTCACCTCCTGATGGCCCTGGTGGACAAACCGAAACTGGTGCGCTGCGACGGCCTGTGGCCGCTGCTGACGCTGGCGCAGAGCCAGCTTGAGCGCCTGCGGGGGCTTCTGGATGCGCAGTCGGATGAACGCCCGGAGGTGCAGCAGGAAGCGGAGCTTACGCAGGGCGATGAGGTGGAGTTTGTCGGCCGTCCGGTGAATGCGGATATAAAAGGAGAGCTGAACCCGGCGTGGCAGAATGCGCTGGACAGGTTCACCCTCGACGTCACCGCCCGCGCCCGTGAGGGCAGAATCGACCCGGTCTATGGCCGCGACAATGAAATCCGCCAGATGGTGGACATTCTTTCCCGGCGCCGCAAGAACAACCCGATTCTGGTCGGCGAACCGGGAGTCGGCAAGACCGCCCTGGTTGAAGGACTGGCGCTGCGCATCGCCGAAGGGAATGTGCCGGACGTGCTGAAGCCGGTCTCCGTGCGCACCCTTGACCTCGGCCTGTTACAGGCGGGTGCAGGCGTGAAGGGTGAGTTTGAACAGCGCCTGAAAAACATCATCGACGCGGTGCAGCAGTCACCCCTACCGGTTCTGCTCTTCATTGACGAGGCGCACACCATTATCGGCGCCGGCAACCAGGCGGGCGGCGCCGATGCGGCCAACCTGCTGAAACCGGCGCTCGCCCGCGGTGAGCTCAGAACCATCGCCGCCACCACCTGGAGCGAGTACAAACAGTACTTTGAGCGCGACGCCGCGCTGGAGCGTCGTTTCCAGATGGTTAAAGTTGACGAGCCGGACGACGACACCGCGTGCCTGATGCTGCGGGGACTCAAGCCACGTTACGCGCAGCACCACGGTGTGCATATTACCGATGAGGCGGTCAGGGCGGCCGTCACGCTCTCCAGACGCTATCTGACCGGACGCCAGCTGCCGGACAAGGCGGTTGACCTTCTGGACACCGCTTCGGCCCGTGTCCGCATGAGCCTCGATACGGTGCCGGAGCCACTGACCAGGATGAAGGCGCAGCTCACGGCACTTGCCATGGAGAAGCAGGCGCTGCTGGAGGATATCGCGGTGGGCAATACCGCCCATGGCGAACGTCTGGCCGCCATCGGAGAGGAAGAAGTCGGCATCATTTTGCAGCTCGACGAACGGGAAACCCGGTACGGCCAGGAGCTGAAACTCACGGAAGAACTGCTTGCCTGCCGCACGGATATCTCGCGTCAGGGGGAAATTGCGGACCTTCAGATGCAGCTTACTGCCGTGCAGCAGAATACCCCGCTGCTGGGGCTGGATGTGGATGCGCGTACCGTCGCCACCGTTATCGCCGACTGGACGGGCGTACCGCTCTCTTCCCTGATGAAGGACGAGCAGACGGAACTGCTGAGCCTTGAGCACAGCCTGGCGAAACGCGTTGTCGGTCAGGACAGCGCGCTGAACGCCATTGCGCAGCGCCTGCGCGCCAGCAAAACCGGTCTGGCGCCGGAGAACGGCCCGCAGGGCGTGTTCCTGCTTGTGGGCCCGAGCGGCACCGGCAAGACCGAAACCGCCCTGGCGCTGGCCGATGAACTGTTCGGCGGCGAGAAGTCCCTTATCACCATCAACCTCTCGGAATACCAGGAGCCACACACCGTATCGCAGCTCAAGGGCTCACCGCCGGGCTACGTGGGTTACGGTCAGGGCGGCATTCTGACCGAAGCCGTCCGCAAGCGCCCGTACAGCGTGGTGCTGCTGGATGAAGTGGAAAAGGCGCACCGGGACGTGATGAACCTGTTTTATCAGGTGTTTGACCGGGGCTTCATGCGCGACGGCGAGGGGCGGGAAATTGACTTCCGTAACACGGTGATACTGATGACCTCGAACCTTGGCAGCGACCTCATCATGCAGATGCTGGATGAAAATCCGGACGCCACCGAAGGCGACCTGCACGAACTGCTCCGCCCGATGCTGCGTGACCACTTCCAGCCCGCGCTGCTGGCGCGCTTCCAGACGGTGATTTACCGTCCGCTGGCACAGGAAGCGATGCGCACGATTGTCGGCATGAAGCTCGGCCAGGTAAGTCAGCGCCTGGCACGGCATTACGGTATGAAGACCGATATCCACGAAAGCCTGTACGACGCGCTGACCGCCGCCTGCCTGCTGCCGGACACCGGGGCTCGCAATGTTGACAGCCTGCTGAACCAGCAGATTCTGCCGGTCCTGAGCCAGCAACTGCTGAGCCATATGGCGGCGGGGCAGAAGCCGCAGCATCTTACATTGGGCTGGGATGAGGAGGAGGGGATTGTGCAGGCATTTGACGAACAAGCAGAAGGAGAAGCCCCATGAACAGTTCCCTGATCAACCAGGCAACCGATGCGGTACAGCAGCTGCTGGGCCTGTCACGTTACCGGGTTGATGTGCATGGATGCGGCGATTTCCTGGATGTTCTGCGTTACAATGCGGTTGAGTCACTTAGCCAGCCATGGCGGTATGATGTGACAGTCACCTGTTCTTCTGCGGATATTGCCTGCGACACGTTACTGCTGAAACCGGCGTCATTTACCTTCCAGACCCCGATGTTTGACGGGGCACCGGCGCTGCCGGTCCGGACGGTTTATGGGGTGGTGGAGTCATTTCGCCGGATTTCCACGTCAAATGACGAGACCCGTTACGCACTGAAGATCGTTCCCCGCATCGCGCTTTTGGGTTTTACAAAGGGCAGTCAGATTTTCCTCAACCAGTCGGTCACGGAAGTGGTTGAACAGGTACTGCGTAAACACGGCCTGGAAGGTCCTGACTTTGCGTTCCGGCTCTCAAGGGAGTACCCGGCCCGGGAGCTCATCACCCAGTGGCGGGAAACTGACCTTGAATTTATTCAGCGCCTGCTGGCTGAAGTCGGTATTTACTGGCGTTATGAAATGGACAGCCGTCTTGAGCAGGATGTGGTGATTTTTCAGGACAGCCAGCAGCAGTATGAATTTGGCGTCACGCTGCCATTGCGCAGCCAGGCCGGGATGAGTGACAGTGGCCAGGAGAGCATCTGGGGTGTTCAGACCGCATACAATGTGGTGAGCGGGAGTGTGGTCACCCGTGACTACAACTACCGCGAAGCGCTGACGCCTCAGGACAGCGCCGAAAGTATTTTCAGCAAGGAAGGGATCACCACCGGGGAAACATACCATTACGCGGAACCCTTCCTGTCAGCAGGTGATACTGAAAGTACAGAGACCGGGACATACTTCGCTCGTCTACGTCACGAACGCATTCTGAACGCGCAATATCGCGTCAGCGGGCATTCTTCCAGTCCGCTTCTGGCCCCGGGTCAGGTACTGGAAACGGACGGCACGTTACCCGATGCCGTCAAGGAAGGCATCGTCATCACCACGGTGCGCACTCGCGGTTCACGCAAAAGTAGCTTTACGCTGAGGTTTGAGGGTATCCCCTACAGCGAAACTGTCTGCTGGCGTCCGGCACTGCTCAGTCGTCCGGTGATATCCGGCTCGTTGCCTGCCCGGGTGGAAAGCACACAGAAAGGTGACACCTATTCCTGGCTCGATCCGGACGGGCGATACCGGGTAAAACTGGACTTTGACCGCAACAGTGCTGAGCAGGGCTATGCGTATCTGTGGCTGCGGCTGGCTAAGCCTTATGCCGGTGATACGTACGGATTCCACTCACCGCTTATCGACGGAACGGAAGTGGCCGTTGTTTTTGACGGCGGAGACCCGGATCGTCCCTACATCGCTTATGCCCTGCATGATTCAGAACACCCGGACCATGTCACCAGTGATAATCATACGCGGAACGTGTGGCGCACGCCGGCGAACAATAAGTTGCGGATGGAGGATAAGCGCCAGGAAGAGCATATCAAGCTCGCAACGGAATATGGCAAAACGCAGCTGAACATGGGACACCTGGTCAACAGTCAGCGTGAAAAGCGCGGTGCCGGTTTTGAACTTCGAACGGATGAGCATGGCGCTGTACGTGCTGCAAAAGGGCTGTTCCTGACGGCGGATGCCCAGGCCAAAGCCCAGGGGCCAGTGCTGGAAATGGCACCTGCGATTAACCAGATTAACCAGGCCAACAGCCAGATGCAGGCGCTGAACAGTGCCGCTGAAGCCGCCGGAGCCCTGGTCTCTGACATCAATACCCAGATTAGTTTTGTGACCGACAAAATCAAAGACCTCCAGTCTGCGGTCCTGCTGGGTAGCGCTCCACAGGGGGTGGCACTGACCTCAGGTGAACACCTTCAGCTCAGCAGCACCCGCAACACCATGATCAATACCGGTCAGCATCTTGATATCGGTGCTATGAAGAATCTGTCCGTGACGGCAGAAAAAGCCCTCGGACTGTTTGTGCATAAAGAAGGGGCGAAGCTGGTTGCGAATCAGGGAGATATTGAAATTCAGGCTCAGCACAACACGATGGCCCTGTTTTCTGAAAAGCAGCTGACCGTGACGAGCAGCGAAGATGAAATCATTATCAGCACCCCGGAAACGCTGACGCTGAACGGCGGCGGGTCGTATCTGAGGCTGAACCAGAACGGGATAGAGCATGGCTCAGAAGGGATGATGATAATGAAAGTGGCAATGTATCTGGTTCCCGGTACTCCTGCGAGTCTTCCCTACGACACTCCCGATTTTCCTTTAACCTCTTTGAATCCAGACAGTAATAACGAGCCAGGAACGGATAATTCGGACTCATCGAAAAATGATGATCAATATCGACAGAATCAGCCTGAAAACGATTCTGCCAAAGGTTCTGCAAAACGGGCATGTGATTAACACGGAGGTTTTTTATGGCAGCAGTTATACCTAAACAGAGTTTTCCCGTCCCTTCAGAGGCTAAAGGTCAGGAGTTTACTTCTGCTGAAGAGCTATTATTGAAGCTTGAACGCGAAAGGTCGGGACTATATCTGGTGGGAAGCCAGGGAATGTGGCATGGCGGTATCCATATTACTGATGCCACCATTCCCTGGTGTGCCCTGAGTACAGATAGTGAGCCCGAAAAAGAATATTGCCGTGAAACTTATAAAGGGGAGCAATTTATTCGTTGTATGGCTGATGGTGAGATAGTTGCCTGGCGTGTCTGTAAGGATTATGAGGGGGCCGCGATTGAATGGCGCGGTGAAAAACTGTTTCTTTCAACATCCTTTGTGTTGGTGAAACACTATATCCAGCCGGGTGATACAGAAGAAAGTGGACTGACATTTTTCACTCTGTATATGAATCTGGCGCCCTTTGTTGCTTATAAACAGCAGGGAAGCCAGTCAGACAGAAAAGTGGCAGGAGTCCAGCGTTACTACACCAGCGCGGAAGATTTGCAGGCGGGGAGCGCAGCCGGAAAACTGGCTAAAGACACGCCCGTCACGCTGAGTGATGCCATAGTGACCCGCAGCAGCGACGGGCGTCAGTTTACTGAAGTGACCATTACCAGTGAGACGAAAAATGCCGCAGGAGAAACGCTTGCAGCAGGAACGAAAGTCTGGACGGTGTCTGACCGGGGTTCTCTGAAAGCGGCGGCGTCAGCGCCCGTTCCGTCCTGGTGGGCAAAATGTACCCCGGCTTACACTAATGAGTCAGAAGGTGTTGTGAACTGCACTTCGCGTACAAACTGGGCGTACTATCTGAGCAGTGACGATGTTCTGCAATATAAAAATGCAGGCAGTCTGGTAGCCGATTTCCCGCTTTCATACGAGCCCGGTAATACCGCACAGCAGGTCATCCGCCCCGGCAAGAACTCCGGTGATGCAGAAAGAACATTCAGTCTGGTCACTCTGGGCCGGGATAAGGATAAGTTGAAAAAGGGCGACCGGGTATGGGTAGTATCAGACGGTGACAGTCTGACGTCGGTTGCACCGGCAGCATCCGGTAGTGAACCCGTTTTTGATGATGTGTATGTACCTTCAGCGCCTGTACCGGTCAATGCCGGAGACAGTCTCGGGCATATGGGTTTTTATCAGCTACCGGAAGAAAATGGCAAACGCTCGCGCTACCAGGTGCATATAGAGTGCCTGAGCATGGATGACATGGAAAAGTTCATCACCAATCCTGGAAAGGCGGGAGAGGATGCGCCGGTTTATCTGACCTGGAAAGCTGATGCACCGTTGTTTGACAAGAGCGATACCGGAATAACAGCAGGCGGTCGAAAAACAAAGGGGCCGGGTATTCTGACACTGGCAAAAGTACCAGGCGTTGATGCTGAGGGGAACACGCTGTCCAGTAACCAGGATGCGGCATACTATCAGATACGACCTGAAGGTGGCTGGCTGGCCGCAGCCAGTGTTCAGAAAGTATCGCAATATGCGCTTGGTGAGCTCGGATTTGTTACGCTGAATAAGGCTTCGGAAAGTTTTGACCTGATTGATGGGATAAAACAACCAAATAACGTGGTGAAGGGTATTCTGGAGCAGTTGTATAAAGCAGCAGAGGAGGAAACCCGCACCACTCACGCGCTGAACAAGTATAACTATAAACGGCTGCTGGAATTGATAGACAGTAACCAGGACGGGCATTACTCGGAGCAGGAGTATCTTCAGGCGGTTCATAATGTGTCGTATCGCGACCATCTGTACCGTGTGATAGCGAAGCATGCCAGTGAATGGTATAACGGCAAGGATGACCCGCTCTGGAAGACATACCTGGATACGTTAACCACGGACGCACCGTTATGGAAAACGTACCTGGAAGCCTTTCTGGATAAGATGACATGGATGAAAGCAGTATCCGAAAAGGGCGTAGTGCTGGGGCCCGACCCCTGGCATATGCATCCGGTGGTGTTTTTGAGTTCAATGATGGACGAAAATGAGATGGCTCTTAAATGGTTAAAAGTACCGAAAGGGCAACTTACTTTCGATGCTGAGGGAAATGATATTAATACTAGCCCATGGTTTAGTCGTAAAATTCATTGGCCAGGCGGAGTATCAGGTGTGACAATTGGGCGTGGGTATGATCTTGGACAACAAACTACGGCAAATGCTGACCTTACTCAGATAGGTTTTGCCGAACTATTAAAATCTTGGCTTGTCGGTTCTCAGGGTTTATCTGGGCTAGATGCCCAATCAAGGTTTAACTCAGCATCTGAAGATATACGGAACTCTACGATAACCAGAAAACAGCAATATGATATGTTTATGATTAGTTATCAAAGGCTAGAGGACGATGTTAAAAGAATATGCCAGAAACCAAATACGATTCGTGTCTATCACCCAAATCCTCAAGTAACACCAGAGCAAGCATGGAACGATATACCAGAGAAAATAAAAGAAGTGCTTATTGATCTCCGCTATAGAGGTGATTATACACCCCATGCCAGATCTCTTATGCAACGGTATGCATATTCAGGGGATTTAAACTCGTTCGGTAATGTTTTATCTACCCGAAGCAATTGGCAAAATGTACCAGAAGAAAGATTTAATCAAAGGATTTCTTTTTATGAAAACTAAAGTGTTGTTGATTGGCATTTTTACTTTTTATTCATTAAATGTTTTTGCCGCTTTTAATGATGCTGAAAATAAACAATTATTGGAAATTAACTCCAAGTCCGAGAGATTGAAGAAGGATGCTATATCGTTATTAACGCAAGCCCAACAAAATCAAGCGAACGATAACCCAGAGAAAAAACATTTAATTGATTCCCTTAGGGCGTCATGGGATATTACCATTGAAAAAAGATGTTCACTGGAGACATCAGAATCACATGGTACTGATGCGGAAATTTCTGAAGTCAATAATTGTTTAACTAAAGGTTACAAGGAAGAAACGGAATATTTTAATAATATGCAACCTTAACGGATGTATTATCTAGTGGTAGTGGCCAACGTCCAGGCGATGCAGCAAGAACATTCAGTCTGGTCACTCTGGGCCGGGATAAGGATAAGTTGAAAAAGGGCGACCGGGTATGGGTAGTATCAGACGGTGACAGTCTGACGTCGGTTGCACCGGCAGCATCCGGTAGTGAACCCGTTTTTGATGATGTGTATGTACCTTCAGCGCCTGTACCGGTCAATGCCGGAGACAGTCTCGGGCATATGGGTTTTTATCAGCTACCGGAAGAAAATGGCAAACGCTCGCGCTACCAGGTGCATATAGAGTGCCTGAGCATGGATGATATGGAAAAGTTCATCACCAATCCTGGAAAGGCGGGAGAGGATGCGCCGGTTTATCTGACCTGGAAAGCTGATGCACCGTTGTTTGACAAGAGCGATACCGGAATAACAGCAGGCGGTCGAAAAACAAAGGGGCCGGGTATTCTGACACTGGCAAAAGTACCAGGCGTTGATGCTGAGGGGAACACGCTGTCCAGTAACCAGGATGCGGCATACTATCAGATACGACCTGAAGGTGGCTGGCTGGCCGCAGCCAGTGTTCAGAAAGTATCGCAATATGCGCTTGGTGAGCTCGGATTTGTTACGCTGAATAAGGCTTCGGAAAGTTTTGACCTGATTGATGGGATAAAACAACCAAATAACGTGGTGAAGGGTATTCTGGAGCAGTTGTATAAAGCAGCAGAGGAGGAAACCCGCACCACTCACGCGCTGAACAAGTATAACTATAAACGGCTGCTGGAATTGATAGACAGTAACCAGGATGGGCATTACTCGGAGCAGGAGTATCTTCAGGCGGTTCATAATGTGTCGTATCGCGACCATCTGTACCGTGTGATAGCGAAGCACGCCAGTGAATGGTATTACGGCAAGGATGACCCGCTCTGGAAGACATACCTGGATACGTTAACCACGGACGCACCGTTATGGAAAACGTACCTGGAAGCGTTTCTGGATAAGATGACATGGATGAAGGCAGTGTCCGAAAAGGATGTGGCACTGGGGCCGGAACCGTGGCATATGCATCCTATAGTATTTTTGGAGGCGATGAACAGTTCATCTAAATGGTTTGATATTGAAAAATTTATTCAAAAGTATAAAGAAAAACATTCTGTAGTTTTTGGGTTCTATGATCGAGGAAACAAAATAACCATCCCAGCATTGACTCAGGACTCTGAAGAGTCATTGCAAAAGCTTCTAAATGAAATGAAGAAACAGTATTATAATTATTTTGACGATTTTAATGAAAAATTTGTCTCGTATATGCTTGCTACAATAAGAATAGAGTCTTATGACTATAGGCAAAGGTTGTTCTTTAAACCAATTAGTGAAAATATTTCATATGACAAGGCGGAAGTCGATTATGGTTCAGGTCCAACGGCATCTAACCGACAAAGAGCTATGTTGAACCACAATACAAATATTGGTGATGGGTATAAATATCGCGGACGTGGTTTAGTTCAGTTAACATGGAAAATTTCCTATGAGAAATTTAAATCCATAACAGGTATAGACATTGTTACTAGTCCAGATCTCTGTCTTGAGCTCAGCACGGCTGTTTCAATTATGATGAAAGGTATGAAAGATGGTGGTTTCAGGGCCGGGCATACATTAGATATTTATTTGGGATCAGGTAAAAACGATTACTTTAATGCAAGGTTAATCATCAATGGCTATCGACATGGTATTCCTGATAAGGCTGATGAGTTTAAGGAATATGCTGAATTATTTGAGGTGATAATAAATGAAACAATTTAGTAATGTGTGGTGTTTTCTTTTATCAGTATGTTCCTTTTATGTACATGCAAACGCTGACTTAGATGTTACGAACTGTTCTCTAAAGGAAAGTATTTCTTGCGATGTTTTCTTGAATATGGAACGAAATGTTGATGATATATCTTACAAAGTTGAATTGGCAGATGCTGAAAATGGGAAAAACATCTTCCCTTATTTTGATATGAATGAAACAACAGAAAGTGTCTCTTTGCAAAAGTATGGAGAAAGATATGTTTTTTCAAAAGTGTATCTTGATAGCACCAAAGCTATAGAGTTTATTTCGTTTAAGTATGACAATAAACACCTTTCACCTGTAAACTATTATTACATTGAGAGTTCTATTGATTTTAATAACAACGTGAAGAAATGGTCTGGCAAGGAATGTGATACATCAGCAGGGAAAATGCCTGAAAAAAAGATGGCTTACTATTACAAGTAGCTTCAGAATTATGTGTCAATCAAAATAAGCTATCATACGGCCCAAATAAATATACCGGAAATGACATCTTATTTTATCTGTCACAAATTACTGATGGTGTTGAAAAAAAACAGCTTTCTGTGATTGCTCTTGATAGTAAAGATATTGATGCTATAAATTTGAATGATATTGGCTGTTTAAGTAGTTGTGATATAGACTTTGATTCAGTTAATTATATCGGGAAGTTGAACGATAAATTTAGAATGGGTTTGCACCTCGAATATAATGATAATAATGCTTCTGGTTTTTATTTTTATGAAAAAATGAAGAAAAAAATAAATGTAACTGGTCGTCGGGACGGTGATAGGTTGACGCTGTCAGCCTCTGTCCCTGAGGGAATGGAGACGTTTGATGGTCTGTTGGAGAAAGGGCAGTTTAAAGGAATATGGTCAAATGCAGCAGGGAATAAAAAATATCCTTTCACCTTTTATAGGAAGCTAATTCAGTAAACAGGCATAACAACCCTCTGGCTGCATTGGTCAAGATTCTGAAACTACCTGAGTAATAAATATTAATTTATTCTGCCCTGTATACAATAAATTGATGGAGATATAAATGTTGCAGATTATTCGAAAAGGCGACAAAACCACTCACGGTGGTTCAGTCATGACCTGTTCTGGCACCATGATATTTGGTGGGATTGGCGTGGCGCGTAAAGGTGACATGGTTTCCTGTCCGATACCTGGACATGGTCCGACAACCATTATTGAAGGTAACCCTGATTATCTTGATAACGGGATCCCGGTTGCCTTTCACGGCCATAAATGTGGTTGTGGCTGCACATTGATCAGTTCTTTTGCTCCAGCAAAGGTTGCCTGAGTATGCCAGTCTTGCTGGATACCATCCCTGAAAAGGCGGCGAAGGTTCCACGACCTGATACCCGCCGCTGGCTGCTGTTCCTGGCATTTGTCATGTCAGGAGGGGTTGCGTTAACGCTCTGGAACTGGACGACAGAACGCACTGGCTTTATTTTCTGGTTTACTGCGCTGGGATTGCCTTTCTGTCTTTGGGGACTGCTTTTCTCCCTGCGCCGGTTTGCATACAAAGCAGAGCAGGTGGGGGCCGAGTCCCGGAATGTGGAGCGCGAAACGCTTATTGATCGCGAAATTTGTCGGGGTCAGCGCTGTGCTTGGATACTCGATACATGCGTTCAACATTTTTCAGGAAATAGCCCTGGTGCACTAGTGAGAGCACTTAATTATACCGTTCCAGCTTCAGAGGCCTCAACGCCACGTGGTTCCAAAACCGCTGTCAGGTATGCAGCCTTAGCCAGTTTTCAGACAGATCTGAATACAGAACTCATCGCCGCCACGTCAACTCTTGTCGCCCATGTACAAAAAATTACCGACACCCTGTCGAAGGATATTCCTTGCTGCCTGATGCTGGACTGTGACGACGATATCCGACCCAGACTGGAGGAGCACTTCAGAAATGAACTCATCGCCAGAACCGGGCGGGTCTTCCGACTCCTTGCGGGCAAAGGTCTTGCGGGGTTTGATGCCTGGCTGGACCAGCGCTGGGACACTCCAGGCATTCTTGCAGGAGTGACGTTTTCATTGCCTGCTCAGCCTGATGAAGGTGACGCCGATGCTATTACCCTTGTGGTGCTCAGCAACCGTAAAGCTGTTGGTTATCCTGATGCAGTATGTCTCCATCGCCCTGAAAGGGGCCAGGAAACACGGCTTGTAAAAACACTGGGCAGGGCACTTTTATGGGCCGCAACAGCGCCTGAAGCACTAAAAACGGCCTGGTATACAGGACCAATCCTTTCAAGCGGAAGTGGCTGGAATATGGCTTGTGAAGATAACGGGGTGACATTCAGCTTGTCAAAAGACAATCATGGTATTGATCCCGCTCTGGGATATGCCAGACGCGCCGCCCCCTGGCTTGCTATTATTCTTGCCTCTTCTGCTTGTAGCGGTAATGGCCCGCAGGTTATCGCCGCACAACCCGCCGCTGCCAAAGACGACATCTGGGTCGCCGTCATCACCAAAGAAGAAGTTCGCAAGGAATCGCCTAAGAATGTCTAAGGTAAAAGTCAAAACACTCATCGGCTCCGTTGTGACTGTCGCGTTTTTTCTGACGGTCATTGTGGCATTTCTGTTTTATGCCTTTCCGGAAAACGTGGCTTCGGCCACTGGATTCGGGCCGTATGACGGCCAGCGTATACTCACATTCTGCACCATACTGGTTGCCGCAATGTTTTTACTCGGCTGGCTGACAGAGAAGGCTTTCGACTTCGCCGGTAAATCCGGGTTGTATTTCCACTGGGGGCAGAAAAAGGCTCAGATTGTCGCTCCGGTGACGAACACTATTGCCAGTGAAGAAGATGACGATGAACCCGTCTTCAACGAGGACTCCATTTCCGAACACCTGCGCTTTCGCTATGGACGCCGCTGGCACTGTAAGGTGCGACTCCTGCTGGTAACGGGCAACACGGACGATGTCCAGAAAGCAGCACCGGGCCTGTGTCATGACCTCTGGCAGGAAGGCGACGGTAACGTGCTGATTTATGGCGGTGACGCCCAGTCACTCCCGGATGAGATCTTTCTTTTAAAACTGAAACGTCTGCGTCCCGGTCAGCCGGTTGATGGCATCGTTCAGGTGATGAGTACCTCAGCCCTCCCGACGGATACCGAACGGGATGCCTTTTTGCGTTGTCGCCAGAAAGCCGACCACCTGCTGGGCTGGCAGGCACCTGTCTGGCTGTGGCTGACTGACAAAGCCACGAGTGCTCAGCAGGACGCAGAAACGACTGCTGCAGGGGTGATATTCGGACCGGAAGGCACTGTAAAAGAGGCGGGCGAGGCATTTTCTACATTGATGCAACGTCTGCAAAAAGCCGGTATGGCACAGGTACTGAATAATCCGGCTGATTTCGGTCTGCTCCGGTTGTCTTCCCTTCTGCGGCAGGAACTGAAAGCCAGTCTGACCGTTTTGCTCAGCGGGTTGATGCAGGGATCTGCGGCCTGGCGTTTACGCGGCGTTATGTTCAGCCCTGAACTGGCCGTTGCCGGAACAGTGCCGAACACGCACCTCGACACACCGACATGGAAAGCCGTTATTGATGACTGTGAAGCTGTCAGCGCCAGGAAACTGGGCTTCGGCTGGCTGAAGATGCTGCGGTTAATCCTGCTTTCCCTGATGGTCTTATGGGGGGCCGGTACACTGTTGTCTCTCATCGTTAACCGTACCCAGATTTATCAGGCGCAGGAGACGGCCAGGCAGGCAGCGGATACGGCATTCCCCCTGGTTGAACGCCTGCACAACCAGCTCGTATTACAGCAATCCATTGCCCGCCTGCAACATCGTGAGGCGACCGGCGCTCCGTGGTACACCCGTTTTGGTCTTAACCAGGATAGCGACATGCTGACGGCGCTCTGGCCGCTGTATGCGAAGAATAATGCGCAACTGATGAGGGATGCCACCGCAGACCATCTCAGGCAGCAACTGAATGCCTTTGTGCAACTTCCTCCGGCCAGTGATGCCCGAGCACAGGGCACACAGCGTACCTACGATGTGCTGAAAAGTTACCTGATGCTGGTCAGACCGGCCAAAGCGGACGCGGGCTGGCTGGCAAAAAGCGTGCTGGCAGCCTGGCCGAAACGCCGGAATGTGCCGGATGGTGCGTGGCAGGAAATGGCACCCAAACTGCTGGGCTTTTACGCCCAGAATCTTCCTTCACATCCGGAATGGAAAATTAAGCCCGATGCTGAATTAATCGGCACGGTACGTCAGATCCTGCTCAAACAGATTGGCCAGCGTAATGCTGAATCCGGGCTGTATCAGGACATGCTGAAGCGCGTTGCCAGCAACTGGCCGGATCTCACGCTTGCCGATATGACCGGCGACACGGATGCCTCCACCGTCTTCAGTACAGAAGAAGTGGTGCCGGGCATGTTTACCCGGCAGGCCTGGGAAGAACAGGTGCAGGATGAAATTGATGAGGTGGTTAAAACCCGCCGCGATGAAATCGACTGGGTGTTGACGGATAAAACTCATCAGCCCGGAAGCGATATTTCGCCGGAAGCGCTGAAGTCCAGACTGACCGAACGTTACTTTACCGATTTCGGCAATGCCTGGCTGAATATGGTCAACAGCATCCAGTGGCACGAAGCGGCCTCGCTCTCTGACGCGATCGCCCAGCTCAATCTGATCGGTGACGTGCGTCAGTCGCCACTTGTGGCGCTGATGAACACCCTGGCATGGCAGGGAAAAACCGGCGAGAAGGGGGAAGCGCTGGCGGATTCGATAGTGGATTCGGCGAAAAAGCTGGTTGGCCGGAAAAAGAACGTGAAGCAGTTTATCGAACAGGCGCAGGGGCCGCGCGGTCCGCTGGACGATGTGTTTGGTCCGCTGACGGGATTCATGGAGGGAAAAGAGGGGACCGGACGTAACGGTAACCTGAGTTTTCAGTCCTGGCTTGCCCGTGTTACCCAGGTACGGCTGAAACTCCAGCAGGTCACCAGTGCGCCGGATCCACAGGCGATGTCTCAAATGCTGGCTCAGACCGTGTTCCAGGGCAAGGCTATTGACCTGACCGACACGCGTGACTACAGCAGTCTGGTGGCGGCGAGTCTGGGCCAGGAGTGGAGCGGGTTCGGCCAGTCACTGTTTGTTCAGCCGCTGGATCTGGCCTGGCAGCAGGTGCTGACCCCGGCAGCAGAAAGCCTCAATACCCGCTGGCAGACGACCATTGTCGAACAGTGGAATAAAGCGTTTGCCGGCCGCTATCCGTTTAAAGCTACCGGCAGTGATGCCTCCTTACCGCTGCTGGCTCAGTTCCTGCGCGGCGATTCAGGTCGCATCGCCACGTTCCTGAAAACCAGCCTTGGCGGCATTCTCCACCAGGAGGGGAATCGCTGGGTGGTGGATCCTTCTGCAAGCCAGGGAATGGAAGTGAACCCGGATTTCCTGCGGGCAATTAACCAACTGGCCGAACTGTCGGATATCGTTTTTGCCCAGGGCGATGCGGGCGTTCACTTCGAATTAATGGCGCGTCCTTCCCGCGATGTGGCCCGTATGCAGCTGACGCTTGATGAGCAGAATCTGGACTTCTTTAACCAGATGGAAAGCTGGCAGAGTTTTACCTGGCCGGGAAACACGTATTACCCGGGTGTCAGCTTTCGCTGGCGCAGCGTGAACAGCGGGATGCAGCTCTACACCAGCAACCAGGGGAACTGGGGATTCATCCGGCTGCTGGATGAGGCATTAATTACACCTCTTGATGCAAGCCGCACACAGCTGGTCTGGATCACCCCCGACGGTAATCCGCTGAAGTTTGTTATGCGCAGTGAGCTGGGTGACGGTCCGCTTGCCCTGCTGAAGCTCCAGGGATTTAAGCTGCCTGAAACCATCTTTACGGTTGTGGCCAGCGCTGAAGATGTCGAATAAAGACAAGACAAGGAAAAACATGAGTTCACCGGAAGCCCTGTTATCGGCATGCACCACTAACCACGAAGCGCAGTTGCGCCTTACTGAAAGCGCCTCCGGCACCCTGTCCCTCTGGGAGAACTGGTTAAAACCGATCCGCCCTGGGGAGGAAACGGGTGACGATCCGGCCTGTGACGATGATTTCCAACTGATGCGTGAAGAAATCAACAAACTTTCGGGCACCGATCCGGAGTTGCTCTGCACGCTGGCGGAAAAAATACTGTGTGAATACGCCAAAGATATCCGTGTTGTTACCTGGTATACCCAGGCCCGGCTGAGCCGTGACGGCGAGAAAGGCCTGGCGGAAGGGATACTGCTGCTGGTCGCGATGTTGTCCCGCTACGGCAGACACTGCCATCCGCTACGCCCGAATGCCCGGAAAGCCGCGCTGGAGTGGCTCAACAGTTCAAAAGTACTTGATACGTTCTCGCGCTGGCCGGAAGTCGATCGGGAAGATGCCGGCCTGACGGCCGGAGCGGTCACTCTGCTGAGTAAGGTGGTCTCAGACTGGCCTGAAAATGAAAAACCCGCATTCGCTGGCCTTTGTAGCGCGCTGGAAAACCGTCTGGCGCGTTCTGGCGGGGTGACAGCGCTAATCCCCCAGAACAGCAGCTCTCAGGATACCGGGCATGACGCTGCCTTTTCTCCGTCGCCACTGCTGACGGACGTGAAGTCGGGGCGCGATTTGCTGGATCAGGCAAAGGTACTCTCCCGCTGGCTCGGAGAACAACCCCAGGGGTGGCTGGCCTCTCACCGGCTGATGAAAACCGTTCGCTGGGATACCGTCGATCAAATTCCACCGCTGGACAGCAGTGGTCGTACCCGGCTGATTCCGCCTAAACCAGAGTACCGGGCGCAGCTGAAGCGTTTGTACCTGCAAAAAAGCTGGGCTGAGCTGGTGGAGCAGGCCAGCCAGATGTACTGCGAAGGGGTGAATCATTTCTGGCTCGATCTCCAGTGGTACCTCTGGCAGGGACTCAGCCATGCGGGACAGCCTTGGGAGAACCTGGCGGAGTCAGTCCTGCTGGATCTTCGGTTCCTCCTCAGGCGTCTGCCCGGGCTTGAAAGCCTGGCCTGGAATGACGGTACCCCGTTTGCCGATGAGGTGACAACTGGATGGATTGCGGAAAAGGTGAATGAGGAAGGGCTGTCATTCGGTAGCGAGCCGGTCGTGTCCGCGGCGGTAAACGGGGATGAGGTGCTGTCACTTGAGGCCGAGGCGATGGAGAAGGGTGACAGTGAGGGGCCCGAAGCGGCTCTGACGTGGCTCCAGACCCGCCCCGGACTGGACTCTCCGCGAAATCGCTGGCTGATACGTCTGCTGATGGCTCGTGTTGCGGAACAATACGGGCGTAACGACATGGCGCTTCATCTGCTGGCTGAACTGACATCCGGTGCGGCGCAGTTGACGATGGGGGACTGGGAGCCGGGCCTGATGTTCGAAGTTCAGGCCCGCCGTCTGAAACTGTTGCGCATGAAAGCCGGTCGCAGCGAGTCCGATAAAATCCGGCTGATGCCTGAGATGGATGCCCTGCTGGCGGGGCTGATTACCATCGATCCTGCCCGTGCCATGGTGCTGTGTGGCTGAATTTTGTCTGTTAACTATCAGGAATACCGAGCATGGATGATTTAACCCTGCGCTATTTTGAAGCCGAAATGCGCTATCTGCGCGAGGCAGGAAAAGAATTTGCCCGGGCACATCCGGACCGGGCGGCAATGCTCAATCTCGATAAGCCCGGAGCCCGGGACCCGTATGTGGAACGCCTGTTTGAAGGCTTTGCCTTCCTGATGGGCCGTCTGCGAGAAAAGCTGGATGATGATCTGCCGGAACTGACTGAAGGACTGGTGAGTCTGCTGTGGCCGCACTATATGCGGACTATCCCGTCTCTGGGCATCGTTGAGTTTTCGCCTGACTGGCGTGGTCTGCGTCAGGCCGAAATGCTGGCTGAAGGCTTTTCCGTTTTGTCACGTCCTGTCGGGCCGCATAAAACCGCCTGTCAGTATCGGACGACTCGCGATGTTCCGCTACAACCGCTGCACCTTGCAGATGCCCACCTGCATACTGAAACCGATGGCCGCTCTGCTATCCGTCTGCGCTTCGAATGCCCTGAAAAAGTGGACTGGAGTAAAGCCGGGATCGACAAGGTCGCCATATTCCTTAACGCAGAGAGTCCTGTGAGTTCTGCACTGCATCTGGCAATGACCCGGCGTGTACATGCCATGTATGCGCGTCATGCCGGGACGCATACTGAACGACATCAGTTTGATGGCTGGTGCAAACCCATGGGCTTCGATGACAATGACGGCCTGTGGAAAAAAGCCGATACGGCCTTCAGTGGTTACCAGCTGCTGCTGGAGTATTTCAGCTTCCGTCCAAAGTTTATGTTTGTGGAGCTGCGCGGTCTCGACATTATCGGGCTCACTGCGGCCAGCACCTGGTTTGAAATCGACATTGTACTCAGTGAAGCCTGGTCATCCGATCTGCCCTTTGAGACGGAAGACTTCCGGCTGCACTGTGCGCCGGTTATCAACCTTTTTACCCTGGAAGCCGACCCGCTGACGCTTAACCCGCTGGAGAACGAATACCTGCTCAGGCCATTGCGTCTTCAGGATGGTCACACCGAGATTTACAGCGTCGATAATATTCACGGCGCGGTGAAGAATGGCAAGCATCCTTATGTACCGTTCACCAGCTTCCGACACCGGGGCGGTATGATGCGCCACGATGCCCCTGAACGTTATTACCACACCCGCGTGAAACGCGGTCCCTCTGGCCTGTATGACACCTGGTTAATTCTCGGTGGCCGCTCGTTTGAACTGGAGCAGTTGTCCGAAAAACCGGAGTCACTCTCGATGCGAATAACCGGGACCAACGGTCAGCTTCCGCGTAAGGCACTGGAAAGTACCTTGCTGGACAGGGTGGTCAAATCCGGCAAGGTGCCCGTCAGGGTCCTCAACCTCACAGCACCGACGATGCCGCTGTATCCCCCTGCAAACGACCGCTTTCACTGGCGAGTGATGAGCCACCTCGGCTCAAACTTCCTCAGCATGATGGACAATCCTGAGGTCCTGCGGGGCACGCTGGCGCTGTACGACTGGACCGACGATGAAATGAACCGCCGTCGGCTTGAAGCAATCGTCGCCGTGAAACACACTCTGATCCGCCGTTTTGAGAAGGGCTTTATGCTCCGGGGTGTGGATATTGAGGTCACGCTGAACATGGACAATTTTGCAGGCGAGGGCGATGTGAATCTCTTCGGCGAGATGCTGCACCGATTCTTCGCGCTCTATGCCGATATTCACCTCTTTAACCAGCTCACGCTGGTACTGCAACCGACAGGGAAACGACTGAGATGGCGCGAGAATCACAGCCAGCACGTACCGGGCTGACGTTAGCTCTTGATAAAGACATCTGGCGGGTCAATTTCTATCGTTTCTGCCAGTTGCTGGAGCAGGAAAATCCGGACGCGCCAAAACTGGGCACCACCAGCCATCCGGGCAACGACCCAGTACGTTTCAGACCCTGGCCGGGAATGGGTTTCCCGGTCAGCACCCTGAAAGCGGTTGAGACCGACGAAGACCACCCGACATTGCCCCCAACGGTCCGCACGACATTTCTGGGGATGTATGGCGTGGACTCCCCTCTGCCGACGTCTTATCTGGATGACATTGCGCAGCGCCGGGAAGGCTATGAGGCGGTCACCTCGTTTCTGGATATCTTCAGCCACCGGATCACCACGCAGTATTACCGCATCTGGCGAAAATACGCGTATCCGGCCACCTTTGAGGCGGGTGGTCGCGATGCCACCTCGCAGTGTCTGCTGGGACTGGTGGGGCTCGGTATACCGGGCACGGCTGATCGGGTGGCAACGCCGGTTTCCCGCTTCCTGGCCCTGCTGGGGACCATGCGATTGCCCACCCGCAATGCTGAAGGCATCCGTGCTCTGGTGAGCCTGCTGGCACCGAATACCTGGGTATTTATCACCGAACCGGATCCGGTAAAGCTCCATATTGATAACCGCAGTGGGCTGGGTACCGGAAACTGCGTCCGTCTTTCACAGCGGGCCACGCTGGGTAAAACGGGCAGGGAAGCCTGTAGCAGAGTGCTGGTGACACTGGTCACGGAAGATCCCGGCGAAGCCGAAGGCTGGTTACCCGGTGGCATCCTCCATACCGATTTGCTGGTCCTGATGGGCGTCTATCTTGGTTACCGCAGCAATGCCCGACTGCGCCTCACTGTACCCGTGTGGTTGTTGCCTGAGCCGCGCCTGGGCAAAGGCAAGCGTATTCAGCTCGGGCGCACCGGCTTGCTCGGACTGAAGGACGGCAGACTCAGCGATAACCGGGAAACACTGACTGTCAGTCTGGGCTGCTATGAAGGGCTCCGGTGTTCTGCGTTCCCTCCCGCTGAAGACGGACATTACCGCTTCGACTAAATACATATTCACATTCTCAATAAAGGAACTTTTGAATGGCAACAGTAACCCGCTGGTGGGCGCTGACGCTTATTGCCTGTGGTCTGCTCACAGGCTGCGGTCTGACACAGACCGTCACGGACGGTACGGTCAGCATCACGAAATCCATCTTCTACAAGAAAATTAAAGCGCTGCATCTGGATTTTACCCCGCGCACGGCCATAAACGCCGATGGCGCACAGACGCCGCTGGCGACGATGGTGCGGGTCTACCAGCTTAAAGACCGTAAGAATATTGATGCAGCAGACTACCAGACGCTGCTGCGTAAGGCCGATACGGTCATGAAAGAGGACGAGCTGGCGTCAAAAGAGCTGCTGGTGATGCCCGGGGGCAGCGTGACGCTTAATATGCCCATGGATGAAGACGCTGAGTTCGTGGCGGTGGTGGGGCTGTTTAACCGCCCGGATCAGCAGGACAACCGCTGGCGCCTGGTGCTGACCCGTGACGACCTCGACCCGGACAAACCCCGTACGATTGAACTGGGTGATGGCTGGCTCAGCCTCGTGCCGGTAAAGGAGTGACGTAATGGATAACTGGCTGGCGCTTTTTGACGGACAGACGCGTTATTTTCTGGATATTAATGACAGTACCGTGACGGCGGATGTTTTACGCTTTCGCGGCAGGGAAGCCCTGAGCGAGCCGTTCAACTGGGACATCGAGTTCACCTCCGGGCAGGCGAACATCCCCCCGGAACAGGTGCTGATGAAATATGCCTCTTTCCGGATGCGGAGCGGTAAAAGTGTTCACGGCATGGTGACCCGACTGGAATGGCTTTCAACCTCAAATGACCAGTCCCACTACCGGCTCACGCTCAGTTCCCGCCTGGCGCTCCTGGGATACACCCGCCAGTGCGCCGTATTTCAGAACCAGTCCGTCCCGGAGGTGGTGGAGCAGGTGCTGCGCAAACACGGGCTGGAGGGAGCTGATTTTGAATTCAGACTGGAGCGCACCTACCCGCCGCGTGAAATTATCACCCAGTGGCGGGAAACGGATTTACAGTTCATCCGGCGCATTCTGTCTGAGGTGGGGATTTACTGGCGTACGGAGATGGACGACGTGCGCGGTCTGGATACGTACATTTTTGCCGACAGCCAGCTTAACTACCGGTTTGATGTGCAGTTGCCTTACAGCGAGCCATCGGGGTTGTTTGACGGCGCGGCAGAGTCGGTCTGGGATGTGCGAACCTGGCACAACATTGCCACCGGCACCGTCGCCACGCGGGATTACAACTACCGGACAGCCACCACGCCGATGGATGCCACGGTCAGCGTGCGTAATGAGGCGATCACTACCGGGGAACATTACCGCTACGCCGCACCTTATCGTGACGCGGGTGATGACGCCAGCCCTGAGCCGGAAACCGAATCCGGCGCGTTCTACGCCCGGCTTCATCACGAGCAGGAACTCAATAAATCAGCCCGTATCCACCTGTTCAGCAATGCCGCCCACCTTACGCCGGGGCAGGTGCTGGAGCCGCAGGGGGATGTCATTACGGCCCTGAAAGAAGGCGTCGTCCTCACGCTGGTGACCTTCCGGGGCGCCCGGGATTCCCGTCTGCATGTGTCGGTCTGGGGCCTGCCTTACAGCGAACGCTACTGTTACCGCCCGGTGGAAATCCCGCGTCCGGAAATTCACGGCACACTTCCGGCCCGAATTGAGAGCCGGGAGAAGAACGATATCTACGCTCACCTGGACGGGCAGGGGCGCTACCGGGTGAAGCCGGACTTCGACAGGGAGGGGACAGAGCCGGGCTATGGCTACCTGTGGCTGCGGATGGCGAAGCCATATGCCGGTGAAACGCTGGGCTGGCATACGCCGCTCATCGATGGCACCGAAGTGGCGATTGCCTACAGCAACGGTGATATCGACCTGCCGTACATCGCGTATGCGCTGCACGACTCTGAGCATCCGGACCACGTTAACCGGGACAATCACACCCGCAATATCCTGCGTACACCCGCGAACAATAAGCTGCGGATGGAAGACAAGCGCGGTGAGGAGCATATCAAACTCGCCACGGAATACGGCAAAACGCAGCTCAACAGCGGGCATCTGGTGGACAGCCAGGGGCAGCGTCGCGGGCAGGGCACCGAGCTGCGCACCGATGAGTGGGGAACAATCCGTGCTGGAAAGGGACTCTTTGTCGCTGCGGATGCACAGGCGAAAGCGCAGGGTGAGGCGCTGGATATGGATGCCGCGCTGAAGGAAATCGACCGGCTTAACCAGCATCTGCAAAAACTGGAAATGGCTGCAGAAAAGGCGCAGGCGCTGAAAGCGGATGTCGACAGCCAGATAAGGATGTTTGAGCAACGGCTGAAACCGCTCAACGAAGCCGTGCTTTTCTCGGCGCCGGAAGGGATAGCGCTGACCAGCGGCGAGCACCTGCAAATGGCGGCCACGAAAAACGTCGCCATTAACGCCGGGGGCGATATCAGCTCTGGAACAATGGGCAACCTGACCGCGCTGGCCGGGGAAAAACTGGGGCTCTTTGCCCGCACCGGTCAACTGAGCCTGAAATCCGGAGAAGGGCCAATAGATGTCCAGGCGCAGAATGCCAGTATGCGGTTGTTCGCTGAGAAGAAACTGACGCTGAGCTCGGCGGGTGATATTTCGTTTGCCGGGAAGAAGCGTATTACGTTAATTGGTGGCGGCAGTTACCTGCGGCTTGAGGCGGGGAAGGTGGAGTACGGCACGACAGCGACGTATCTGCGCAAAGTGAAGCGGACGATGGCGGCGGGTGCTGCATCAATACCGGTTAAGGCGACAACTGGTGGCGGTATCTGCCTCAGTTGTCTGATGAAGGCCGCGATGAACGGTGACACTTTTGTTGTAAGAGGTGAATCATGAGCAGTATCAGCTTTTGCCTCGCAATGCAGTTCCTGGTTCATTCATCAGACGTTTCAGTGTTTGCTTTAGTTGATGGCCTGCAATATGAGCGCTTCACCGGTTATGAACTGAAAATAAAGCAGGACGTTTGTTTGCCCTTACTTGATACCTGGCCGGATTCGCGTATTGCCTTTGCCGGACCGTGGCTAATCAGGATGAATGAAACAATGGCAATGAGGGAGCAACTGGAAGCCCTGGACATTGCATTACCCGGCGTGTCCTGGATAGTGTCAGGCTCCACGCCGGAGGAACTGGTTGCGCATTTACAGAGATATATGAACACAGGACTTCCGGACGGACGGGTTGCTTTACTGCGTTTTCAGGACCCGCGTGTTCAGGTTCGTTTGGGGACGATGCTGAACAGTCAGCAGCACCGGGAAATGACAGGTTTAATGCGTGAATGGCTGACAACGGTGGACGGGAAAGCCTGGTCATTTAAACAAAGGGAATTCATATGCTGAAGCTGTCTGAAGAGCAGTGTGCCGGTGTGGACAAAATGGAAGTTAATGATTTTGTTCGCGATACCGCGCAAAGACTGAAGAGGAAATTTCCGGGGATTAACGAACCGGATGAAACGTTCCATGTTCGCCTGAGAAATGCACTGGATTATGCCAATACCCTGCCGCTGAAAGAAAAGAATGTGAAGCGAGATTTTTTGTTCCTGGAAGCGTTCTGGCCTGGTTTTTATCTGAAGCCCGAAGTGGATAAATGGCTGAGAACCCCAAACGGCTATTCAACTGATCAACGGGTGGAAGACTATATGCATGTGATGATAAACAGGGAAAGGAGAGGACTCTGATGGTTATGATCCCACCAGTAATTAACGGGGGAATGGGAGGCGCAGCTGCCGGAAGTGCCGGTGCGGCTGGTGGTGCGACCGGAACATCAACCTTTCCCGGAGCAGGAGGCAGCCATGGAGGCTGGGAAGATGAGGATATGTCTTATCCTGGTTCAGGAAGTGCGCAGTCCCGGAGCCAGGGGGGATTTGATTACCAGGGAAAACCCTATGATCCGATGCTGAATGAACCGATGGTGGTCAGCGCGGAGACGCACGGAGATTTCTGGGAAGACGATATGGATTATTTAGAAACGGTGAACTATGAAGGTATTGATACCAGAGCCGGAGCACAGTCGAAGACGGATGAAAAGACCTGTGAGAACTGTCCACCGGAAGGGAAGGTGATGCCGATGGTGAGGCGCTGTTCGCGCTGGAGTATGGTTACAATCAGCTACCAGACGCGTATCTGCGGCACATTTTATAATCCGGAAACCAAGCAGATACAGGAATTTAAATACTGCGGCGTATCATTTGACGGCTGGAAAGATAAGCTGTGTCAGTTCTGGGAGGCAAAGGCGCGATATGACCAGTTTTTTGATGCGTTTGGAGACCCCAAGGGGTGGTGGAAAGGTTATAAAAGTGGTTTAAGCCAGGCAGCGCGTCATCAGGCTGTTGCGACAGTGAATCAACCATTAAAAGTTGTCTGGTTTTTTATGCAACCAGTGAGTTATCGATACTTCTCGAAAATGTTTAAAGATTTTAAAGATATAATTACAAGGTGGGTGCCATGATAAGAATATCAGCAAATGTTTACTATGATGATACTCGTTCTCCAGATGTTGAATTGTGTCTCGATGAGTTATTTCATATTTCAATGGCGATAGATTTATTATTAAACACAAAAAAAAGATGGTATGAAAAGGGATATTCAAGAAAGCAAGCACTTGAACATGTAGTATTTAACCATGGCAAAGCCGGGCCTGGGGTGATTGAGAAATGGCGTAACCAAATAAAAAAAGAATATCCGCTAATTATTGAAGGTGTATGGGATGGTGAGATTGATAGTAAAATATGTTCAATAAATTACATAAAGAAGCACATCGATAATATTAAAAAAACCAATTTGGATGTTAGTGTTACATGTAATCAAGATGAAATAAATACAAATAGAATCATTGAATTTATGATTTCTTTAGTTTCTAATAAAGAACATGTATATGCTGCTATAAATACAAATGGCTACTGGAATTATGGCAATAATGTTTTTCCTGATCGGATTTGTGTCGGATGGATGATTTTTATTCCGGCAATAATCTTACCAGAACTAATTCCTGAGGCTGCCAGAGTTATCCCTGTTATGGATGATACAAAACAAAAAGGAACAATGGTTGTTTCTACCGAAGAGATATTTGATGGAAATAATAAAGAGCACATAGGCAAAGCTAACGATATTGAAATTAAGCTTCTGGATCTTGGCTTGTTGCCACTGATGACAGAGCTTTAATTCTGACAGTCGCGAAGTAGGGATTTACTGGCGCACGGAGATGGACGACGTGCGCGGTCTGGATACGTACATTTTTGCCGACAGCCAGCTGAACTACCGGTTTGATGTGCGCCTGCCCTACAGCGAGCTATCGGGTCTGTTCGACGGCGCGGCAGAATCGGTCTGGGATGTGCGGACCTGGCACAGGATTGTCACCGGCACCGTCGCCACGCGGGATTACAACTACCGGACAGCCACCACGCCGATGGATGCGACGGTCAGCGTACGCAGTGATGCGGTGACGACGGGTGAGCACTACCGCTACAAAGCGCCGTACCGGGAAGCAGGCGACGACAGCGACCCGGAGCCGGAAACCGAATCCGGCGCGTTCTACGCCCGGCTTCATCACGAGCAGGAACTCAATAAATCAGCCCGTATCCACCTGTTCAGCAATGCCGCCAACCTTACGCCGGGGCAGGTGCTGGAGCCGCAGGGGGATGTCATTACGGCCCTGAAAGAAGGCGTCGTCCTCACGCTGGTGACCTTCCGGGGAGCGCGGGAGTCCCGCCTGCTCGTATCGGTGTGGGGCATGCCTTACACCGAACGGTACTGTTTCCGCCCGACGGAAGTTTCGCGTCCGGAAATCCACGGTACCCTGCCCGCCCACATTGAGAGCCGGGAGAAGAACGATATCTACGCTCACCTGGACGGGCAGGGGCGCTACCGGGTGAAGCCGGACTTCGACAGGGAGGGGACAGAGCCGGGCTATGGCTACCTGTGGCTGCGGATGGCGAAGCCATATGCCGGTGAAACGCTGGGCTGGCATACGCCGCTCACCGACGGGACCGAAGTGGCGATTGCGTACAGCAACGGTGATATTGACCTGCCGTACATCGCGTATGCGCTGCACGACTCTGAACATCCTGACCTCGTGAACCGGGACAACCACACCCGGAACATCCTCCGGACGCCTGCCAACTCAAAATTGCGGATGGAAGACAAGCGCGGTGAGGAGCACATCAGACTCGCCACGGAGTACGGCAAAACGCAGCTCAACAGCGGGCATCTGGTGGACAGCCAGGGGCAGCGTCGCGGGCAGGGCACTGAACTGCGCACCGATGAGTGGGGAACCCTGCGTGCCGGGAAAGGGCTGTTTGTCAGTGCGGATGCGCAGGCGAAGGCGCAGGGTGACGCACTGGACATGGACACCGCGCTGAAGGAAATCGACCGGCTTAACCAGCATCTGCAACAGCTGGAAATGGCGACAGAGCAGGCGCAGGCGCTGAAAGCGGATGTCGACAGCCAGATACGGATGTTCGAACAGCGGCTGAAACCGCTCAATGAGGCGCTGCTGATGTCCGCCCCGGAAGGGATGGCGCTGACCAGCGGTGAGCATCTGCAAATTGCCGCCAGCAAAAACGTCGCCATTAATGCTGGCGGAGATATCAGCACAGGCGCTATGGGCAATCTGACCCTGCTTACCGGAGAGAAGCTGGGGCTCTTTGCCCGTACCGGTCAGCTGAGCGTCAAGTCAGGGGAAGGGCCGGTGGAGGTCCAGGCGCAGAACGCCAACATGCGGCTGTTTGCGGAGAAAAAGTTGACGTTGAGTTCGGCGAGTGACATCGGCGGCTGGTACTAAGCCGGGATGACCTGGACCCGGACAAACCCCGCACGATTGAACTGGGTGATGGCTGGCTCAGCCTCGTGCCGGTGAAGGAGTGACGTGATGGATAACTGGTTAGCGCTTTTTGACGGACAGACCCGATATTTTCTGGATATCAATGACAGTTCAGTGAAGCCGGATGTTCTGCGCTTTTACGGCAGGGAAGCACTGAGCGAACCATTCCGCTGGGACATTGAGTTCACAACGTTTCAGGCGAACATTACCCCGGAACAGGTGCTGATGAAATATGCCTCCTTCCGGATGCGGAGCGGCAAAAGTGTGCACGGCATGGTGACCCGCCTGGAATGGCTTTCCACCTCAAAGGACCAGTCTTCTACCTTATCATTCATTTGAATAAGGTAGATTTGGAGGAATATGTTTACTGGAAAGAGGTGAATATAAATGCATAGCTTTATAAAAAAACGTGCTGCTTCATGTTGATATCAGTTTTCTTCTTTTGTGTTTTGCTAATGGTGATTAAGATCATGGCTTATCAAAACGCAATCAAGAATGATTCTATATGGAGTCGAGATAATAAATGCGAACTGACTACTTATATTCCTGACTATCGACCATATGGTGGTATCGGGAGAGTATTACGGTTGTTTTCCAACCAATCTTTTTTTGTTATATATGATTCCAATGGGAATAAAATAAAAAGCTCTGCATGGCACTTTTGGCAAGCTCAGTTCTCTGATTCGGTTGCACCAGAATGGCACGGGCAATATGCAATGTATCCAACAAGTGAAGGGTGGGCTGGATGGAAAATTCCAGAATGTGGTTAACGTTTAAAATGCCAATTCCCTCCGCCCTCTTGGTCAGAATTGACCTGGGAACGCGATTAAGGCAATGAAATAGTATGGGCTATAGCGACTTATTACCGCAAGTACGGTAAGGATCATATCAGTATCCGGTCATACTAATCGCTGATACGGATGAATATAAAATCTTAACAAATGGGTGAATACTGAAAGGTTGCTCTGGCGGCCAGTGTAATGACAAAGACAGGTAAGACCAGGACTCGCTACACCTGAATCAGTCACTGGGCTTAAAGCCGCGAAGGAAATAAGGCGTGAGTCAGCGAATTACATTGCGGCTGGCAGCGTTATAGCAGCTGCAAATAAGCAGGAATAATGCTGAACCCTACCCGTCAATGTCTAAACAATGGATGCTTTGCAAACGGAATGTGTTTATATAATGACTTATGCCAAAGGGACATAATACGCCATCGCTGTATGAAATGCTGAGCGGCAATTTCTCAGGTGGCCTGAACCTCAACCAGGTCAGCGAACAGAATCAGGTGATTTTATCCGTACTCGATAACATGCAGCGCATCCTCAACTGCCGCGCTGGTACGCTGGCTCACCTGCCAGACTACGGCATGCCGGATATGACAAAAATCCTCCAGGGGATGCCCGGAACCGCCCATCAGCTGATCACCACACTGTCGGCCGTGTTGCTGAAATATGAGCCGCGCCTGAATCGAATTAACGTGGTGATGCAGGAACAGATTCAGGCCGGTGAGCTTCGCTACGCCATTGACGCGGAGCTGAAGGGGGTCGGGTTAGTTCGATATGGTACGGAATTTATGCCGGAGGGCAGGGTATTAATCCGTCATCTGAAACAACAGCAATACCTCGATGCACGTGCCGCCATCTAGTTATTACTCAGGTTAAAACAGTTATGACAATAAATTCTGAACGCCAACTTAAAACCGGCGGGGATCCGCGCACGCTTGCGGATTACGCTGCCTTGCGCGAAGAAATGAACAAGCTCACCCATCCGGCACGCCCGGATGTGAACTGGCAACACGCGGAAACGCTCTGTCTGTCACTGTTCGGGCATAACGGTGTGGAGCTACAAACGGCTGCCTGGTATACGCTCGCCCGTACGCATCTGGCCGGATTGTACGGTATGAATGAGGGGCTTGCGGTACTTGCTGCACTGGTAGCCCGCCAGTGGGGAAACCTCTGGCCACAGCCTGTCCATGCGCGAATCGAAATCCTCAGTGCACTCAGCAAGCGCCTGCAACAGGTAGTACGAACGCTATCGCTGACGTACGCTGACTTAGGGCAGCTGTATCAGTCTGAAGAGCATCTGAGCGCTTTGGGGGACGTCTTGCAGCGTATGGAACTCAAGCATGCTACTCAGCTTGATGCTCTGCGCACGATGATGCAGAACGCAGCAGTGCGTCTGGAAAACAGCGAAAATACGGACATGAGTCTGCACGGTGACGCATTGGGTGCTACGGAAATTCACCTCGTCGAACCGACTGAGCGTAGTAAATGGGTTTATGTGGTTGAGCCCGAGCCGGTGCTGAACGTTGGGGTGGTTAAAGAACCTCCGGTGTCGATGAAACCCTGGAAGCCATTTGCTGCAGGTATGTTGACCATGCTGGTGGCAGCCAGTGTCGTCGCAGGAGGATGGCAGATGTTGCATGCGCCAGATTCGGCACAAGCGCAGCTAGCCGCGGCTCTGGCTCCTCTACCTCAAGGGCTATCTACAGGGCAATTAGAGGCGCTGCAACAAACGTCACCGTCACCGGAACCGGGGATTGGCAGGACACAACAGCTGTTAGCGCAGCTTTTACAGTTGAAACCAGACTGGGCAGTGAGCTTCGGCGACCGTCTGGTGCAGCAGGCGCTGACGCTGTGGCCGGAAGAAGCCAAACCCCTGGCGCAACATTGGCAGAAACAGATGAGTATCGCTGCGCTAGCAGATTTAGATCTGAATGGCTGGCATCAGGGTATGGCGCAGTTGCAGCAATTGACGAACAAGCTGAACGCACTGGATGAACAGAAGGGGAAGTACATGACGGTGAGTGAACTGAAATCAGACGTGTTTGCCATGTCGCAGTCATTTAGCCAAACCATACCGCTTGAGGAGCAGCTTCGTCTGCTTTCCACTCTACCTGCCGGGCAACCCCGGTCAGCAGCGCAGCAAAACAAGGTCGAACAACATCTTCAGCAGTTGATTGTTAGCTACGCCCTGCTGAAGCACAAAAAAGAACAATAAGACTGGCGAAAAACACGGAGTTAACATGTCAGTAAGAGAGCGTTTTTTTAAGAAAGTGCAGCAGAATAACGTAAATAAACCGATTCATATTAATTCGGCTGAAGCCGAAGTCAGGGTTTTTTGTCAGCGGATGGATGATCTTGCACAGCAAATTATTGTTTGGTTTGAGGGTTCTGGTATTGAAGTCCTGTTATCCCAAAAGCATATCACCGATTTGAGTACGGTCGGCTACAGCCTCAGTAGCAGTATATGTCGTTATGTCATCACGACTGTCATTCTGCGAAATGGAGATCGCAGCGTCAGCATTATGCCAGAACAGATCATCAGGGGATCAGAGAAGGGGTGTATGACAATGTGCATTAATGCCCCCGGCAGTATATCGGGGGAGAGGATATACCATTTAAGCATGGCGCCTGAAACAGGCTGGTATATTCGTCGCGGACATCAAAGTGTGAAAGAGAATGTCCTCATGACTGAGGACTATTTTTTCCAGTCAGTCGGCTGTCTGGCCTGAACGTAAGCCAGCCTGGTGGGAGGTCACGGTAACGTAGTTGATATATATTAACTACGTTAACTTATTAAGCATGACTAAACAATGTTGCCCTACGGTACTCCTTCTTAAATAGGTAAGCGCTAATATTTAAGGGGGGGCGGTAACCAAACTACAAGCTGGATATTTACCGTATATCATGCTTTTTATCTGCCTTAAGCGAAACTGCTCAAATCAAACTGCAAAAGAACAAACCAACGACGAACGTGAGGACAAAATACTGTGGCAATGCTATAAACCTTAGTGCCCACAAAAATATAAAGCCGTAGGAAAAACTATGCTTAGAAATATTAGTGTCAGAACCTTCATTGTCTATTTCCTTTTATGTGTGTTTTTGGTAAGTGATGGAGTTATAGCGCTATTTTCAGGGAGTTTTTCGCTTTTTATTGCAGTCATTATCGTACAATGTATCGCCTTAATTTTACTCTGGGCGTATATGACAAAATATCTTGTGACGCCGATCAATACTGTGAAAAAAAGTATTGAAGAGGTGACGTCAGGCAATCTCGGCGTGTCGATCCCTGAATTCGGCAACAACTGTGCGGGACGACTGATCCCGGGCATTAATAGTCTCTCCAGCAACATTGCAACGCTGGTCCGTGAGATCCGCGCCTCCTCGCAAACAGCGATGACCCTGTCAGATCAGCTTTCTTCACGCAGCGCGCAGCTTTCCGTTAAAACAGAACAGCAGTCAGCTTCGCTGGTGCAAACGGCAGCCAGCATGGAAGAGATGGCTGCAAGTACAAAAAATAATGCCGACAATACCCGTTTAGCCAGCGAACAGGCGAATATCGCGACGTTGCAGGCGCGTAAAGGCGGAGAGTTAATGGGGCAGGTCGCGAACAATATGCAATCAATTACCGACTGCGCCCAGCAAATGACAGAGATTATCTCGCTGATTGACGGTATCGCTTTTCAGACCAATATTCTGGCGCTTAACGCCGCCGTTGAAGCGGCAAGAGCGGGCGACCATGGAAAAGGATTTTCAGTGGTCGCTGGTGAGGTCAGAAGCCTGGCGCATCGTAGCGCCGAAGCGGCAAAAAATATTAAGTCATTGATTGAAGTCACCAGCCATAACGTGACGCAGGGCGTTAACGTAGTCTCTGAAGCTGAAAAAAACATGCACGACATCGTTACCGGCTCGGGCAACGTGAGCCGACTGATGGATGAAATTTCCGCCTCAACATCGGAACAAGAAAAAGGGATTTCACAAATCACGCTGGCATTGTCAGAGCTGGAACGCGTAACACAGAGCAATGTGTCGATGGTTGAAGAACTCAACGGTTCGTCAGATGTGCTGCGCAATCAGGTGATTGAACTTCAGACACGAACACGTAATTTCCGTCTGAAGAACGAGTACCAGGCTGATAATGCGTTAATAAGCCGCGAATGGGTGGTGAATTCCTGAGCATATTCAGGGTGATGCCTCACATAATTATTGCTTAACCCTCGACGAAAGCTAGACTGACACCGAAAGAGATAAATCGGTGGAGGCGCTGTGGAGAGCATTAAAGGGTCTGAAGTTAACGTACCTGACGCGGTTTTTGCATGGGTACTTGATGGGCGCGGGGGCGCAAGGCCGCTTGAAGATCAGGATCACATCGACAACGAACACCCATGCTGGCTGCACCTCAACTACACGCACCCGGACAGCGCCGAGTGGCTCGCGTCCACGCCGCTATTGCCCAACAACGTTCGGGATGCGCTGGCGGGAGAAAGTCTCAGACCTCGCGTCAGCCGGATGGGTGAGGGGACGTTAATAACACTGCGTTGCATAAACGGCAGTACGGATGAGCGTCCGGATCAGCTGGTGGCAATGCGTGTCTATATGAATGAACGATTGATTGTTTCCACCCGTCAGCGAAAAGTGCTGGCGCTGGATGACGTCATTAACGATCTGAAAGAGGGCTCGGGGCCTACGGATTGCGGAAGCTGGCTGGTGGATGTATGTGATGCGCTGACCGATCATGCCAGCGAGTTTATTGAAGAACTCCACGATAAAATCATCGATCTGGAAGACAACCTGCTCGATCAGCAAATTCCCCCACGTGGTTTTCTGGCGTTGTTGCGAAAACAGCTTATTGTTATGCGCCGCTATATGACCCCGCAGCGCGACGTCTATGCGAGACTGGCCAGCGAACGCATGAGCTGGATGAATGACGATCAGCGTCGCAGAATGCAGGATATTGCTGACCGGCTGGGACGTGGTCTGGACGAAATTGATTCGTGTATCGCCAGAACGGCGGTCATGGCGGATGAGATAGCACAGGTAATGCAGGAGTCATTAGCCAGGAGAACCTATACCATGTCGCTGATGGCGATGGTCTTTTTACCAAGTACGTTCTTAACCGGGTTGTTTGGCGTCAATCTTGGGGGGATCCCCGGCGGTGAATATCACTATGGCTTCACCACGTTTTGCATCATGTTAGTGGTTTTGATTGGGGGTGTTGCATGGTGGTTGCATCGTAGTAAATGGCTGTAAATTTACGCATTTTCTAATGCAGCGACTGCTTCAAAACGACATTTTAATTGAGCGAAGTCAATAAACTTAGACCATGTTAGGTGCAATATTACTCCCGCAGGTGAATGCAACGTCAAGCGATGGGCGTTGCGCTCCATATTGTCTTACTTCCTTTTTTTGAATTACTGCATAGCACAATTGATTCGTACGACGCCGACTTCATAGTCGGCTTTTTTTTGCCTCCTGTTTATCTGCGTCTACCCTTTAGGGGTAAGCACCCTAATCTGGAGGGAAAGATGAGTATGCTACTTGCCTTGCAACGCCTGAACACATGGCAGTCCGATCCGGTGCCCACCGATCCGACCCCAATTCCCGATCCCATCCCGCGTCCGCAGCCGATGCCGGATCCGCCACCGGACGAAGAACCGATTAAATTGTCGCATCGTTAGCGGAGATCTGCGAGGATACGCGCCATCTGACTGCAATCATTACCATGAGAGTATATTGTGACCGCTTTTTCCACGCTGAACGTTCTGCCTGAAGCCCAACTGACAAACCTGAATGAGTTGGGTTACCTCACTATGACCCCTGTCCAGGCCGCCGCGCTGCCAGCTATCCTTGAAGGCCGGGACGTGCGCGTGCAGGCGAAAACCGGTAGTGGAAAAACGGCTGCATTTGGACTCGGCCTATTGCAGCATATTGATGCAACTCTGTTTCAGACCCAGTCCCTGATACTCTGCCCGACGCGCGAGCTGGCCGACCAGGTCGCGGGTGAGCTGCGTCGTCTGGCGCGTTTTTTGCCTAACACTAAAATTTTAACGCTCTGCGGCGGGCAACCGTTCGGTGCGCAGCGCGATTCCCTTCAGCACGCCCCGCATATCATTGTGGCAACGCCGGGCCGTCTGCTCGATCACCTGCAAAAAGGCACCGTTTCACTCGATGCACTGCAAACGCTGGTGATGGATGAAGCTGACCGCATGCTGGATATGGGCTTCAGCGATGCGATTGACGAAGTGATTCGCTTTGCGCCAGCCACGCGTCAGACGCTGCTTTTTTCTGCCACCTGGCCAGAGGCGATTGCGGCGATCAGCGGGCGCGTGCAGAAGAACCCGCTGACCATTGAAATCGATACTGTCGATGCATTGCCAGCGATTGAGCAGCAGTTCTTCGAGACGTCGCAGCAGGGCAAAATTCCACTGCTGCAAAAATTGCTTAGCCAACACCAGCCAGCGTCCTGCGTGGTGTTCTGTAATACCAAAAAAGATTGTCAGGCGGTGTGCGATGCCCTGAATGATGCCGGACAGAGCGCATTATCGCTGCATGGCGATCTGGAGCAGCGCGATCGCGATCAGACGCTGGTGCGTTTCGCTAACGGCAGCACTCGCGTGCTGGTTGCAACGGATGTGGCAGCCCGTGGCCTGGATATCAAATCGCTTGAGCTGGTGGTGAATTTCGAACTGGCATGGGATCCTGAAGTGCATGTCCACCGCATCGGACGTACCGCGCGTGCGGGTAACAGTGGTCTCGCCATCAGCTTATGCGCGCCTGAAGAGGCGCAGCGCGCTAATATTCTTGCGGAAATGCTGCAACTGAAACTCAACTGGGTGAATGCCCCCGGTAATATCAGCATCGCTCCGCTGGCGGCGGAAATGGCCACCCTGTGCATTGACGGCGGAAAAAAAGCCAAAATGCGTCCCGGTGACGTTCTGGGGGCGTTAACAGGGGATATCGGTCTCGACGGGGCAGATATTGGCAAGATCACGGTCCATCCTGCACATGTCTATGTAGCGGTTCGCCAGTCGGTTGCGCATAAGGCCTGGAAACAGTTGCAGGGCGGGAAGATTAAAGGGAAAACCTGCCGCGTTCGGCTGCTGAAGTAAGGGAAAAAAGCGTCTCAGAAGCACTGTCTGAGACGCAGTCAGGTTATTTCACTTCCACCACGTTCAGGCGCAGTTCATCGAATTGCGCATCCTCTTCCTCTGGCTGCCAGCCAGCAGGCTGCATCGGGATCTCTTCGCGGTCAAACGCCAGATCCCCGCCGTTCACCACCTCTGAACCGTGGTTAATCCCTTTGAAATCGAACAGTTCAACATCGGCGAGGTGCGAAGGCACCACGTTCTGCATGGCGCTGAACATGGTTTCGATGCGGCCCGGATAGCGTTTATCCCAGTCACGCAGCATGTCGCCAATGACCTGACGTTGCAGGTTCGGCTGTGAGCCGCACAGATTGCACGGAATGATAGGGAAGGCTTTGGCCTGAGAGAAACGCTCAATGTCTTTCTCGCGACAGTAGGCGAGTGGGCGGATCACGATGTGTTTGCCGTCGTCACTCATCAGCTTCGGTGGCATTCCCTTCATTTTGCCGCCGTAAAACATATTCAAAAACAGCGTTTGCAGAATGTCGTCCCGGTGATGACCCAGCGCAATCTTGGTGGCGCCCAGTTCGGTTGCGGTGCGGTACAGAATGCCGCGACGCAAACGTGAGCAAAGCGAGCAGGTCGTTTTGCCCTCAGGGATCTTCTCTTTTACAATGCCGTAGGTATTCTCTTCTACGATTTTGTACTCAACGCCCAGGTTCTCAAGGTACTCCGGCAGGATATGCTCCGGGAATCCTGGCTGTTTCTGATCGAGGTTAACTGCGACCAGGGAAAAGTTCACCGGTGCGCTTTGCTGTAGATTGCGCAGGATCTCCAGCATGGTGTAGCTGTCTTTACCGCCCGACAGGCAGACCATGATGCGATCGCCTTCTTCAATCATGTTGAAGTCTGCAATGGCTTCGCCCACGTTACGGCGCAGTCGCTTTTGCAGTTTATTCAGGTTGTACTGATCTTTCTTGTTAATCTCTTGATTTTGTTGCATCTATTCGTTACTCAGATCTCAAATGGGGCACAGGGTGAGAAAACGATTTCAAAGCGTCAGCTTCGTGTTCATCTCTTCTATCCATGTAGCATAGATTTCATACACCATCTGCGCATTTACGTGCCCCATCTGGTTAGCGATAAAAGACGGGTTTGCGGCTACCGGTAAAAACCAGCATGCGAAAGTGTGTCGTGTATGGTACGGATTGCAGCGCCGAATGCCAGCACGATTTACAAATGAGCCCCTCAAAGAAGTTTGGTTAAGACTAACGGGTTGTCTACACTTACAGCTTACGCAGTAAAAACGGAGGTGAAAATGTCTGACCGTCCCGTTAATGGTGACCATCCTGATTATAATCCCAGCCCGGATAACCCGGAAAAGGATGGAAGAAAACCGAAAGATGATCCTGGCTCAGCGCCTGAATCAGGCGATAAAGATCCAGAGTATTGACCAGCCGCCTTTACGAAGGCGGTTTTAAAACCCATTACGGCCTCGCTATGCGCAACGCTATTCACGATATTCCGATACCCGCTCAGAACCCCCTGTTTTGCCGGACGAGAAGGTGAGATAAAGCACCGATCTCATCCCCGCGTTCCAGCACGTTTTACAGTTCTCCTGCTACGCTTTTGAGGGGGACAAGGGAGCGCTTCTATGAAAAATAAAGACGAACAGACAGGATTAGTTGGGCTGGCGATTGGTGCCGCCGTTATCGGGCTGGTTTCAGCGCAGAAGATCATCAACCGTGAAAGTATTGTCGATGAGCTGGTGAGGCTCGGCAGGCAGAAGGGGGATGGTGTCGAAGATGAGGTCTTTTTAAAAGCGGCTGAGTTAGTGAGAAAAGGGGTATAAGCGATGGCTGAAATTCGTCATGCACAGTGTCATTGTGGGGCGGTGAAATTTACTGTTGAGCTGACGGACGGCCTGAATACCGCACGGCGATGTAGCTGCTCGTTTTGCAGGATGCGCGGGGCAGTAGTGGTTTCCGCGCCGTTGACGGGTATTAAGGTGACGCAGGGCGCGGACACGCTCACAGAGTACCGTTTCAACACCGGCACGGCGCGCCATTTCTTCTGCTCGGTTTGCGGTATTTACACGTTCCATCAACGACGTTCCAATCCCAATGAATATGGTGTGAATGTCGCCTGTCTGGAAAATGTTACGCCATTCGACTTCCCGGAAGTGGCGGTAATGGATGGGATAAATCACCCTATGGATGGCGACAGCGGGGTAATTGGCTATCTCTCTTTTCGCAAAGAACAGGCGAAACAGAGATAAAATTAGCCCGCAGATCGCTGCGGGCTAACGGGATTAGAACTGGTAAACCAGACCTAACGCTACGATGTCATCCGTACCGATGCCATTGTTTTTGTAGAATGAATCATCTTCATCCAGCAGGTTGATTTTATAATCAACATAGGTGGACATGTTTTTGTTGAAATAGTAGGTAGCACCGACGTCAGCGTATTTCACCAGGTCTTTATCGTCCTGTCCATTGCCCAGATCTTTACCTTTGGACTGTAAATAGGAAACAGCCGGACGAAGGCCGAAGTCAAACTGATATTGTGCGGTCACTTCAAAGTTCTGGGTTTTATTTGCAACCGCATCTGCATTGTCGCCGTACGGCGTCATATTACGGGTTTCGGAATACATTGCAGCCAGGTAAATGTTGTTGGCATCGTATTTGAGGCCTGCGGTCCATGCATCCGCAGTATCACCGCCCGCAGTAGTGTAATTTACCTGATCGTTAGTACGGTCAGATGAAGCATATGCCGCGCCTGCGCTGAAGCCCATGCCGAAATCGTAGGTTGCGGAGATACCGTAACCGTCACCATTTTCATGACGTGTATCACGACCGTTGTTGGTCCCTTCATTGGTAGAGCAGAAATTCTCATCGCAGTTATTACCTTCATTATTACCCTGATACTGCACCGCGAAGTTCAGACCCTGCACCAGACCAAAGAAGTCGGTGTTACGGTAGGTCGCCACGCCGTTTGCACGACCGGTCATAAAGTTATCGGCATAAGTATAAGAGTCGCCACCAAATTCTGGCAGCATATCGGTCCAGCCTTCTACGTCGTACAGGACGCCATAGTTACGGCCGTAATCGAAGGATCCGTAGTCGCCTACCTTCACACCCGCGAAGGCCAGACGCGTCCAGGACTGATTGTCAGAGCCTTCGGTGTTGTTTGCCTGAATGTTGTATTCCCACTGCGCGTAACCGGTCATCATGTCGTTGATTTGAGTTTCACCTTTGAAACCCAGACGCATATAGGTTTGGTCGCCATCTTTTGACGCATCGTCAGAGAAATAATGCAGACCATCTACTTTGCCATACAGATCCAGTTTATTGCCGTCTTTATTATAAATTTCAGCTGCGTGAGCGGCTCCAGCCATTAACAAAGCGGGGATCATCAGTGCCAGTACTTTTCTTTGCATTTTGATTATTCCTTTGCAGTTATTTTTTTATTGCTTAGTGAACTTTCCGGGCTGGAAAGCTGTCCCATGCTAAATCACACAGAGGGCTGATGAATAAAATATAATTGTTACGGGTTGAGTAAAATCTAAAGCAAATGATGCGTTTGAAATAACAATTGATGCCGTGAATTAATCGTTATAATCGATACAAAATAAAAATTATTAATTAAGTGGTAAAGAAGGTATTCTCCATGGCGTTATATGCCTTTAAGATTTTTTCATCCATAATTCACGTGAATATTGTTCAGAACGTTGAGGCAATTTTCACCGAACATCTGGATTAGCCCGGTGCACGTGCATCGGGCTTTTTTATGGCAAAAAAATGCCCGGACAAGCCGGGCATAACGGTTATTCGCTGGTTGATTTTTCCGCTTTCCCCGCCAGCTGTGCAAGGAAGTCATAACGCTTCTGAAGATCCGCTGCCGCGTCCCTCCATAGCTGCTCTGCTACTTCTGGTTGTTGAGCGTTCAGCCTGCGGAAACGCTGCTCCTGAAGTAAGGTTTCGGCAAGGGCGTCTGAAGGCGGACGGGAATCCAGCGCCAGCGGTAATTTTCCTTCATCGGCACGGCGCGGGTCAAAGCGGTACAGCGGCCAGAAGCCGGTTGCGGTAAGCTGACGCATCTGGTCGTGGCTAAGCGCCAGATCATAGCCATGCTCCTCACACGGGCTATAGGCGATGATCAGCGACGGGCCAGGATACGCTTCCGCTTCCTGAATGGCTTTCACCGTCTGGTTAAGCTGCGCGCCCAGCGAAATCTGCGCGACGTAGACGTGTCCATACATCATCATGCTGACGCCCAAATCTTTACGCGCCTTTCGTTTGCCATGCTCACCAAATTTCGTGACCGCACCCAGTGGCGTTGCTTTCGAGGCCTGTCCGCCGGTGTTGGAATAACACTGAGTATCAAGCACCAGAATGTTAACGTTTTCGGTGAGGCTCAGGACGTGATCAAGACCACCGAAACCAATATCGTAGGCCCACCCGTCGCCACCGATCAGCCAGATAGATTTTTCAACCAGCGCGTCAGCATCGGTCAGCAGTTGTTCAGCCCCTTCAACACCCTGAAGCGCGTGGCGCAGTTCAGCAACCTGTGCGCGACGAACGTCAGGCTTGGCCTCCGCATGCAGGGCGTCATTCAGCTCTGCCGGGATTTTATCGGCAAACTGTTCCAGCAGACGCATTACGCGGGCGCGGTGCTGATCGACCGTCAGGCGGAATCCCAGACCAAATTCTGCGTTATCCTCAAATAGCGAGTTTGCCCAAGCCGGGCCGCGGCCATACGCGTCGGTGGTATAAGGCGTGGACGGCAGGTTCCCCCCATAGATTGACGAGCAGCCCGTCGCGTTGGCAATCAGCATCCGGTCGCCGTAAAGCTGGGTAAGCAGTTTGATGTACGGCGTTTCACCGCATCCGGAACACGCCCCGGAGTACTCGAAGAGGGGGGTGATGAGCTGCGAGGTACGAATGTCAATGCGTTCCAGCTTGTTGCGATCGATTTCGGGCAGGTCGAGGAAGAAGTCATAATTCACTTTCTCTTCTTCAACATGTTCCAGACGCGACATCATATTAATGGCTTTGATTGAGGGATCCTGACGATCTTTCGCCGGGCACACCTCGACGCACAGGTTACAGCCGGTACAGTCCTCTGGTGCCACCTGAAGAACATATTTCTGGCCACGCATATCACGGGATTTTACATCCAGCGAGTGCAGACTTTCCGGTGCGTCCGCCATCGCTTCTGGCGACACCACTTTGGCGCGAATGGCCGAGTGCGGGCAGGCCGCCACGCAGTGGTTGCACTGGGTGCACAGCTCTTCTTTCCAGATAGGGATCGCTTCGGCAATGTTGCGTTTTTCCCAGCGGGTCGTGCCCATCGGCCAGGTGCCATCAGGCGGAAGCGCAGAGACGGGAAGGGTGTCGCCCAACCCGGCAAGCATCGCCGCCGTAACGGTTTTGACGAAATCCGGGGCAGCGTCCGACACCACTGGCGGCCGGTTCGGGCTGCTGGTATTGACCGGCTGCAACGGCACCTCGAACAGCGACTCGCGGGCCAGCGCCAGCGCCTGCCAGTTGCGCTCAACCAGCTCCTGACCTTTGCTGCTGTAGCTTTTGGCTATCGCCCCCTGGAGCTCCATCAGCGCGCTGTCGCCCGGCAGAATATTGGTCAGATGGAAGAACGCCATCTGCATAACCGTATTGATACGCGCGGCCAGGCCGCACTCGCGGGCGATCTTCGCGGCGTTAATGACATACAGGCGCGCCTGTTTCTGGTTTAGCACCGCCTGGACTTCCTGGGGCAGTCGTGCCCAGACCTCATCGGCGCTATACGGGGTGTTGATCAGGAAAATACCACCGGGCTTCAGGCGCTCGGCCATCTGGTATTTATCGATAAACTGGAGCTGATGACAGCCAACAAAATCCGCCTGAGAAATCAGGTATGCCGAGCGGATTGGATGTTCGCTGACGCGCAGGTGCGAGACGGTCAACCCGCCCGCTTTTTTGGAATCGTAAACGAAATACCCTTGCGCATACCACGGCGTGGAGTTACCGATAATTTTGATGTTGTTCTTGGTCGCCGAGACGCTGCCGTCGCTGCCCAGACCGTAGAACAGCGCTTCCAGTTTCGCATTCGAGGGCAGGGTGTTTTCCGGCAAAGGGAGAGAAAGGTTAGTCACGTCATCATAAATGCCGACCGTAAAGCGCGGCTTCGGTTTTGCCTCGCGCAGTTCAGCAAATACGGCCAGGACGCACTCCGGCCCGAACTCTTTGGAAGACAAACCATAACGCCCGCCAATGACGCGCGGCAGCGTTTCGCGTTCACTGTGATTAAACGCCTCAGCCAGAGCGGTCATTACATCAAGGTAAAGGGGTTCAGCCTGCGCGCCAGGCTCTTTGGTGCGGTCAAGTACCGCCACGGCACGCGCGCTTTCCGGCAGGGCTGCGAGCAGATGTTTCGCAGAGAATGGACGGTAGAGGCGAACTTTTAGTACGCCAACTTTTTCACCACGCGTAAGAAGCTCATCGACCACCTCTTCGCAGGTGCCGATGGCGGAGCCCATCAGGACGATCACGCGCTCGGCCTGCGGATGACCGTAATATTCAAATGGCTTATATGCGCGACCCGTCGCAGCGGAAAAATCGTCCATCGCCTGTTCGACGTGCTCATATACCGCGTTGTACCACGGGTTTGTCGCCTCGCGGGACTGGAAATAGGTATCCGGGTTGGCAGAGGTACCCCGGATCACCGGATGTTCCGGATTGAGGGCCCGAGCGCGATGGGCATCAATGTCAGCCTGCGGCAGCAGGTTCAGTATGGTGTCATCCGGCAGCGGAACGATTTTATTGATCTCGTGAGAGGTGCGAAAACCATCGAAGAAATGAATAAATGGCACTCGGCTTTTCAGCGTGGCGATATGCGAAAACAGCGCGAAGTCCTGTGCTTCCTGCACGCTGCTGGCGCAGAGCATAGCGCAGCCGGTCTGACGCACGGCCATCACGTCTGAGTGGTCGCCAAAAATAGAGAGCGCGTGTGTGGCTACAGTACGTGCGGCGACGTGCAGGACAAACGGCGTTAATTGTCCTGCCAGCTTGTAAAGCGTGGGGATCATCAACAGCAGCCCCTGAGACGAGGTGAACGAGGTCGACAGGGCACCGGTCTGCAACGCACCATGCACGGTGGCAATGGCGCCGGCTTCGGACTGCATCTCAACAACCCGCGGGACATCGCCCCAGACGTTTTTTACCCCATTACCAGCCCAGGCGTCAGCCTGTTCAGCCATCGTGGAGCTTGGGGTGATGGGGTAGATGGCGATAACTTCGCTGGTGCGAAACGCAACAGACGCGACTGCACCATTGCCGTCAATAGTTTGCATAGGACAACACCCTTACATTGCGCAAAAATGAAGGGCCTGTAAAACGACGACAGACCCTGAATATTATCTGTGTATTTTAGCAAAGCTCAGGTTTTACGATTTTCGCTTTTGTGTCCTTGGTATGCGCTGTATCAATGACTGGATGGCTATTCGCGATAAAAAATTGCGAGAAATTGTTACCAGAGCGCATAAATACGCACATCCGCTCTCGACGATGCGGCGCGTGATGCCTATTATGCATAGGTTTCGCTTTAACTATGGGGAGGAAGGTATGCGTTCTGCATTTTGGGTCGGATGTGCCGCGTTACTGTTGTCGGCATGCAGCAATGAACCTGTACAGCAGGCGACTGCGGCACACGTTACGCCAGGTATGCGAGCGGCTATGTCCAGTTCAGGCCAGGCCAACTGCGCAATGATCGGAGGGTCACTCTCCGTTGCCCGTCAGCTCGACGGCTCCGCTATCGGCATGTGCGCGTTGCCAAACGGCAAACGCTGTAGTGAGCAGTCGCTTGCCGTAGGATCGTGCGGAAGTTACTGAGTTATTCAACTCGCTTAAACATTAAAGACTTATTGGCTGTCGCCAGCGTTAACTGGTCTTCGGTCAGGTCTACCTGAGCGCCTGTGCGTAGCATATCGGCGAGGGTCTGATCCAGTTCATTAAGCTGCGGCTCGGTGCAGAGTTTCCGCGTCATTGCCAGCGTTTTGACCGTCAACTCTCCTTCGGACAATTTTCCCTGGCCGTTGAAGCCGTTGCACATTGTGCCGGAGACGGCAATGTTGTTAATCAGGCTGATACTGGGCTGCGCGCTGAACCGAATTTCAGGCTGCGTTTTCAGGCCCTTAACCGCTTTTCCATCAACGTTTTCCAGCACGAAACGGTGATTCTCTAACTGATCGGTCTGAACGGAGGCTTTACCGGGATTAACGCATCCAGCCAGTGCGAGGCTGATTAAACTTACTGCCGCGAGCTTTTTCATTTTTCTTCTCAAACTATCAATGCTGTAAATATTTTTTCAGTGTAACCATACCCTCCAGGGTGTTAATGGGGTTTATCTGAAAGTGCGAGATAAGGACCGGGCGGCAACGCACCCGGTGAGTGAATTAGTGCGATTTAAATCCGGCTGCGGCCATCAGCATTTTAAAGAGCATACTTACGCAGGCCAGTGCCAGGACGCTGCCGCCCCAGATGATGGCAAGCCACATCAAACGTTTCCATACAGGTTGTTGCATCAGTGATAACCCTCCCCATGCTGTACTTTTCCGCGAAAAACGTAATAACTCCAAAAGGTGTAGACCAGAATCACAGGAATGATCAACAGTGCGCCCACCAGCATGAAGCCCTGGCTTTGGGCTGGCGCAGCGGCCTGCCAGAGGGTAATGTCCAGCGGGATGATATGCGGCCAGATGCTGATCCCAAGCCCGCTAAAGCCAAGAAAAACCAGCCCTAACGTCATGATAAACGGCAGTGTATGGCTCGCAGGATCGTTCAGGCAGCGCCACTGGCACAGACTCAGGATCGCAACCAGCGCAGGAACGGGCAGCAGATAAAACAGATTTGGCAGCGTAAACCAGCGCGCAGCAATGGCTGCTTGGGCGAGAGGGGTCCATATACTGATTACCGCAATGAATACCAGAAGCAGGAGCAGAAGCACTTTCGATACCTGACGCATCCGCTGTTGCAGGGCATTTTCACTTTTCATTACCAGCCACGTTGATCCTAACAGCGCGTAAGCCACCACAAGACCCGCACCGCAGAAAAGATTGAACGCGGTAAACCAGTCAAACGGACCACCGCTGTAAGCACGACCGGTGACGTTGAACCCATGGATGACCGCGCCGACGGTGATGCCCTGGCTGAAGGTCGCCACAATTGACCCGCCAATAAAGGCCTTATCCCAGAACGGACGGTGCGCCGGAGTCGCTTTGAAGCGAAATTCGAAGGCGACGCCACGAAATATAAGCCCGATCAGCATTATTGTCAGTGGAATGGTTAGCGCGTCGATGATCACCGCATAGGCGAGAGGAAAGGCGCCAAACAGGGCCGCACCGCCCAGCACCAGCCAGGTTTCGTTGCCGTCCCAGACGGGAGCCACGCTGTTGACCATTACGTCGCGTTCGTCCGCATTCGGCGTTACCGGAAACAGTATGCCTATCCCCAGATCAAAACCGTCCATCACGATATACATCAACGTGGCGAAAACGATAATCACGAACCAGATAATGGAAAGATCGATACCCATTACGGTTACTCCTTAAATTCAGTGGTGACGGCAGAAAGCGGACGAGCAGGGCGGCCATCGGATTCAGTCGCGAAGGATTCATAAGGCTGCGGCCCTTTTTTAATCAGACGCACCATATAGCTGTAACCCACGCCGAACACCGCGGTATAAACCACGAAGAAGGCCAGCAAGCTGATGCTCATGTGCAGATCGCCATGTGCGGAAACCGCATCCTTCGTACGCTGTAGCCCATAGACGACCCAGGGCTGGCGGCCGACCTCCGTTGTTACCCATCCGGCGAGGATCGCGATCAGCCCGGACGGCCCCATCAGCAGGGCAAACCACAGGAAGGAACGTGAGGTGTAGAGGCGCTGTTTGTAACGCAGCCAGACCGCCATCATGCCCAGGAAGAGCATCAACATCCCTAAACCGGCCATGATGCGGAAAGACCAAAAGACAATGGTGGCGTTCGGGCGATCGTCTTTTGGGAACTCCTTCAATGCCGGAACCTGTTTATCGAAACTGTGGGTCAGGATAAGGCTGCCGAGAGCGGGAATTTCAAGGCTAAAACGGGTCCGTTCCTGCTCCATATCCGGCAAGCCAAACAGCAGCAGTGGAGTAGGCTCACCCGGGGGATTCTCCCAGTGGCCTTCAATGGCGGCTATTTTCGCGGGCTGGTGTTTTAAGGTATTAAGCCCGTGCATATCACCCACCAGTGCCTGAACAGGGGCTACGATCAACGTCATCCACAACGCCATGGAGAACATGGTGCGAATGGCAGGGGTGTTGTTTCCGCGCAGCAAATGCCAGGCCGCGGAGGCTCCGACAAACAGTGCACTGCTGAGAAATGCCGCTATCGACATGTGCAGCAGGCGGTAAGGGAAGGAGGGGTTAAACACCACGGCAAACCAGTCCACCGGAACGACCTGACCGTTGATGATTTCATACCCTTGCGGTGTATGCATCCAGCTGTTTGACGAGAGGATCCAGAACGTAGACATGAGGGTCCCCAGTGCCACCATGCAGGTCGAAAAGAAGTGCAGCCCCGGCCCGACCTTATTCCAGCCAAACAACATTACCCCGAGGAACCCCGCCTCAAGGAAGAACGCGGTGAGCACTTCATAGGTCAGCAGAGGGCCGGTAATGCTGCCCGCAAACTGCGAAAACCCGCTCCAGTTGGTGCCAAACTGATAAGCCATCACCAGGCCGGAGACCACGCCCATCCCAAAGTTGACGGCGAAGATCTTCGACCAGAAATGGTACAGCGAACGCCAGACGGGGTTTTTTGTTTTCAGCCACAGCCCTTCCAGCACGGCGAGATAGCTCGCCAGGCCAATGGTTATCGCCGGAAAAATAATATGAAAGGATACGGTAAAGGCGAACTGTATTCGCGCAAGATGAAACGCATCTGGACCAAACATGCACTGCCTCAATGTTAAACGGTGTGCTGTTATGATAAAGAGGGGGAAAATGAGTTATCAGAAGCAGAAATTGATAATTTATCTATAACAGTTGTGGGAAAAGGTGAACTTTATCTGGTTGATATAGCTAACAAGGAAGAATAAAAAATTTCTTTTTATGATTTTTACGCATTAAACAGCTTGCTTTGTCGCCAGCAACATGCGTTAATGGATTTCTGGTTTTGAATCCAAATAAATATCTGACGTAGTTTTATAAAGCAGTTCTCATCACGTTGTGCCTCTCCGCAGCCTCTCTTGGGTCTTTATCTACATTCCGATTAGTTTTGTATCGAACCAACTTTTGCCTGATCGGCTCATGAGTAATTTACGTTTTTACGTTTACAGGAGAATCCTATGACTTCTTATATCCATTTCCGCTGCCCATGCTGTCATGGCTCGCAGTACCGCACTTCAGCTTTTGATGTGTCTGACAAAAATCCGTTCGGCGCAAAATGCATTTTCTGCAAATCGTCGATGATCACGCTCGACCACCTGGCCGCAGCGCGTTCTGCTCAGAATCACATTACTGAGTACCGCAAGTAATCTACCGCGTTTCCCATAACAGTTAGCAAATTCTTCTCTTTTTCTCCTGCTGATATACACTGTCAGCAATAAGGAGAATCTGATGAAAAAATACCAGCGTCTGGCGCAACAAATTATCTCGCAGATTGAGCTTGGCGTATGGTTGCCGGGCGATAAGCTGCCTTCTCTGCGAGAGCAGGTGGCAAGCAGCGGCATGAGTTTCATGACCGTGGGCCACGCGTATCAGATGCTGGAAAGTCAGGGGCGCATTGTTGCCAGACCGCAGTCAGGCTATTACGTTGCCGCCCGTCCGACCACACACCAGCCAGTACCGCCCGCGCAGGTGATGCGCGATGAAGTAGTTGACATCAACACCTATATCTTCGACGTGCTACAGGCCAGCCGCGACCCATCCGTTGTCCCTTTTGCCTCGGCATTTCCCGATCCGCGCCTATTCCCGCTTCAGCAACTCAACCGCTCGCTGGCTAATGTCAGTAAAACGGCCACGGCCATGAGCGTGATTGAAAACCTGCCGCCGGGTAACGTCGACTTACGTCATGCCATTGCCCGTCGCTACGCTCAGCAGGGGATGAATATCTCCCCGGACGAAATTGTGATCACCGCGGGCGCGCTCGAAGCACTCAACCTTAGTTTGCAGGCTGTCACTGAACCAGGTGACTGGGTTATCGTTGAAAACCCCTGTTTTTATGGTGCACTCCAGGCACTTGAACGTCTGAAACTGAAAGCGCTGTCGGTTGCTACTGACGTGCGTGAGGGCATCGATCTCAGTGCCCTTGAGCAGGCGTTAAATGATTATCCGGTGAAAGCCTGCTGGCTGATGACCAACAGTCAGAACCCGCTCGGCTTCACGCTGAGTGCAGAGAAGAAAGCTCAGCTGGTGGCCTTATTAACCCGGCATAACGTCACGCTGATTGAAGACGATGTTTACAGCGAACTCTACTTTGGCCGCGAAAAGCCGCTTCCGGCAAAGGCCTGGGATAAGCAGGATATGACGTTGCACTGCTCCTCATTCTCCAAGTGTCTGGTGGCCGGTTTCCGTATTGGCTGGGTGGCGGCGGGAAAACATGCGCGCCGTATTCAGCAGTTACAGCTGATGAGTACGTTATCCACCAGCTCCCCCATGCAGCTGGCGCTGGTGGATTACCTGGCGACCAAACGTTACGACGCCCACCTTCGTCGCCTGCGGCGCACGCTTGCTGAACGCAAACAGCAGGCCTGGCAATCGCTTTTGCGCCATATGCCTGCTGGCGTCAAAATCCATCATAACGACAGCGGCTACTTTTTATGGCTGGAACTGCCTGAACAGCTGGATGCGGGGCAGTTGAGTGAAAAGGCATTAATTCATCAAATCAGCATTGCGCCCGGCAAAATGTTTTCCACCTCCAATATCTGGACACCGTTTTTCCGTTTCAATACCTCATGGGGATGGGGCGAGCGGGAGGAGCAGGCGGTCGTCCAACTGGCGGCGTTAATTCGCGAAATGATGCTGCCCCCAGTCACACCTTGATGAAAATTCCTGAAGCGACATGATGCGCGGTCTACCTTTAGTAAGGGAGTGCGGATTGGTGACGTGACGTTGTCACGCATCGACCCGCCAGAACGTGTGCTGACAGCGAAAACTATGTCGATTTCAACAGGACGATGCTATGCAAAATCAACTGCTGATTAATGGTGAACTGGTGACCGGCGAGGGTGAGAAGCAGGCGGTTTACAATCCTGCCACGGGTGAAGTATTGCTGGAGATTGCTGAAGCGTCGGCAGCACAGGTGGACGCTGCCGTCCAGGCTGCCGATCGCGCGTTCACTGAGTGGGGGCAAACGACGCCCAAAACGCGCGCCGAAAGTTTGTTGAAACTGGCTGATGTGATAGAAGCCAACGCTGACGCGTTCGCACAACTGGAGTCGCTAAATTGCGGGAAACCGCTGCACTGTGTCCAGGGAGATGAGATCCCGGCCGTGGTCGATGTGTTTCGCTTCTTTGCCGGGGCCGCCCGCTGCCTGAATGGGCTGGCTGCCGGAGAATATCTCGAAGGACATACCTCAATGATCCGCCGCGACCCGGTTGGCGTTGTCGCCTCTATCGCGCCCTGGAACTATCCTCTGATGATGGCGGCGTGGAAGCTGGCGCCCGCGCTGGCGGCGGGAAACTGTGTCGTCATCAAGCCGTCTGAAATCACCCCGTTGACGGCGCTGAAGCTGGCGGAACTGGCGAAAGATATCTTCCCGCCAGGCGTGCTTAACGTGCTGTTTGGTCGCGGCAAAACCGTAGGAGATCCGCTGACCGGGCACGAAAAAGTCCGTATGGTTTCTCTCACCGGCTCTATTGCTACCGGAGAACATATTATCGGGCATACCGCATCTTCAGTTAAACGTACCCATATGGAATTGGGTGGAAAAGCCCCGGTCATTGTCTTTGACGATGCAGATTTGGATGCCGTGGTTGAAGGCGTGCGTACGTTTGGTTTCTACAATGCTGGTCAGGATTGTACCGCAGCCTGTCGTATCTATGCCCAGAAGGGGATTTACTCCGCGCTGGTCGAAAAGCTGGGCGCAGCTGTTGCCAGCCTGAAAATGGGCGCGCCGGACGATACATCAACGGAGCTGGGCCCGCTCAGCTCCGCCGCGCATCTTTCCCGCGTTTGCGCTGCCGTGGATGAAGCCAAAGCCCTTGGACATATCCGCGTCGTCACCGGTGGCAGTAAAAGAGAGGGGGCAGGATATTACTTCCAGCCAACGCTGCTGGCCGGGGCGAAGCAGGAAGATGCGATCGTCCAGCGAGAAGTGTTTGGCCCGGTGGTCAGCGTGACGGAATTTGAGGATGAAGCGCAGGTGCTGAGCTGGGCTAACGATTCGCAATACGGCCTGGCCTCGTCCGTCTGGACAAAAGACGTCGGACGCGCCCATCGACTCAGCGCACGGTTGCAGTATGGCTGCACCTGGGTCAATACCCATTTTATGCTGGTGAGCGAAATGCCGCACGGCGGAATGAAATTATCCGGTTACGGCAAAGATATGTCGGTCTACGGACTTGAGGATTACACGATAGTCCGACATGTGATGATCAAACACTAAACCCTCATGCCCGGCGCAGTGCCGGGCGATTCAGCTTACCAGCCACATACCTCGTGTTCATTTTCCGTATCGTAGGCGCGAACGGTGTTCACCAGATCCTTCACGACATCTGCCGCGACGTCCGGGATCAACAGCTCCATTGGCGCTTCTGTTTCATAATCCACTGACACGCCATTGCTGTTGTTGGTGACGGTCACGGTATAGGTAGCCTTACCCATTATTTACTCCTTATGCGTGTTGACCACTTTACCGATGCCCGCACCGCTGAGCGTGACGGCAGGATCCGCGAAAAAGTCGATATTAAAATAGGTGTCGTCGGTCAGAAGCTCAATGCGGTGCCATTTTTGCGGTGGGGAGATGCCAAAAGAACCGGCCTCAATAACCACTTCCAGATCGGGCTCGGTGGCGTCGCCATCGGCAAAGCCAAAGTAACGCACCGCACCCTGCATGACGGATAGCCGACCGTACACGCCGGCTTTGGTGTTGTGATGGGTAAAAAGCGCTTTTGGGGCGGTCTCTTTATTCCAGAACGGCGTCGAGCGGGTATGAACAAAGTTTTCAGGAATACGTAACATCATAGTTTCCTTCATGTTGGCGGGTGCTTAAAGGGATTTAAGCACCTCAGGTTCAACAAAGAATTCAATATTGAACAGGGTGTCGTCGGTCATCACCTCAATGTGGTGCCATCTCTCTGGCGGGAAAACGCCGAAACGACCCGCTTCAATGACGAGCTCGCTGTCAGGCTCAGGTATAAATTCATCAGCATAGCCCAGATAACGCACTGCGCCACGCATCACCGACAGGCGAGGGTAAACGCCCGGCTGTGTGCCCGTATCAAGGTGACGTTTAAAAATGCCGGCGGGGGCCGTTTCTTTGTTCCAGAAAGGCGTGGAACGGGTGTGAATGCAACTCTGCGGAATGCGTAGCATGTTTCCTCCCTTAAAAGCCTGCTTTTATTAGACTGCTTTCTGAGGGGATGGATTTATCAAAAAGTGCATTTAATTTGCATGTTATCAATAATAACCGTTTTGCTTTACCCGGCGTTGTTACACAAGGTACTCAGTTGTTATTATCATTAATAATTAAGTGGTTATTGTGTAACGAAAAAACTTGATCTGTGTCAACATATGACGCATATTGCGTGCGGTTATTTTTCGGCTCAGGTAAACAGAATGACGTTGTATCAAAAGATGTTGGTTTTCTACGCAATCATGGCCTCCATCTGCGCATTAATTACCTGGTTCCTGTCTAAAGATCGTAAACGTATTCGCCTGTTGAGCGCATTCCTGGTGGGTTCCACCTGGCCGATGAGCTTTCCTGTTGCCCTGTTAATTTCTCTTTTCTGAAGCACGCTTCAAGAATCGGCATCCAGACATAGCATTCCATACATTGAGGCTGTATAAATATACAGTCCGTCATACATGGAGTGCTTATGAACAGTTTCTATTCACAGCAAGCAGGCTGCACGGTGCGCTGGCAGGATCTTCCCGGTTTCGGTGACCCGGTTGTGTTTATCCACGGGTTGGGCTGTGCATCGTCGTATGAATATCCTCGTATTGTCTGTGATACCCGTTTCGGGGGGCGCAGAGCCATTCTGATCGATCTCCCCGGTAGCGGTTACAGTGACAAACCTGACAACTACCGTTATCGCACAAGTGAACAGGCGCAGGTGGTGGTTGAACTGTTAGACCATCTCGGCCTGGATAGTCTATGGCTCTATGGTCATAGCATGGGGGGGAGTATCGCTATCGAAACGGCAACGCTGCTAAAGTCACGCGTTAAAGGCCTGATAGTGTCTGAACCCAATTTTCATGCGGGTGGCGGGATGTTCAGCCGGGCAATTGCGGCCCAAACGGAACAACATTTTCTGGAACAGGGCTATGATGACATGCTGCGGGCGGAAACGACGGCGTGGTCTGGAAGCCTTCAAAGCAATGCCCCCTGGGCCGTCTGGCGCGGCGCAACGAGCCTGGTCAAGGGCGTTAAACCCGACTGGGAACACCTGTTTTTGTCATTGAGCTGCCCGGTCATGTTAGTTTTTGGTGAGTGGTCCCTGCCTGATGAAGATTTTAATCGCCTGCAACAAAAAGGCGTTGCTGTAAAAATTATCCCTGATGCGGGCCATTCAATGTCCTGGGAAAACCCGTCAGCGTTGGCTCAGGCTTTGTCTGGCTTCATAAACGGATCATGAAGGGGTAGCCCGCATTGCTGCGGGCTGCAATGATTAAGACAGCAAGGCAGACAAGGCTTTCCGCGCAGCAGGCTTAATGTCATACGGGCACTGATAATCCACATTCTCAATCGCGCGGGTGTAGAGCGCAACCAGCCAGTCATAAACATAGGCTGTCGCCGCATGAACAGGCTGCTCGCCAAGTCGGGTAAGCCGGGGTGAAGCGCAGCTCACAACTGGCGTCACAAAAATTGGCTGACCTTTGCGGATCCGGCTTGCAGGCCGTTCAGAAACGGGCGTCAGTTCATAGCCAAGCCAGCTAACGAAATTGCCTGTCGCGGCATGCAGCTGTGCAGCACTGCTTTTATCTGTTTCTGCAATGCGTTGCAGTTGCAGCGGCAGATCCAGCCGGTAGCTGGTAACGATCAGCACATCCGCAATCTGCTGTAATACCTCTGGGTCCAGGCCCAGACGGGCGGCGGCCGCGTCGTTGCGACTCCACTGACGAAGATGGTTAACCCATATGTTATGGGCCAGTCGCGCCTTGTCTTTGGTCTGCAACGTGCCTGGATATTCCGGCGTCTCTTCCGCAAACAGATCGATAACGTCGTTAAACAGGCCGTTGACCTGTTCCTCACGGGGCTGGTGAACCGTCAGCAGCGTCTCAAACGCGTTTAACGGCGGCAGAAGCCCCTCAAGCAGTTCACCATGACGAGCGGCGCTGCCTTGCAGCGTTCGGACCATTTTTTCGGCCTCTGCCCGCCCTGCGCCTGGCTCCTGAGTGAGTGGGGCGACGTATGCGCGCATCAGCGTCGAAAGAGACTGTTGCAACAGCCTTTTCAGCGCGTGGAGACGCTTCTGGCGCTGTGCTGGAAGGGTAGCCTGCGACAGCCATTCAATTACCCGCTGCATGCTGTGGGTATCGAGCGCCTGGAGCGTGCCCCAGCGCAGACCCGGCTGGCCCAGCAACTGTTGCACCGCTTCGTCCAGATTCTGCTTTGTGGTAAACCGCGCATCGTGAGGGGTAATGGCCCAGACCAGGCCCGGCAACGCGGACTCTTCCACCGGCTGCGTCTCTTTGACCCAGTTTTGCAGGAGCCTGGCCGTTTTTGCCGTCTGCTGGTGGTGGGCCGTCGCATTGCAGATAACCAGGACATCCGGCTGTATGTGCTGACGATAATGCTCCAGCAACCACAGGCATTTTGCCTGCGTCATCAGCGGCGTGTTTTCCTCAGAAATGGCCGGAATATCAATAATATCTACGTTATCCAGAACGCAGTTTTCAACGGGCAGCACCACTTCGCGGGTCAGACAGGCCAGCACATCGACGGGCAGGCTAATGGCATTAAGTAACTCGCCGTTATTTACCGGATGAAGCAATGTTTCCTGCGCTTCCGGCACGGTAAAGGCCCCGTGAGTAAGGAAACCTTCACACGGCAGACCAAAACTGTCCACCAGCAGACTCAACGGCGCCGCAAGCGCGCTGGCATGGCTGGTTTGATGCAGCACCTGGGCGAGTTTAAGCCACTGCTGGGTTAACTCCTGCTGCTCACCCCACAGCAGAGACCAGACGCTGGCGCGAGTGCTGAGATCAAGCGACGGAACCAGCAGGGCAAACTGATGCCACAGGGCATCATCAATATGCTGCTTAGCGCCGGGTACTACGGTTTGCCAGAACCGGGCAACGGTCGCGACTTCCTGCGCCGTTATTCCCGGCACGCTGTGCGGCTGACGCAGCGTACGCCACTTCTCAAGCCGGGCTTCAATCACCGATTTATCCACCGCACGGATCTGCGGATCCAACGTGGTGCGGGCGATAAACAGCTGTACCAGCTCGGCCTCCGTTACCAGGCTCAGGCGCAGGGGAAACGCGTCGTCTGCGACCTCGCTGGTCGCTCTGGTGAAACGCACGGCCATGTTGGTCGGCGCATGCCCGGGGTTAATATGCGAGAAGTAATCAAACGTGCGTTGACCCGGCGTAACGTTCAGCCGTTCGTCGCCGCTGCCGCACAGGGAGGCCAGCAGATGCGCTTTCGCGGCCTGCGAGTGGCCGTATAAGCCGATGCTGCCCTGGCAGACAAGGGCACGTTCGAGGGCCTCTTCACGCGCGCGCGCGGCGTTAAGGCGGGCAAGCAGGGCGTCAGCTTCGTTATCCAGCATCGGGGCGTGCTGTCGCGTCTCGTTGATCCACCCGATTAAAGCCTGAGTGGTGGCAGTCGTCGCAGTCATTTGAGGTATACGCTCCCGCTGTCGATCCAGTAGTGGCTGCCGCTGTGTCGGCGATCGGCCAGAGTATTCAGTTTAAAGGTCAGGGCGTCCGGCGGCACTGGCGTGCCGTCCTGTAGCCAGGCATCACTCAGCTCGAAAGATTCCGGCCCCTCCTGCTTATTGCCGCCACGCAGCTTCAGGCGCACGTTCAGTACGCCGTCGCCCGCAATGGCTTTCGCCAGCTCGGCAGAGTTGATGCTCAGGGTATAGAGCGGCGTCGCGGGCCAGCGGGCATTGGCCAGTTGCCGGAAGCCGAGCGTAACGTTGCCGCGCAGCGGGAAGTGCAGACGGGCGTCCAGTTTCGCGCCGGGTTTATCGAGGTCGATATCGTGATACCAGACGTTCTCGTCCCGCAGGGTATTGATGGTGTTATCCAGCACGCCCAGATAGCGCACCGTAGAGTACGCGCCAATATCTGCTGCTTTAAAGTTAAAGCGCGGCAGACGAAGATCCAGCGCCAGACTACAGAGCATCGCACCCACGGCGGCGGTGGATTTCGGGTTGCCGATCCGTCCCTGCTGGCTGAACGGATACCATTCATGAACCTGGTATTTATCCAGCCAGACGATGCGGTTGACGGGTACCGGTTGCAGGTGGCGAATCAAGGCCTGAACGCCTGGCAGACAGCCTGGCCGTCCCGTGATCAGCAGAATATCGCAGCTGTAGTGAGAGATCGCCTCACATACCGCATGCAGCGGGGCGGCAAGCGTGAACTGACCCGCCAGCATCGCGTCCTGCATCTCGCGGAAACTGACGTGCAGCGGGACGCTGAACAGATCAAAGTGTTCTGAGCCGGCAGGCAACGCATGGTCGATCGCCTGCCCGAGATAGTTCATCACGTTGCGGGTCGGTTTTTGCGCAAGCAGATCGCCAAAGGTGGCATGCAGCCCGGCCAGCGGATCGTCAACATCGCTCGATTCCCACGCCGCCAGGATCGCGTGGCCGATCGGCATAAAGAGCTGAAGTGCCGTCTGCTGGCGCAGGACCGCCTGGGTATCGATCCGCCCGGAGTCGCCGAACAGGGATGCCATCAGCTGGGAGGCATCGGCAATGCCGGATTTCTGAAGCTGGGTTTGCAGGGCGGGCAGAACGTAGCGCTGGATCACGTCCAGCAGCGTGTCGTCGCCAGCGACCTTGAACCCTTCGCGGAACAGCAGTTGCGGGGTGATTTTGACGTTATTACCGGTACCATCGTCTAGCTGATAGTGCGTGATGGCCATATCCGTCGTGCCGCCGCCGATATCAATCGAGGCCACGCGCAGAGCGCGCCCCGGCTGGACGCCAGGCTCAGGCGCGCGATCCGGACGGGCAAGGGAGGCGAAAAAGGCCTCGGTCTGGCCACCGAAGTGGGAAATGGCTTCGTTATACAGCCACACCAGCTGGCCGCAGCTGGCCTCGTCCCACTCCATCTGGATCTCAGGGACCGGCACCACGCTTTTTTCCTGCTGTTTACGGCTGGCAAAATCTTCATCCTGCGGGTGCCAGCCCATCGCTTTCCAGACGATGGCGATGGCTTCGAACATGCGGCGCCGGAAAATCTCGCGCTCCTGTTTCGGCATCGCCGAAGGCAGGGTGAGGATCAGCGTCCGCAGCTGGCGGGGAGAGGCCGGGAAGCCGAGCCGCAAGCGGGTGGCTACGCTGTTAATCTGGCCAAGCGCCTGAGCCAGCAGCTCGCAGAGCATGTGCGTCATCAGGGTGCTGCGGCTGTACTGCGGAGAGAACACCGGCAGGCGCTCATCCTGCGGCAGCGTAAAGAGCGGTTCCCCGTCGTCGTTCATCAGGTTCATCAGCGGAAACGCGGTTGCCAGCGGTTCGCGCTGAGTTTTGCTGTTCATCTGGCTAAAGCGCCAGTCCTGCACCACCGGCGTCTCGTCCCACAGATAGCGACGCGGGCTGGAGATACCGCTGTTGCCCTCCGTGCCCAGACGCTGCATCGCCAGCTTACGCGCTTCATCACCCACGCGGACTATCGACGGCCAGACGAACGCATCCTCCCGGCCGCTTTCCACCGAGAAGTGCTGCTTGCCAAAACGCGCTTCGGAAAATTCAAGACGGCTGGTAAAAAGCGGCTCATTCAGGAACTGCGGCTCACTCAGGGAACGCACCTGGAGCTCAGCCGTCTGGCGCAGGCCGTCGTTGGCATCACCATGATCTTCAATAATCACGCCGCAAGTGTGGGTGTTGCCTACGTCAAGGATCAGATCGACAGGAATAGCAGGGGTGCTCAGGGTATGGGTGACAAACTTCACTTCCGGCACGGTGAGTTGTTCACCGAGCATGGAGAGCAGGTTGAGCCAGTGCGCCTGATATTCAAAGCTGCGCATGGCCTGATGCAGCTCGCGCTCGGCGCGTTTTTCAACCCCGTCAGCATATTGTGTGAAGGCTTCACGCAGCCAGCCGTCAATCCAGGTCTGGTCGAGGAAACTCTCAACCTCACTGTCGCGCCAGGCGAGGGCGAAACGCGTGCCGTTAAGAATGTCGTTTTCAACCGGCGACAGGGCAGACGTCGCATGCTCCGCAATCTGGCTGTCGAGCGCGACGGTGACCCGGTGCGTATTGCCAGCCGCGTCGGGCGTGGAAAGCTTCCGTACCTGGACGCGCGCCCAGTTATCCGGGCCATCAACAAACGTCCGCGGCGGGTTAAAGCGCAGGAAAGGGAGCGGCAGCCAGACACCGTCCAGCACGGTCAGGGAGTCATGCAGTGGAATGGTGCTTTCAGGCTTGACCACTTCCGGCTTCCCGCCATCGGTGGCAGGCAGCGTGTACCGGCCGTTGACCAGGTCAAAATCCAGGCGCAGCAGCGGGCCATTTGCCGTTTTACGCACGAAACGCCCGTTGCTGGCGGTGTCCTGCGGAGTCAGGCCAAAATCGAGAAACTGTACGCCGCTGTTAGCAATCAGCGTCACGCTCTGTTTATAGTCGCAAAGATTAACCAGCATAGGATCAGACACCTGCTTTCTTGAACGTCAGAGGAACGACGGTGTTGGCATCGTAACGTGCGGTGCATTCCGCCACGTCGCTGGCACCTGCCTTACAGGTCACTACCGGCATCGGATAGCGTGAACCGTCGGTGCAACGAGCGTTTCCGCGCGTTTTGATCAACAGCTCGCCGTTGCTGTGTAATCCGGAAAAGACGTCTACCCGGCAGACAATGTTGTCGCCATGCACGACCCGGGCGAAACCTTTGTTGTTCTGGATCTGATAGCGCAGAGACGGCGGTTTGCCGGTGAGCGGATCCTGCACATCGAGAAACGCGCGCCAGGTGCCGTTCAGGAAGCGCGTTAACCCCGCTTTGACCTGGTTTGCCTCCATCACCATCGCATCTTTCGGTATCGCGGTAATGACCACCGGTTCGGCTGCCGGGGCAGGCGTCTTCACCTTGGGCTCTACCACTTCTGCCTGGTGCAGCGGGAGTTTCAGCTCAAGCGGCTCAACCGTCTTCACGGGGGCCGGAGCAATGGCGACAGGTGCTGGCGCTGATGAGGTAACTGGCGCTGCGGTCGGGGCCTGTTTTGGCCAGAGCAGCGGCGTGGCAATGGCTGCAATAATGACGGCGGCAACCGGCAGCAACCACAGGGGGGAGCGACGTTTTTTCTGCACCACCGATGGTGCGGGCTCTGACGGCACGGTGTTCATGCGAACCGGCTCTGGCGTATACAGCTCATCTTCGGTGATACGGACGGTAGCCACAGGCGTGATAAGCGGCGCGTCGGCCTGCTCGAAGGTCACCACCGGGGCCGGTTCTGGCTCAGGTTCAGGTTCAGGTTCGTTAATCATCACGGGTTCAGGTTCAGGGACCAACGATTCGCGCAGGCAGTCCAGCACGTCGTCGCGCGCGTTTTCGTTAAGACTGACGAAACCCCAGAAGCAGATCACCGGTTTGCCATCCACCAGGAAAACAAAGTTTTCACCGGGAAACTGGAAAGCTTTAGAGAGCAGAGATCCAAACAGTTGCTGCGCCGTTTTCGGTGACTGAAGGCATTTTTTACTCAGCGACTCCATGCTGGCGAGCGTGTTTTCCAGATAGCGCAGGGCGCGAAAACGATCGTCTTCATCCGCCGCCTTCCAGCTGGAGACAGTTCCCTCAACCGGGGAGTACCAGTCAACGCGATCGCCGCCGTCATTGACCTGTGGAATGGCCAGGCAATCGACGATAGCCTGCTGTTTGCGCAACCGAAGCGCTTCGCGGATTTGCAGCGCTGATTCAAAAACGGCCTGTCCGCCGCCGCCAACGGCCTGAAAATCATCCAGATTACCGCTGCGTAAAAGTGTTTTTGCCACGATTTGGTCCTGTAGACTTCTTCACGCCATTACTTTAGCGAATCAGGTAAGCAAGCAAACGGCGGAGGAGACGACAAAAGGGACGATTTCTTGCGGCATTGATCGTAACGGTTGTGCTTGACGAATAATGGACCTTAAGGCAAATCGGTTTCTGCGGGCTGATGCTAAAACCAGCGAAATGTACGGCTTTAGAATAACCTGATAGTGATTCGTTATTTGTCAGGCCAAAACGTCTGTGCTGTTATTACTGTTCACTATAATAAAACCGAAAGGGTAATAACCATGTTTACAGGGAAAACCGTGCTCGCCCTCGCGCTGAGCGCGCTGCTACCGGCAAGCGCCGCATGGGCGGCAAACAAAGACACCATTATCTACTGCTCCGAGGCGTCGCCGGAGTCGTTTAACCCGCAGATCGCCAGCTCTGGCCCCTCGTTTGTCGCCAGCTCGCAAACGCTGTATAACCGTCTGATTAACTTCGACCCGGTAAAAAACACGCCGGTGCCTTCTCTTGCGGAGTCGTGGACCATTTCGCCAGACGGCAAAACATACACGTTTACCCTGCGTAAAGGGGTGAAATTCAACAGCAATAAATACTTCAAACCGACCCGTGATTTTAACGCTGATGACGTTATTTTCTCCGTTATGCGTCAGAAAGACCCTAAGCATCCCTATCACAATGTTTCCCAGGGTAATTACGAATACTTTAATGACGTGGGCCTCGACAAGCTCATTCAGGATGTGAAAAAGATCGACGATTATCACGTTCAGTTCACGCTGAGCGAACCCAACGCGGCTTTCCTGGCCGACTGGGGAATGGACTTCGCCTCGATCCTCTCTGCCGAGTACGCGGACGCGATGCTGAAAAAGGGCACGCCTGAAAATGTGGACACCTGGCCAATCGGCACCGGGCCGTATGTGCTTCAGCAGTACAAGGTGGATTCGCTTATCCGCTACGTCGCCAACCCGAACTACTGGGAGGGAGAGGTGCCGACCAAACACCTGATCTTCTCCATCACGCCAAACGTTGAGACGCGTCTGGCGAAGCTGCAAACGAACGAGTGTCAGATCATTCCTGCGCCGTCGCCGGTGCAGTTTGAAGCGATCAAGAAAAACAAAGACCTGACGCTGCACTCGGTGGATGCGCTGAATGTGGGGTACCTGGCGTTCAACACAGAGAAAAAACCGTTTGATCACGTGCTGGTGCGCCAGGCTCTGAATTACGCGACGGACAAAAAGGCCATTGTGAACGCGGTCTTTATGGGGTCTGGTACGATCGCTAAATCGCCGATCCCGGCGAACATGCTCGGCTTTAACAAAGATCTGAAGGATTACGGCTACGATCCGCAAAAAGCGAAAGCGCTGCTGAAGCAGGCGGGTCTGGAGAAAGGCGCGGAAGTGACCCTCTGGTCCATGCCGGTTCAGCGTCCGTACAACCCGAACTCCCGACGCATTGCAGAGATGATCCAGGCTGACTGGGCGAAAGTGGGCGTGAAGGCGAAAATCGTCTCATATGAGTGGGGGGAATATCTCTCCGGCATGCGCAAAGGCGAGCATGATTCCGCGCTGTTCGGCTGGATGTCTGATAACGGCGATCCGGACAACTTCGCCGATGTGCTGCTGGGTTGTAACAGCATCAAAACCGGATCTAACGCCGCGCGCTGGTGTGATAAGGGGTATGATGAGCTGGTGCAAAAGGCCAAACTGACCAGCAACCCGGACGAACGTGCGAAGCTGTATGGTCAGGCACAGGAGATTTTCTACCAGCAGGCACCGTGGATTGCGTTAGCTAACGGCAAAACGTTCTACGCGACCCGCAGCAATGTGACCGGGTACAGCGTAAGCCTGATGGGCAGCGATTTCTCGAAAGCGAAGCTGAACTGATCGTATTTTGCCGGGTGGCGGCTATGCCTTACCCGACCTACGGGTGTCAAATGTAGGCCCGGTAAGCGTAGCGCCACCGGGCATGTGAAAAGGAGTGACAATGTCACATTTAAATGATGTTATCGCCCGCGTCGATGCCACCATCGAAGAGAGCGTAATTACTCACATGAACGAACTGCTGATCGAATTAAGCGATGATGCAGAGCTCAGCCGTGAAGATCGCTATACCCAGCAGCAGCGCCTGCGTACCGCGATTGCGCATCATGGCAAGCAGCATAAAGAAGAGGCGGAGGCACGCCATGCCCACCTTACGCAGGGCGGGACTATTCTGTAAGGGTTAAAACTGGCGCCGTGCCACCAGCCAGGCGCCGACCACCAGCATCACTGCGCCGCAGACCGGGCCAACCAGCGCGCGCAGGGGAACGCCGTTGCTCTTGAGGATGTCCATCACCAGGCCGCCAATCAGCTGGCTTGCCACCAGGACGGCAATGGTCGTTGCCGCGCCCACATTCTGATAGCCGCTAATACTGGCAAAGACAAAAAAAGACCCCAGCAGGCCGGGGATCAACGTCCACCAGCGCACCGTTGACGCCAGTTCGTTAAACCCCGCCAGGCCATTTTTCACCAGCAAAATGCTGACAAACAGCACAATCCCCACCAGCGAGTTCAACAGCATGGCGATAAGAATGGTGGAGGAAGATTGCGTAATGCGCACCATCAGGGTGTTTTGCACCACCAGCCCAATCCCGGCGGCTACCAGAAACGCTAACGTCAACGATTGATTCATGGCAGAGCATCCGGATCGCTGCGCTCATCAAGCTGGAGCTGCATAAAGGTTAAATCCAGCCAGCGACCGAATTTGGTTCCCACCTGCGGCATATTGCCGGTGGTAATAAAGCCCAGGGTTTCGTGCAGATGAATTGACGCCTGGTTCTGCGCCTCAATACCGGCAACCATCACGTGTTTACCGATCTGGCGGGCTTCCTTGATTAACTCCGTCATCAGCAGCCGGCCAATGCCTTTGCCCTGATGTTCGGGATGAACGTACACCGAGTGCTCCACAGTGTGGCGAAATCCGTCGAACGCTCTCCAGTCGCCAAATGAGGCGTATCCCGTCACCACTCCGTCTTCTTCACTGACCAGCACTGGATAACCCGACAGAGTACGCGCCTCAAACCATGCGATACGGTTATCGGTGTCGACAGTTTTATCATTCCAGATGGCGGCGGTGTGCAGCACCGCATGGTTATAAATTTCACCGATAGCGGCACAATCTTCTTTGCAGGCATGACGAACAATCATGGGTAACCTCTGGCTGTGTTGTTCACTATAGTAGTACGATTTACTCACAATATTACACAGTTCTTGTATTGCATCGCTACGACAAAATCCCTATTTTTTTGTCACAAAACTGCCCCGAAAAACCATCCGTACACTATAGTATGACGTCATGAATACAATGACAGACAATATGAATCAACGCATTAGCGCCCGCATACGCCTTGAACGCGAGTCGCGGGGCTGGTCATTAAGCGAACTGGCCGAACGGGCAGGTATCTCACGCGCCATGATCCATAAGATTGAACGGGGTGACAGTAGCCCAACGGCGACGCTGCTTGCGCGGTTATCCGGTGCCTTCGGTATTAGCATGTCTACGCTTATTGCGCGCGCGGAAATGCAGGAGGGCAAACTGTTACGTCTGGCGAACCAGCCCGTCTGGCGCGATCCGCAAACCCACTATTTGCGTCGCCATGTGTCGCCGCGCAGCGATATGCCTATCGACCTCGTCCAGGTGGAGCTACCCGCAGGTAGCGATGTGCCGATGCCCGCCTCCTCTTATGCGCTGGCACGACAGCTGATTTGGTTGCAGGCAGGTGAACTGGTCTTTCTGGAGGGGGATACTCGCCATGAAATGAAGGCCGGAGATTGTCTGGAACTCGGGCCGCCGAACGACTGCCGGTTTATCAACGAAACGGATGAATCGTGCCTTTATCTGGTCGTGCGGCTTAATCAGTCCGGCTCATAATGCACAGGCGATCCGCAGGATAACGTGCCAGACTTGAATGACATTTTCAGCAGTAAGGAGCGATGAATGAGTCAATCTACTACGCAAAACCGACGCTGGGTACTGGCTTCCCGTCCACACGGCGCGCCGGTTGCCGATAATTTCCGCCTGGAAGAGCAGCCGATCCCCGCGCCCGCAGAGGGGCAGGTGTTATTACGCACCGTATGGCTCTCGCTTGATCCGTACATGCGAGGCCGTATGAGCGATGCGCCATCCTATTCACCTCCGGTCGAGATTGGCGCGGTGATGGTGGGCGGCACGGTAAGCCGCGTCGAGACCTCCCGTCATCCGGATTATAAAGAGGGTGAATGGGTTCTGGGTTACAGCGGCTGGCAGGAGTATGAACTATCCGACGGGCAGGGGCTGGTGAAGTTGGGTGAAAACCCGTCGCATCCTTCATGGGCACTCGGCGTGCTGGGAATGCCGGGCTTCACCGCGTATATGGGGCTGCTCGATATCGGCCAGCCTCAGGCAGGGGAAACCCTTGTCGTGGCGGCGGCCACGGGGCCGGTCGGCGCAACGGTGGGGCAGATCGGTAAAATCAAAGGATGCCGGGTCATCGGCGTGGCTGGCGGGGAGGAGAAATGCCGTCATGCGGTCGACGTGCTCGGTTTCGATACCTGTCTGGATCACCATGCGGATGATTTTGACGAACAACTGGCTAAAGCCTGCCCGCAGGGCATTGATGTGTATTACGAAAACGTCGGCGGTAAAGTCTTTGACGCCGTGCTGCCGCTCTTGAATACCTCCGCGCGCGTGCCGGTTTGCGGACTGGTCAGCGGCTACAATGCGACCAACCTGCCGGAGGGTCCGGACCGCTTACCGCTACTGATGGGGACCATCCTGAAAAAACGCATCCGTATGCAGGGTTTTATTATCGCGCAGGACTATGGTCATCGTATTGACGAGTTCCAGCAGGAAATGGGCCGCTGGGTGCAGGAAGGCAAAATTCACTATCGCGAGCAGGTTACGGAAGGGCTGGACGCGGCGCCGGACGCCCTGATTGGCCTGCTTGAGGGGAAAAACTTCGGCAAGGTTGTGATCCGCGTGGCGGCCGACTAAACAGAGCATCGGTTATGGCGGGCAGTGTCCGCCATAATTATTTGTGAAGATACGATATATTGTCTTTAATTAATCCATAAGCTTTGCGCGCCTCGGCCCAGCTGAGCCAGAAGTGAAAAATGCAATATTATTTGAACGATTTTAATATTACGCGCGCCCCTCATACCAGGCATGACGATACAGGATATATCTAACCGGCGATGTTTTTTTAAACAGACGCTGAAAATGGCATTTTGTTTGGCTACGGGAATTAAACATGCTTGATTTGGAACATATGGAAAAAGCACAAAGAATCAGTCTGACTTTGCAAGTAGAGAACAGTTTAAAGGGAGCATTAATTACGGGCTCATTAAAACCTGGGGCTCGACTCGTTACAAAAGAGATTGCGGATAAATTGGGCACCAGTATCACACCGGTGCGCGAAGCCCTGCTGCGCCTGGTGTCGGCGGGGGCATTACAGGCCACGCCAGCGCAGGCGTTTTTGGTGCCAGAAGTGACGCTGGAACGCTATAACGAAATTAACGCCATCAGAAAGCAGCTTGAACCGATGGCCGTTGCGGCGGCGTGCCAGAATATGACCGAGACCAAACTGGATGCGTTACGCGCGCTGTCAGATAACTTCAGTGCCGCCATGCATCAGGGCGATGTACAGAAAGCGATCCATGCCAACCGCGTGTTCCGGTTCACGCTCTATCAGTATGCCGAGATGCCGACCCTTCACTCGCTGATTGAGCAGCTCTGGGTACGGATTGGTCCGTGCATTCACTATCTGCAAGAAGAGTTAAGCGAGGTTCCCGCAGCGACCTATCATTATGACGATCTGCTTTCTGCGCTTGAGCAAAGGGATGTGACGGCCAGCCGGGAAGCGATCGACAAAGCCATTGATGAAGCCAATATTCTTCTGCAACGGCAATACTACAGTTAAGGATCCCTCTGGCGCACTTATTTGTTTATTTGTATCAAACGTCCTTGATTATATTCCCGGCGCATCAGGCAACCGGGAATGATGTTATTTTGCTTATTTTTTATCGGCAACGTGCGCTGCCGGAGAATGGTTTACTCAAAACGATAAGAGACCGACAGGCTCACGCCATAGTTACGACCAGGGGCAGGTTCGTAATAGCGGTTGTAGCCAGCGTTAACAATCTCTGAACCGGCGTACTCTTTATCGAACAGGTTATCGACGCGACCAAAGACGTCCATTCCCCATTTGCCGTAGTTGAGTTTATACCCGGTATTCAGGCCCACTACGGTATAAGAGGGCGCTTTAGCGGTGTTGGTATCGTTGGCCATGACATCGCTCATGTAGCGGGCATCTGCCCCCGCGTACCAGCCTTCCTCAGGCTCCCAGCCAAACGACGCATAACCCATGTTACGGGCGATCCCCGGCATCCGGTTGCCGCTACAGTCTGCATTGCTACAGACGTTGGTGCGGTAGGTGGCATCAAGATAGGTCCACGCCATCTTCAGCTTCCAGTTCTCGGCAAACTGCTGGTCGAGCGCGATTTCCACACCCTGACGGCGCGTTTTTCCCGCGTTTTTATAAGTCGTGCGACCATCCTTGCTTTCGTCCACCACGATCTCGTTGTCGGTATCCGTGCGGAACAGCGCCGCCGTCAGGATGCCATTGCCGATGCGGGTTTTGCTGCCAATCTCATAGGTGTTGTTGGTGGACGGTTGCAGGTTCATATTGAGGCCACCTTTGCCATCAGAACGGTAGGAAAGTTCGTTGATGGTCGGCGTCTCAAATCCCCGTCCTGCCGCAGCATACAGGTTCCATGCGTCGGTCACGGCGTATTTCACCGCACCTGCCGGGAGCCATTTGTGGTAGCTGGCGTCGCCGCTGTCATCACCGTTTTGCGGGGTAATGTAACGATCGTTGGAGTCAAACCAGACGGAGCTATAACGTACGCCCGCCTCTAAGGACAGTTTTTGCGTTAGCTGCCACTGGGTTTGCAGGTAGGGATCCAGGTTCCACATCAGATTGCGTTCGTCACGGCGTTTATTACCCTTCACGCCATAATCCGGCACGCCGTTGCCCATCACGAAGTTCTCATACCCGCGACGATTTTCGCTCATGTTTTCGTAGTTCAACCCGGTGGTAAATGTCACCGGAACCAGCAGTTCGCCGCGGTGGGTCCAGCGCGTATCAATACCCTGATAGTGACGCTGCATATCAATCACACCGCCCGAATGCGCAGGATTCTCGCGCTGAGTGGACGCCGGAATGGACTGGTACTGAGTCATTTCACGCTCACCGGCATACATCATCACGCTGAGGTCGTCCTGTTCGCTCAGCTGACGGTCGTAGCGGATCCCGGCCTGGGTCTGCTTAATGGTCTTACGCGTGTTGTACTGATCGCCACGTGGTGACTGGCGCGGGTTATTCTGCCACTCCTCATAGCTCAGTCCGCCTGGATCGTTGGCTTTCATGTCCACGCTGTTAAAAATCAGCGTCAGCTTGCTGACATCATTAATGCGCACGCCCAGTTTCGCGTTGGCGAGGTTTTTGCGCGCGCCGCTGTGGTCGCGATAGCCATGGGTGGTAAAACGGGTAGTGGATACGGCGTAATCCACATCGCCCGCCTGAGTACCATCACCCACCGCCCCGGTGGCCTTCATACCGTAACGCCAGGTGCCGTAGCTGCCGTAATAGCTGCTGGCTTCAATGGTGGCTGGCTGTTGTCCGGTCTGGGTGTTGATGTTGATCACGCCGCCGGAGGCATTACCGTACAGGGCAGAGAAGGGGCCGCGCAGCACGTCGACGCTCTCTATGCTGTTGAGGTCAATGTTTGATGTCTGCCCCTGGCCGTCGGGCATGGTTGCCGGAATGCCGTCCACGTACATACGGATCCCGCGTACGCCGAAGGTTGAGCGCGCGCCGAATCCGCGAACGGAAAGTTGCAGATCCTGAGCATAGTTCTGGCGGTTCTGGATTTGCAGGCCAGGTACGCTCCCAAGGGATTCAGAAAGGTTGATGCGCGGTGTGGCATGTCGCATATCCTCGCCGCTCACCACGCTGACTGCGGCCGGGGTGTCCAGTTCTGAGACGGTTTGCGGCGTGGCGCTGACGATCATGGTCTGTTCATCCGCGGCCATCGCACTCAGCGGGCCAAAAATGACGGGAACGAACAACAGGGGTAGTGATGCCTTATGGGCAGTAATAATTTTCATGGAGTAAGCCGGTTAAGAAAAATTTCGAACCAAATCAACTGGAACCTGTGTATATATGTTAAATCCTTTGTAAATGTTATGAAAACTATAACCGCACATTTCGTGAATGTAAGGTTTTGCAGGAAAGAAATACTCCACATTCAACTCATTAATGATTACTATTCTCATTAAAATAACGGCAAAGCGATGACTTTGCCCGCCGGAAGCGATGTCAGCGGTAAATCTCCTCATTTAAAAAGGAATTGTTATGTCTTTACGTCATCTGTGCTCGCCGCGCCTGCGTGGGTCTCTGCTGTTGGGCTCTTTACTGTTTGCCGGTACGTTCCAGGTTCATGCCGCTGAAGAGATGCTGCGCAAAGCGGTCGGCAAGGGCGCGTATGAAATGGCCGTCAGCCAGCAGGAAAACGCGCTGTGGGTTGCGACGTCACAAAGCCGCAAAACCGATAAGGGCGGCGTGGTCTATCGTCTGGATCCGGTCACGCTGGAAGTGACGCAGGCGATTCATAACGATCTCAAGCCGTTTGGCGCCACGATCGATAACGCCACCCAGACGCTGTGGTTCGGTAACACCGTCAACAGTGCCGTGACGGCGATTGACGCCAAAACGAGCGAGGTGAAAGGGCGCCTGGTGCTGGACGATCGCAAACGTAGCGACACGGTGAAGCCGCTTCAGCCGCGCCAGCTGGTGGCCGATGACACGACCAATACGGTATACATTACCGGCATCGGCAAGGAGAGCGTGATCTGGGTTGTTGATGGCGCAACGCTGAAGCTGAAGGACACCATCACGAACACCGGCACGTTCAGCACCGGACTGGCGCTGGATGCGAAGGCAAAACGCCTGTATACCACCAATGCGGACGGTGAGCTGGTGACCATTGATACCGCGACCAACAAAATCCTCAGCCGTAAGAAAGTACAGGAAGACGGAAAAGAGCACTTCTACCTGAACCTGAGCCTGGACACTGCCGGCCAGCGTGCGTTTGTGACGGATTCAAAACAGCCTGAAGTGCTGGTGGTGAATTTGAAAGATGGCAGCGTAATGCAGAAAATCGCCGCGCCAGAATCGCTGGCCGTACTGTTTAACCCGGCGCGTAACGAAGCCTATGTGACGCACCGCGAGGCGGGCAAGGTGAGCGTGATTGACGCCAAAACTTACAAAGTGACCAAAACCTTCGATACGCCGGTTTACCCGAACAGCCTGGCGCTGTCTGCGGACGGTAAAACGCTGTACGTGACGGTGAAACAGAAGTCTACCCGTCAGCAGGAAGCCACTCAGCCTGACGATGTGATTCGTATCGCGCTTTAAGGTGAGAATTGCCCGGTGGCGCTGCGCTTACCGGGCCTGGAAAACAATGAAATGCAGGCCGGGTAAGGCGTAGCCGCCACCCGGCTTTTTTATTAACGCGACGTCTCTTCCACCAGCGGACCATCCTGTTTGTCATCTCCAGGATGAACCGGGGCGGTACTGTGGATTTCATTCACGCGTTTACGCACGCCAAACCAGCCGGCAATCAACAGCACCGCCAGCAGCGGGATTGTAGCGATGGTGTAGGTGCCGTTAGGGTAGTCGAAGGCCATCAGCACCAGCACGCTCAACAGGAATAGCAGGGTAAGCCAGGATGTTACCGGCGCGCCCGGCAGCTTGAAGCTGACGTCAGCCGCTTTCCCTTCTTTAATTGCTTTGCGCAGACGCATCTGACACACCACGATAAAGGCCCAGGAGGCGATGATGCCCAGCGCAGCGACGTTCAGCACGATCTCAAACACCTGAGACGGCACGAGATAGTTCAGGAACACGCCAAAGATATACACCACCAGCGTAGCCAGAATACCCGCGTAAGGCACCTGCTGCTTGCTCATCTTCGACATAAACTTCGGCGCAGAGCCCCCCATCGACATGGAGCGCAGGATACGGCCCGTCGAATAGAGCCCGGAGTTCAGGCTGGAAAGCGCGGCAGTCAGTACCACGATGTTCATGATGCTGCCCACGTACGGCACGCCCAGCTTAGAGAAGAAGGTCACAAACGGACTTTGCCCCGCCTGGTATGCATTCCACGGCAGCAGCAGTACCAGCAATACCACGGAGCCCACATAGAACAGACCGATACGCCAGATCACGCTGTTGATGGCTTTTGGCACCATCGTCTGCGGATCTTTACATTCACCTGCCGCCGTACCGACCAGTTCGATGGAGGCAAAGGCGAACACCACACCCTGCACCAGAACCAGCGCTGGCAGCAGGCCGTGCGGGAAGAAACCACCGTTATCGGTAATCAGGTGGAAGCCGGTGGCGTTGCCGTCCAGCGGTTTACCGGTGCCGAGGAATACGGTCCCGACCACCAGGAAGATCACAATGGCCAGCACCTTCACCAGCGCGAACCAGAACTCCATCTCGGCGAACCATTTCACGCCGATCATGTTCATGGTCCCGACGATTGCCAGCGCCCCGAGGGCGAACACCCACTGCGGCACATCGCCAAACGCGCCCCAGTAGTGCATGTACAGCGCAACGGCGGTGATATCGACGATACCGGTCATTGCCCAGTTAACGAAGTACATCCAGCCCGCGACATACGCGGCCTTTTCACCGAGAAATTCACGGGCGTAAGAGACAAAGCTACCGCTGGAAGGGCGGTGGAGCACCAGCTCGCCGAGGGCGCGAAGAATGAAGAAAGAGAAGATCCCGCACACCAGATAGACCAGGGCGAGCGCGGGGCCAGCCATTTGCAGACGTGCGCCTGCACCTAAAAAAAGACCTGTACCGATAGCGCCGCCGATGGCGATCATCTGCACCTGACGGTTGCCCATCGCCTTGTGATAGCCCTCTTCATGAGAGTTCAACCAGCGACGTTTAGCAGCATGATGATCGGCTGCGCTTTTATTGCTTGTTTTCATTGAGTTACCTGTTTGCCTGTCTGAACCATTAACGTGATAGTCCTGCCTGGCAGAAGCCGAAACAAACGATTGCTTCTGCGCAGACACATGCTGCCTTTCCAGTCATTCTGTGTATGGATAAGGCAAAACATGGCGAGGCATCCTACCCGCAATTGATAAGCGACGCAAAATATAACCGTGCCGAAAGTGATGCTCGTCGAAGGAAATCGTGTGGTCAGAGCAGACTGCGATCACAACGCGCTGAATCGTGACGTTTTTTTAGGCAAAAAGGTCTGTGAATGCTGATTTAATCATCAGGTTTACTTAATAGTTACCTATAGGTAGAGCTTATGGATGCCGCAGAGCTGCGATAAGTAATGAAAACGCGGAAGTGTGCTGGCGGCGGCTCGGATAATAGAGATGATAACCGGCAAAAGCCGGACACCAGGCTTCAAGCACACGCACTAACCGGCCCTCAGCAAGGGCGTCCTGAACCGCATCTTCCGGGACGTACGCCAGCCCCAGACCGTTTTCGGCGGCATCAATGCGTTGCGGCAGGCTGTTGAGGATCAATTGGCCGTCAACCCGCACGCGCAGCTCACGTCCGTCCCGTTCAAATTCCCAGGCATATAATCCGCCGCGTGTGGGCAGGCGCATATTAATGCAGCGGTGCTGATCAAGCTGCTCCGGCGTTTCCGGTACCCCGAAACGATGCAAATAGTCTGCCGACCCGACGACCGCCATGCGCATGTCCGGGGCAATACGTATCGCAATCATATCTTTCGCCACCTGCTCACCCAGACGCACCCCCGCGTCAAAGCGGCCATCGACAATATTTGTCAGCCCATCGTCCACCGTGACTTCAACGTTGATGTCAGGATACTGCGCCATAAAGGGTTTAAGCACAGGCCACAGCACGGCAAACATGGCGTGCTCCCCGGCGGTTAGGCGAATATTCCCGGCAGGTCTGTCGCGGGTATCACGCAGCGCGGTAAGTTCCTGCTCGATCTCCAGCAGATGGGGGCTTAAGCGCATGAAGAGTTGCTCGCCGGCCTCGGTAGGGGCCACGCTGCGGGTGGTGCGGGTTAACAGACGGACTTCCAGCCTCGCTTCCAGATTGCGCATTGCGTGACTGAGCGCCGACTGAGATACCCCAAGCTGCGCCGCGGCGCGGGTAAAACTGCGCTCCCGGGCGACAACCATAAAGGAGAGCAGATCGTTGAAGTTGTCTTTTAACATGGCGGCTTATCCTATTTATGAATTGAACTCATAGTTCCTTTCTGATTATGCACTCTAATGCTCCCCATGGCTTTACGCTACTGTTAACGCAATAGCAAACGAGGAGTAGATCATGAAAATTATCCGTAGCGGTTCGCTACCTTCCGTTCATGGGCCAGAGGCCTGGTTTACCGGCAGCGTGCGCATTGACGCACCTTTCCAGGCGACTGAACCGGCAAAAGTCGGCGGCGCGACCGTCACCTTTGAACCCGGCGCACGTACCGCCTGGCATACGCATCCTCTTGGACAAACGCTGATCGTGACGCAGGGGCGCGGCTGGTTACAGGAGTGGGGGAAAGAGGCGGAACCGCTGAATCAGGGTGATATCGCCTGGATCCCACCCGGCGTGAAGCACTGGCACGGCGCAAGCGCGCAGACGGCCATGACCCATATCGCCATCGCAGAAGCTGTCGACGGGAGCCCGGTGGCATGGCTGGAGAAGGTCACCGACGAGCAGTATCCGAACGAGTAGCGGTAAGCTATAGCTGATTTCCGGCAATCCAAATGTAAATTAATTGTTTCTCAGAGGTGAAATCCGCCTTTAATAATGACGACATGTTAAGTCAAACGAGAACGCAACATGTCATGGCGAATCAGCATTCTGGATAAAAGCCCCGTCGCAGAACACGAAACAGCCGCCGATGCGCTGGCGCGAACCTTAGCACTGGCGCAACAGGCAGAAACGCTGGGTTATCACCGCTTCTGGATTGCCGAACACCACAATACCCCGCAGCTTGCCAGCCCCTCGCCGGAGCTGCTGATTGCCTGGATCCTGGGGCAAACAAAACGTATTCGCGTGGGCTCAGGCGGCGTCATGCTGCAACATTACAGCCCCTATAAAGTCGCCGAAAATTTTAACGTACTGGCCGCCATTGCGCCGGGCCGGGTTGATCTGGGCGTTGGCAAAGCGCCCGGCGGTCTGCCGCTCTCTACCCGCGCCTTGCAGTACGGCCTAAATCCGCAGGAAAAAGGCAGCTTTACTGAACAACTGACGCAGCTTGATCGCTGGATCCGCCCTGAAAATCAGTCAGCGGAGGAGGACGTTCGCGCCACGCCGCTGCCGCCGGTGCCTGCCCGGGGATTTCTGCTGGGCGCCAGTACCGAAAGCGCGCTACTGGCGGCCTCCCTCGACTGGCATTTTGTCTTTGCCGCCCATCTGAACGGTGATTCTGAGCTGCTGCGCGAGGTCGTCACAGCGTGGCGTCAACACAGCGTCCGGGAGGTGATTGTGGCCGTGCAGGTCATTGTTGCCCCAACCCAGGCTGAGGCCGATGCGCTGGCGCAGAAGGTTGAAGTGTGGGGCGTGGAGCTGGTAAACGGACAGCGCGTCACCGTGGCCAGCGAAGAACAGGCCTACGCCTTTGCGCGGCAGGCGGGGAGTGACCCGGTGCGCATCGCGCGTCGGGCGCAGTCTCTGCTGGCCGGAACGGCGGATTCGGTGCTTGAACAGCTCAACGCGCTGCATCAGCAGTGGGGAATTGACGAATTTATCATCGACACGCCGGTCGCTGATGGCGCAACGCGCGTGCAGTCACTGCGACTGCTGGCCGAGGCGCGATTTAACAGGGAGGTGACCGTATGAGCTTTAGCGAACAACTGATTGCCTGGCGCCGTGAGCTGCACCAGAACCCTGAACTCTCCGGTCAGGAGGTCGAAACAACGGCGCGCCTGCGCGAGTGGCTGACGGCGGCCGGGATTGCACCGCTGCCTTACGATCTCCAGACCGGACTGGTTGCGGAGATCGGCACGGGCAACGCACTGGTTGCGCTGCGTGCCGATATCGACGCGTTACCCATCGACGAGCGCAGTGGGGTGCCGTTTAGCTCCCGGCGTGCGGGGGTGATGCATGCCTGTGGCCACGACATCCACACCAGCGTGATCCTCGGCGCTGCGTTAAAGCTAAAGGAGCGGGAAGCCTCGCTCAACGGTCGCGTGCGGATCCTGTTCCAGCCTGCGGAAGAGAATTTCGGCGGAGCAAAAAGTATGGTGCGGGCCGGGGCGTTACGTGACGTACGCGCGATTTTCGGAATGCATAACGAGCCTTCACTGCCGGTCGGCGAGTTTGCTACGCGCGGCGGCCCATTCTATGCGAACGTCGATCGCTTCGTTATTCATGTTACCGGCAAAGGCGCGCATGCCGCACGTCCCCATGAAGGCAACGACGCCATCGTGCTGGCAAGCCAGCTGGTGACCGCGCTGCAAAGCGTTGCCAGCCGTAACGTCAATACGCTGGATTCGGTTGTTCTGAGCGTGACGCGCATCGCCGGGGGGAATACCTGGAACGTGCTGCCGGAAAGCGTTGAGCTGGAGGGCACGCTGCGCACGCTGCGCACGGAAGTGCAGCAGAACGTGAAAGCGCGCGTCGGTGAAATCGCCGCCGGATTTGCCAGCGCCTTTAGCGCGCAGATCAACATCACCTGGTACGCCGGACCCACCGCGCTGGTGAACGATGAGCACTGGGCCGGGTTTGCCACCTCGGTTGCGCGCGAAGCGGGATATGAAACCCGGCATGCGGAACTGCACATGGGCGGGGAGGATTTCGCGGTCTATCTGCAAAACATACCCGGCGCGTTTGTCAGCATTGGCAGCAACAGTCCGTTTGGGTTACATCACCCGGCATTTAACCCGGACGAAGCATTAATCGAACCCGCTGCCCGCTATTTTGCTCAGCTCGCGGAAAAAGCCCTGCAACACGTTTAATTAATTTGAGGTGAATATGTCTGCACATCGTCAATTGCGGCTGGGGACCATTTTGCATGGTGCATCCGGAAATATGTCTGCCTGGCGCCATCCCGCGGCGGTCGCGGATGCCAGCATTAATTTTGATTTCGTCAAAGAAACGGCTTTAAAAGCAGAAGAGGGCAAGCTCGACTTTATATTTGTGGCCGACGGTCTTTATATTAACGAGAAATCCATTCCGCATTTTTTAAACCGCTTTGAGCCGCTGACGCTGTTGTCCGCGCTGGCGAGTATCACCTCGCGCCTGGGGCTGGTCGGCACGTTATCCACCTCGTACAGCGAGCCTTTCACCGCTGCACGCCAGTTCGCCAGCCTCGATCACCTGAGCAACGGACGCGCGGGCTGGAACGTGGTGACGTCGCCGCTGGAAGGGTCAGCGAAGAACTTCTCCCGCGAAAAACACCCGGAGCATGCGCTGCGCTACCGCATTGCCGATGAGTATCTCGACGTGGTGAAAGGGCTGTGGGACTCCTGGGAAGGGGATGCCTTTATCCGCAATAAAGAGAGCGGACAGTTCTTTGATGCGTCGAAACTGCATACTCTGGATCACCACGGTGATTTCTTCCGGGTTTCTGGCCCGCTGAATATTGGCCGCACCCCGCAGGGACGTCCGATTGTCTTTCAGGCTGGTGCGTCCGACGACGGTAAAAAGCTGGCGGCAAAACATGCTGACGCGATTTTTACCCACCATGACACGCTGGAAGAAGCCCAGGCTTTTTACCGCGATGTTAAACAGCAGCTGGAAAGTCACGGCCGCCGCGCAGGGGATTTACATATATTCCAGGGCGTCAGCGTGATTGTTGGAAACGACGCCGATGACGTAGAAAACCAGTATCAAACCACGGCGGCACTGGTCTCCATTAATGATGCGCTGAATTACCTTGGACGTTATTTCGAGCATCACGACTTCAGCCAGTATTCCCTCGACGCGCCGTTCCCGGACATTGGCGATTTGGGCAAAAACAGCTTCCGCAGCACCACCGATGAAATCAAGCGTAACGCCCGTGAGCGCAACTTAACTCTGCGTCAGGTCGCGCTGGAAGCCGCATCGCCGCGCCCGCGTTTTTCCGGCACACCGGAGCAGGTGGCCGATGGTTTACAGGCCTGGTTCGAGGAGAAGGCGGCGGATGGCTTCATCATTCAGGGCGGTACGCCGGACACCTTCCCGCGCTTTGTCGACCAGGTGGTCCCCCTTTTACAGGCGCGCGGCCTGTTCCGCACCGACTATCCCGGCACCACGCTGCGCGAAAGTCTGGGCTTAGACGAGCCCAAAAATCAGTTCACACAACAATAAAAGAGAAAAACGCTATGCAGAAATCATCGCTTATTCTGGCGCTTGCGCTGGCTTTTACCCCTGCCGTCTGGGCAGAGAACGTCAATATTAACGGCACCGGCGTGAGCATTGAGGCCAATAAAACGCCGATCAATACCGCCAAAAACAGCGATGCGATCGCGCAACTGCCGAAAGACTATCGCTTTGCCGTGCCGGGGAAATTTACCGTGGCGGTGGCGGGACTGAATCAACCGCCGCTGACGGTCTTTTCCGACGACAACAAGACCCTGCTGGGAAGTGAGGTCGACATTGCGCGTCTGGTGGCGGACAGCCTTGGGCTGGAGCTGAACGTGGTTCCCACCTCCTGGGAGGACTGGCCGCTGGGGGTGGCCTCCGGGAAATACGATGCGGCTATCAGCAACATCACCGTCACCAAAGCGCGCAAAGAGAAGTTCGACTTCGCCACCTATCGCAAGGATTCACTTGGCTTCTACGTGAAATCCACCAGTCCCATCAACTCGCTTGTGAAGGCAGAGGATATCGCCGGGCTGCGCATCATCGTGGGTTCCGGCACCAACCAGGAAGCCATTCTGCTGGCATGGAACGAAGAGAACCTCAAAAAAGGGCTTAAACCCTTTACGCCGATCTACACCAAAGACGACGCGGCCCAAACGCTGGCGCTTCAGTCCGGACGCGCGGACGCCTACTTTGGCCCGAACGTGATCGGCGCCTGGAAAGCGGCGCTTAACGGTAAAACCAAACTGGTCGGCAGCGTCGACGGCGGCTGGCCGAAGGCGGCGCATATCGCGGTGACGCTGAAAAAAGGCAGCGGCCTGGTCGAACCGGTACAAACCGCGCTGAACGGCGCAATCAAGAACGGAGATTACGACAAGGTGCTAAACCGCTGGGGGGAAGGCGTGGAGCGTATCTCCAGTTCCGAAGTTAACCCGGCGGGTCTGGGCGATTAAGGAGGCGCTATGCATGAACAATTTCGTGACGTTTCGCCGGAAGATGCCGATCTTCAGCCCATTATCGAGGGGCTTTTCGGTGAGTACGCCGCTCGTTACGGCGACTACTTTTCAAAGGATGCGGAAGTCGAGCTGACAGAGTGGTACCTGGCGCCGCAGGGGCTGTTTATCGTCCTGGAGCGCGAGGGTGAGATCATCGCCACCGGGGCGTACAAGCCCTTCGACGAACATACCGCAGAGATCAAACGTATCTGGACGAATAAAACGCTGCGCCAGCAGGGACTGGCCGCGCGCGTGGTACAGGAGCTGGAGCGCCGGGCGGTGCTGGCGGGTTACAGCCACATCTACCTGACTACGGGGTTTCGTCAGCCGGAGGCGGTGCGGCTCTATCTCAGTCAGGGGTATCAGCCGCAGTTCGATCTCAACCGCGACCCGGAAGAGTATAGCCAGCCGCCGTTCGACGGTCGGCTGCGTTTCACCAAGACGCTGATCCGCGAAGCGCTCAGCAAAACCGCATAAGGAGCGACGATGAGCAACGTTGAAACCATAAAAGTGGTCCCGGCACGTTATCCGCTGCGCGCTGCTGGCGCCGTGGTGGCGCTGTTTGTGCTGGCGGTCGTGATCCAGTCCGTGGCCTTTAATCCGCGCTGGGAATGGGCGGTATTTGCCCGCTGGTTCTTTGACCCGGTGATTCTCGAAGGCGTCGGACAGACGCTGCTGCTGACGTTGATAAGCACCGTACTGAGCGTGGTGATTGGCGGCATGCTGGCGCTGGCTCGGCTCTCGTCATCATGGCTGTTGGGTAGCCTGGCGTGGGGTTACATCTGGCTGTTCCGATCGCTGCCGCTGATCGTGGTACTGATTATCCTCTATAACTTCTCCTATCTCTACGACACGCTCTCTCTCGGCGTGCCTTTTACCGGCATTACCTGGGGCAGCTTTGAAACCATCAACGTTCTCGGGCAGTTTTCTACCGCCATCGTGGGGCTGACGCTGGTGCAGAGCGCCTATACTGCGGAGATCATTCGCGGGGGCTTCCTTGGGGTCGACCACGGTCAGTATGAGGCGGCCGCTGCGCTGGGTCTGCCGGCGTGGCGTCGCACCGTGCGCATAATTCTCCCCCAGGCGCTGCGCACCATCCTGCCGTCCGGGTTTAACGAAATCATCAGCCTCGCCAAAGGGACGGCGATGGTTTACGTGCTGGCGATGCCGGAACTGTTCTACACGATCCAGATGATCTACAACCGCACCCAGGAGGTGATCCCGCTGTTGATGGTGGGGGCCGTCTGGTATCTGGTGATCACCACCGTACTGTCTGCCATCCAGCATGTTATTGAGCGTGGACTCGCCCGCAGCGAGCGCCGCTCCGCCGTAAACCAGAGCCGGGCGACCAGCCGCGCGCGTTCCGTCACCACTTCGTCAGCACAGGAGCCCGTTCATGCAAGCCTCTCCTGAAGGACACATTTCCATAACCGGCGTCAGTAAGTTTTTTGGCCGACATAAAGCGCTCGATAACGTCACGCTTGAGATCCCACCGGGCTCCGTGACGGTGATCCTCGGACCCTCTGGATCGGGAAAATCGACGCTGCTGCGCACTATTAACCATCTGGAGCGCGTAGACGAAGGCTTTATCCAGATTGACGGGGATTACATCGGCTATCGCCGTCAGGGTGACAAACTCTACGAGCTCAAAGAGAAAGAGATCCTCAAACAGCGCGTCAACGTTGGGTACGTGTTTCAGAACTTCAATCTTTTTCCGCATCTTACGGTGCTGGAAAACCTGGTTGAAGCACCCATCGCGCATAAAAAGTTCAGTAAAAAAGAGGCTATTGAAAACGCCTACAGCCTTCTGGATGTGGTAGGTCTGCGCGATAAAGCCGATGCCTGGTCGCGTCACCTCTCCGGCGGCCAACAGCAGCGCATTGCCATTGCCCGCGCGCTGGCGCTGCGCCCGCGCGTGATGCTGTTTGATGAACCAACCTCGGCGCTGGATCCGGAACTGGTTGGCGAAGTGCTGGACGTGATTAAAAAGCTCGCCCGCTCCGGCACTACGCTGGTGGTGGTCACCCATGAGATCGGCTTTGCACGGGAAGTGGCGGACCAGGTGGTATTTATGGTCGACGGTAAAATTGTGGAGCAGGGCAGCAGCGACGACGTGTTAAACCGACCGTCGCATCCGCGAACGCGCCAGTTCCTCTCAAAAGTGCTGTAAGGAGCGCAGATGAAATATGGACTCCTGGCGGGGCTGGTCTTCACGACAGCGAGCCACGCCAGCATTGATTTAAAGGCCAACGAACAGCCGCTGCCAGTGACGGTTGATCAACAGGCAGTGGCGAAAATCCCGGCGAACTATAAATTTGTTGAGCCGGGTACCCTCACGGTGGCGATTTCAGCCCTGAATTCTCCGCCGCTGGCGCTGCTGGCCAGTGATAACCGCACCCGTATTGGCAGCGACCCGGATATCGCCCGGTTGCTGGCGGGCAGTCTGGGGCTGAAGCTGAAGCTGGTGCCAACGGCGTGGGAAGACTGGCCGCTGGGGATCACTTCCGGGCGCTATGACGTGGCGTTGGTGAATATCGCCGTCACCGAGCAACGTAAGGAGAAGTTCGATTTTGCAACCTATCGCGTCGATTCCCTGGCCTTCTCGGTGAAATCCACCAGCAACGTACAGTCGATCACCAGTGCGAAAGATCTGGCCGGTAAAAAGGTGATTGTCGGGTCAGGCACCAATCAGGAACGTATTCTGCTGGGCTGGAACGAAGAGAATAAAAAGGCCGGACGCGAGCCTGCGTTGCCGGTTTATCTGACCGACGACGCCTCAGGCAATCTCTATATTCAGTCCGGCAGGGCGGATGTCTTCTTTGGACCGCAGTCCGTTTCGGCCTACAAAGCCGCGTTAACCGGCAAAACCCGCGTCGTGGGATTAGGCCCGAAGAAAGCCTATGTCGCCACCACAACCAAAAAAGGCAATGGGCTGGTGTATGCGTTGCAGGCTGCGCTGGACGGTGCGATTAAGCGCGGGGATTATCAAAAGGTGCTGGCGCGCTGGGGGGAAGCGGGCGAAGCAGTGACGTCTTCAGACGTTAATCCACCCGGGATAACCTACTAATGGTGCTCTATACCCTAAATAATTCGAGTTGCAGGAAGGCGGCAAGGGAACGAATCCCCGGGAGCGTACATAAGTACGTGACTGGGGTGAGTGAATGCAGCCAACGCACCTGCAACTTGAGTATGACGGGTATACACTTAGGGTTTTCATCCCTGAGGAGGCAACATGATCAAACTCTATGGCGTACCCGGCTGGGGATCGGCAATCAGTGAGGTGATGCTGACTCTGGCAGACATCCCGTATCAGTTCGTCAACGTGGACGGGTTTGACCAGCCCGGCCCGCAGCGCGAATTGCTGTTGAAACTGAACCCGCTGTGCCAGGTGCCGACGCTGGAGCTGGAGAACGGGGCGATCGTGACGGAAACCGCGGCGATCGCCCTGATGGTGCTCGACAGACGACCCGACCTCGCGCCGCCCGTTGGGCAGGCCGAGCGCCAGCAGTTTCAGCGCCTGCTCATCTGGTTTGTGGCGAACGTCTATCCCACCTTTACGTATGCAGATTACCCGGAACGCTGGGTGCCTGATGCCCCGGAACAGCTGAAGAAAAACTGTATTGAGTACCGGAAATCCCTCTATCTGTGGTTTGACAGCCAGCTCAGCGCCTCGCCTTATGCCTTTGGCCAACAGCTAACGCTGCTTGACGTCTATATTGCCGTCGTGCGTACCTGGGGGCCAGGTCATGAGTGGTTTACCACCAACGCACCTAATATCACCGCCATCGCGAATGCCGTCTGCGCGTTGCCAGAACTGCACAAGGTGCTAAAAGCTAACGACATAATCTGATAACGTGGAACGCTAACCTATAAAAGGAGCCCTGCCCATGCCTCACGTTGATATCAAATGTTTTCCACGCGATCTGACTGACGAACAAAAAACGGCCCTGGCGGCGGATATCGCCGAAACGATAGTCCGTCATCTGAACAGCAAAGATCGCTCAATCTCCGTGGCGCTTCACGAAGTCCAGGAAGCTGACTGGAAGGCGCAGGTCTGGGATACCGAGATTGGACCTAAACTGGATGAACTGATTAAGAAGCCCGGCTATTCGATGTAACTCGCCTGCCGGGTGGTGCAGTATCACCCGGCGATCCCCGCCTTTCATTCCTTTCGCAAAAATCGATAATAAACAGCACAACATTTCCGCTACAATTCACTCCTCCGAACAATATTCGTTAAATCAGCAGGTATGCACTACAACTGCACCAGATTAAGTACAGATAGTAAAAGGATAATTTTTTCATGACAAAATTACCTCGGTTTTCACTCGCCTTTATTCATCCTCGTTACTGGTTCAGTTGGGCAGGCATCGCCGCACTCTGGTGTACGGTCCAGCTCCCATATTCGCTTCTGTTAAAAGCAGGGCACGGACTCGGGCGTCTGGCTATGCGCATGCTTCCACGCCGCGTGGAAATCGCCAGACGAAATCTTGAGCTTTGCTTTCCGGAGATGAAAGAGGGTGAGCGCGAGCGTTTGCTTGAGCGTAATTTTGAATCGGTTGGAATGGGCGTCATCGAAACGGGCATCGCGTGGTTCTGGCCTGACTGGCGCGTGCGCAAACACTTCAGCGTGACCGGCTACGAACATATGGAACAGGCACGGGCGCAAGGAAGGGGCGTGGTGCTCATTGGCATGCATTTTCTCACGCTGGAATTAGGCGCACGCATCTTTGGCATGCTCAACGCGGGTATTGGCGTCTATCGTCCCAACAACAATGCGTTGCTCGACTGGCTACAGACGCGCGGTCGTCTGCGTTCCAATAAAACCATGCTCGACCGCTACGATTTGAAGGGCATGATCCGCGCGCTTAAGCAAAATGAGATCCTTTGGTATGCCCCGGATCACGACTATGGAAAAACGAATAGCGTGTTTGTGCCGTTTTTTGCCGTCCCGGACGCCGCGACAACTGCCGGGAGCTATATGCTGGTGAAAAGTGCCAGACCGGCCGTGATCCCGTTTGTACCACGCAGAAAAGCAGACGGCACAGGGTATGAGCTGATTATCCTGGACGATATTAGCGATACCTTGCAGGGAGGCGATAAAGTGGCCGTGGCTACGCAGATGAACAGGGCGATTGAGCGTGCGGTGATGATGGCACCCGAGCAATATATGTGGCTGCACCGTCGCTTCAAAACGCGTCCTGAAGGGCAACCGGACCGGTATGCGCGAAAAAAACAGGTCCAGTCCTCAGTCAGAACTTTCTCTGCCAGCGATATGTCGGATCGGTCGAGTATCCAGCAGTAACACAGGGGGCGGATGCCGTTGCGCTCCGCCCTTTATAAAATCTGCGCCGCTGGATAGAATTACCGCATCCACCTTGTCGGGATGCAAAATATGACCGGAAGAGTCGACTATCACCTTGAAAAATATCTCCTCACCGAAGTCGCCGAGCCAGAACGTCTGACCCGCCAGTGGGCAGAAGTGATGCGCGAGTGTCGCGAGCAAAAATCCGGTGCGGAAGAGCGTTTGCGTCTCGCGCTGCTGAATGTGGATTATGTGACCAGCTTTGAGCTTCCCTTCCGGTTACTCCTCACCCGCGCCCCGCAGTTGATTGATGGGATCAGAAATGAGTTCCAGCTCAGTCAAAAAAATGTCCTGTTCAACGGCAAGCGGTTTGGCTGCGTTTACAGCCTTAAACAGGACCTGGAAAGCGTTCCTGACGAATTTACCTATCACCTGAAAACGCGGATCCAGCGAAGCGACAGCACTGGCGGAAGTGAAGTACCTTACCGGCAAATTGCACAGCAGGTGAAAGCGCCCAGGGAACGACTCAAACTGGCACTCGAAAATGGACTATCTGTAACGGCGCTCGACGGGCTTTTCTGGTTTGGCATTCAGCGCATCGCGGCCGATGTGCAGAGGCTAAGAAAAACGGGCACGAGGATTGTGACGTCAGAGACTGAGGTGTTTGATACGCTAACGATGACAACCCGGCGGATCCCCGTCTACAGCCTGACGCAGCCGGAATGAGCCTCGGTCGCTGAATCGTCGAACGTCTCAGAGAAGACAAAAAAGGCGGTAATCTCTTTCTCAGATATACCGTGCTTCAGCAACGCTTTCATTGACATTATGCCCCTTAGAAAGAGGGGCGTTTCACGCGATGGCATTGCTACTCAGCAAATGCCCGCAATGCCTCGCCATCAAGACGATAGCGTACCCATTCGGACTGCGGTACCGCGCCGATGCTCAGATAAAAATCAATTGCAGACTGGTTCCAGTCAAGCACGCTCCATTCCAGCCGGCCGCAGTGACGTTCCACTGCGCATTGCGCGATATTTTTAAGCAGTGCTTTTCCCGCACCCTTGCTGCGGTATTCCGGGGAGACATACAAATCTTCCATATAGATGCCGTTGCGGCCAAGCCAGGTGGAATAGCTGGTGAAAAAAACGGCATACCCCACAGCATGGCCTGCATATTCGGCAACCAGCGCTTCGGTTTTACTGTCTGCACCAAACAGCGTTTTACGGATTTCGTCCGGCGTGGTGACCACTTCTTCTGGCGCTTTTTCATAGACTGCGAGTTCGTAAATCATATCGTATATTGCCGCTGCATCTTCAGGTCGCGCCTGACGAATCGTAATGCTCATTCCGTTCCCTTTATCTTTGTTTGTAGTTGATGGGGATAAGCATAAAGGCTAATGTCAGAAGAATTAAGTGCAATGAAATCAATAAATGATGAATATTATGCATCCAGCCTTAAGGCGCCTTGATTTAAACCTTCTGCCGGTTTTTGACGCGATTTATCGCCACAGTTCCGTTCGACTTGCGGCAGATGAGCTGGCGATGAGCACCTCGGCGCTCAGCCATGCCCTGTCACGGCTGCGTGTTTCGCTCAACGACCCGCTGTTCTACCGGGAAGGACATCGAATGTGTCCCAGCGTCTATGCCACCCAGCTTGCGCCAGTTATTGCATCGGCCCTGAAATATCTCGACCAGGAGCTGTCGCCGCAGCCGGAATTTGATCCTGCTATCAGTACAGCGTGTTTGCAGATCGCGATAACGGACTTTACCGCGTTCTGCATATTCCCTGCGCTCATGAATACGCTTCAACATGCGGCGCCTGGCTTGCGTCTGGAATTACGATATTTGCCGCACAGCCCGGCGTTGACGGAATTACTGGCAGGAGAGGTGGATTTGGCCCTGGGATTCAGCACCATTGAGGATCGCCGGTACCCGGAGCTGGAAGAGATCAGCTGGTTCGAAGATGAATATGTGGTGATTAGCAATGCGAGCCGGAGCGCGCTCACGCTGGAGGATTATCTCGCCGCCCGGCATCTTGTGGTTACGCCGTGGAATGAGAAGCAGGGGGTGCTGGATTTGCAGCTGGGACGCATGGGTTATACCCGACACATTGCGATCAAAACCCCGTCTATGCTCAGCGCCCCGTTTGTTATTGCAGAAAGCGATCTGCTGATGGCGTTACCTCGATTCGCCGCTGAAAAGCTGCTGCCAGCTACCCGTATTAAAATTTTTGATTTACCGTTCCACATCAGTCCGTTTGAAGTAAAAATTTATTCGCACAAGCGCAGCGGGAAACGAGGCGTCACGAACTGGCTCAAAGCTACGCTGCGCGCGCTGGCCGAAGGGCAACAGTCAGAGCGCTTATGATTTCGACTGTAACAGGATTGCCATCAGCCCCGGAAAGCGGGCGTCCAGATCTTCTCTTCTCAGTGAAATCATATTCTCGCGCCCCTGCGGGCGCTGCCAGATCACGCCGCTGTCGCGCAGTACACGCCAGTGGTGAGTCATGGTTGATTTCACCACCTCGTCCGGGCGCAGCGCGTTGCAGCTCAGCTCACTGCCGTCGGCCAGCCGTCGAATAATCGCCAGCCGCAGCGGATTGCCGAGGGCGAACAGCACATTTTCCAGCAGTATTTGTTCTGGTTCCGGGTGGTTTGGGATCATCGTTTTCCTGCGTCTCGCGTGAGATTGAGCTATATCAACAATAGGTCAACCGTTAAAAAATAGTTCGATAATACTCGTACAATAGGACTATTATAACAAACGAACAAACACGCGACTATCCTGGTCGTCACAAACCCGTCATGAAGACGTAAGGAAATATCATGCCCCGACCCATTCCCCTCGAACGTTATCGCAACATCGGTATCTCCGCGCATATCGATGCGGGCAAAACAACCACCACTGAGCGCATCCTGTTTTACACCGGGATGAGCCACAAGCTGGGTGAAGTACACGATGGCGCGGCAACCACCGACTGGATGGCGCAGGAGCAGGAGCGCGGGATCACCATTACGTCGGCGGCGGTGAGCTGTTTTTGGCCCGGCATGGACAGAGGCTTTGAACCGCACCGCATCAATATTATCGACACCCCCGGGCATGTGGATTTCACCATTGAGGTGGAACGTTCCATGCGTGTGCTCGACGGCGCGGTGATGGTTTATGACTCCGTCGGCGGCGTGCAGCCGCAGTCGGAAACCGTCTGGCGTCAGGCGAATAAATATCACGTCCCGCGTCTGGCATTCGTCAACAAAATGGACCGCCCGGGTGCGGATTTCTTCCGCGTGGTGCGGATGATGCAGGAGCGGCTGAAAGCTAATCCGGTCCCGATTGTGATCCCCGTGGGCGCAGAGGAACACTTCACCGGCGTGGTTGATCTCATCAAGATGCGCACCATTCTTTGGGATGATGCGACCCAGGGCATGGCGTTCACCTACGCGCCGGTGCCCGACGATCTGCTGAGCACCGCCCAGACGTGGCGAGAAAAAATGGTCTCGTCTGCGGCAGAAGCCAGCGATGAGCTTATGGATAAGTACCTTGAGACGGGTGAACTGGATGAAGCGGAAATCATCAAAGGGTTACGGATCCGGACGATCTCCGGTGAAATACAGCCCATGCTGTGCGGCAGCGCTTTCAAGAACAAGGGTGTGCAGCGCATGCTCGACGCGGTGATTGAATTGATGCCGTCTCCACTGGACGTGCCCGCTATTGATGGGGTAGACGAAGATGGACAGCACGCCGAGCGCCACCCAAGCGATGATGAACCATTCTCTGCGCTGGCCTTCAAGCTGATGAGCGATCCGTACGTCGGACAGTTGACCTTTATTCGCGTCTATTCCGGCATACTGCGCAAAGGCGACGCGGTTTATAACCCGGTGAAGGGCAAAAAAGAGCGAATCGGGCGCATCGTGCTGATGCATGCCAACGACCGCCATGAGGTGGACGAGCTGCGCACAGGGGATATCGCAGCCTGTGTCGGGCTGAAAGACGTCACCACCGGTGACACGCTGACCGACCCGAATGCGGTGATCACCCTTGAACGGATGGAGTTCCCGGACCCGGTTATTTCGCTGGCGATTGAGCCGAAAACCAAGGCCGATCAGGAGAAAATGGGGATCGCCCTACAGCGCCTGGCGGCGGAGGATCCGTCTTTCCGCCTGCACACGGACGAAGAGTCCGGTCAGACCATTATCTCCGGGATGGGCGAACTGCATCTCGAAATCATCGTTGACCGCATGAAGCGTGAGTTTGGCGTTGAGGCAAACATTGGTCGTCCGCAGGTCACCTATCGTGAAACCCTGCGTAAAGCGGTGAAGGATATTGAAGGTAAATTTGTCCGACAGTCCGGCGGGAAAGGGCAGTACGGTCATGTGGTCCTGAGTCTGGAGCCGTTAGCAGCCGGAAGTGGTTTTGTGTTTGAAGATGCCACCAAAGGCGGGGTAGTGCCGCGGGAGTACATCCCGTCGGTGGAAAAAGGCTTGCGAGAAGCCATGAATACGGGTGTGCTGGCGGGCTATCCGGTTGTCGATGTGAAAGCGACCCTGACGTTTGGTTCCTACCATGACGTTGACTCCTCGGAGATGGCCTTCCGCATGGCGGCGATCCTCGGCTTCAAAGAGGGCGCGCGGCGGGCGGATCCGGTTATTCTTGAGCCGGTGATGCACGTTGAGGTGGAAACGCCGGAAGAGTATGCCGGGAACATTATGGGCGATCTCTCCTCCCGCCGCGGCATGGTGCAGGGGATGGCAGAGCAGTACGGCAGCCAGATTATTCGCGCTGACGTCCCGCTGGCTGAAATGTTTGGCTACGCCACCACGCTGCGCTCGATGTCCCAGGGGCGCGCGACGTATACGATGGAGTTCCATCATTTTGCGGAAGCTCCGCGGAATGTGGCGGATGAGATTATTGCGAAGCGCGTGAAGAGTTAATTAATAGCACATGGTAGTCATTTGGCTACCATGTGCCTTTATTATTACGACAGGGAGTTTATGCCTGTTACTTAATTAGCGTCGCCGAGCGCACTTTCCATTTTCCTTGCTCTTCAACGAGACAATCTGCAATAACATGATCTTGCTTCTTACCAAATGCGACATAGACGTTTGTGCAAACGGCGTCAAAATCAGAATGTAAGACGGTTATCTGATTCCAGTCATCATCCCAGTCCTGCGCTTTGATAAACATATCCGCATCGGGCATATCTTTGTCGTTACTGTCGCCAGAGTACATTTCTTTAATTGCTGCAATGGTCCCTGAGGCTACGTACTCGTTCATAATGTCTGGATTGAGTACGGGCGGTTTGTTCTGATCTAACTGCGCTATATACCATTGATTGAATTTAAGCGCCGCCTGACCCGGTGCATAAATGTTTTCTGCGGCCGCGAGCGGAGAAAGGGCGAAAAGTAAAAAGTAGAGTGGTTTCATTAATCATGCCTGAACAGTTCGTAATGAGGTTGTATGTTGCGGTAAGCCTGCATTGACTAATGTGCGCCCCATATCTTTTGCCAGACGCGTGTTGGGGATTTTTAATCGACCACCCGCTCTGATCGCTTCTGTTACGTAACGAGCACAATAACCCGTGCTGCTGGGTTGCGCGTGTGATTTCGCATATGATATTGCGCCATCTTTGTTCCATGACATGGATAGTTCCTTTACGAAAGATTGTTTATGCAACAGCTTCTGAAATATCCTCCGTTTAACATCGTTATGATAAACATAAAATGCCATAGAAATTTTATATAATTCAGATGGGTATAATTAAAAAATCAATCCAGCGCCTTCACCATCTTCCCACTCGTCACAAACGTCCCGGCCCCCAGATGATGCAGCGTATTCAGCTTATCCCCGTCAAACTGCCAGCGTCCGGCGACAAATGCGCGTTCATCTGCCGCGGCGGAAACCACTTCGCCAAACAGGGTGTCATATTTCTCGGCCGCAGAAGTGACAGGTAATAACCGACACTCCATCCACGCCAGACATTTCTCTTCTATAACCGGCAGACCAAGCTCAGGGCCATGAATAACCGGGATCCCGTAGCAGTTAAATTTATCCTCGTCGCGCCCGCTGACGCTGCCGACCACCCAGGTCCAGTTGGCTGCCGCCACGCCGGGGATCACAATACCGAATTTCCCGCTGCGTTCGATCAACTCCCGTGACCACGCGCTTTTGTCTACCACAATCGCGATACGCGGGGGTTCAAATTCCACCGGCATAGACCATGCGGCGGCCATGACGTTGCGACGATCGATGGTCTCATCCCGGCTGGTGATGAGCACGGTTGGACCGTGATTCAGAAGACGGCTGGCATGACGTAATTCAACAGGACGAAAGTGGCTCATAGGATCTCCTCATGTACACGATGAGTATGCCGAAAAAGCACTTTTGCGCATATGCATAAGGGAAAATAGTTTATAAACAGGGGATATCACATCATGGAGCAAATCATGTCCCCATTTCTGAGTGCTTATTTTGCCCGCACGGGCTGGCAGCAGCCCGTACAGGTTAATATCGATACCCTGCGGGGGCTCCATTTACACCATAACTGCGCGATCCCTTTTGAAAATATTGACGTCGTTTTGCCGCGGGAAATCCATCTGGACGACGGGTGTCTGGTGGATAAACTGGTCACCGCGCGTCGGGGGGGATATTGCTTCGAGCAAAATGGCCTGTTTGAACGGGTGTTGCGCGAAGTTGGGTTTACGGTACGCAGCGTGCTGGGGCGGGTTGTGCTGGCGAATCCGTCGCAGATGCCGCCGCGCACGCACCGGTTGCTGCTGGTTGAGCTGAACGGCGAGCGCTGGATCGCTGATGTAGGATTTGGCGGACAAACGCTGACGGCGCCGATTCGTTTGATCGCCAACGAGGAGCAGGAAACCCCGCACGGGTGCTATCGTTTGCTGAGCGAGGGTAACGACTGGGTACTGCAATTCCGCCATCACGAGCACTGGCAGTCAATGTACCAATTTGACCTGGGGACGCAGTACTTCAACGATTACGTGATGGGTAACTTCTGGTCGGCGCACTGGCCTCAGTCCCATTTTCGTCATCACCTGCTGATGTGTCGCCACCTGCCGGACGGGGGCAAGCTGACGCTGACCAACTTTAATTTTACCCACTGGCAGAACGGTCATGTGGAGGAGCAGATCCATTTGCCGGATGCGGAGGCGCTATATAAGCTGATGCAGGACCGGTTTGGCCTGGGCGTTGATGACCCGAAGCACGGCTTTACACTGGCAGAGCTGACGGCAGTAATGGCAGGGTTTGATACGCATCCGCAGGCGGGGAAATAGCCCGGTGGCGACTACGCCTTACCGGGCCTACGGGCGTGTGAACATAGGTCGGGTAAGGCGTAGCCGCCACCCGACAAATCAACGGCGCGATCTCACCACCTGATACCGACGCGTGAAGTACTCAAACGGCGCGCTCCACACGTGCACCAGGCGGGTGAACGGGAAGATGAGGAAGATCGTCATCCCCAGCACCAGATGCACGCGGAAGATCGGCGCGACGCCGCTCAGCATTTCCGACGAGCCGCCCTTAAACGTGACGATACCCTGCGCCCAGCCGACCAGCTTCATCATCTCGCTTCCGTCAGGGTACTGAGCGGAGAAAGGAATGGTCGACAGCCCAAGGATGCACTGAAGCAGCAGGATACTCATGATGATAATATCCGGCGTGGTGGACGTGGCGCGCACCCGCTGGTTGAACAGGCGTCGGATCAAAAGCATCGACCCACCGATCAGCGTCAGCACCCCGCAAATACCTCCCGCAATCATGGCTAACTGCTGTTTAACCGCGACGGGTAAAAACCAGGCGTACATCCAGTGCGGGGTTAACATGCCGAACAGGTGCCCGAAGAAGATCCCCAGAATCCCAATATGAAACAGGTTCGAAGCCCAGTTCATCCCGCGCTTGCTGAGCATCTGGCTTGATGACGCCCGCCAGGTGTACTGCCCATAGTCGTAGCGCAACCAACTGCCGAGGAAGAAGACGGTGGCGCAGATGTACGGATAAATGTCATAGAAAAACACGTTCAGGTAATGAGTCATTTTGGGCCTCCGGCGCTGACGTCCACGTACTGCGGCGCGACGTCCTGGCTAAAGCGTCGTTGATATTGCTGCATCGGCGAACTGTCGCACGATGTGGCGTTGTCTTCGATAAACTTGACCTGTTCCTCTTCCCACACGGCGTCCAGCGCCTGACGGGTATCATCACGTTTTTCACCGGATACCTGTTTCGCCACGCTGTCGCTGGAAAGCCGTGTTTCCGCCAGCGACAGCAGGGCGTCAAACAGCTGGTAATGCGCTACCTCGCGCTGTTTCAGGCGGCCTCCAATCAGCGCCAGTATAGGCGCGACGTTTTGCAGCCCTTCACGCGCCTCGTCGTCGCTGACGATACTGAGATATTCCAGATAGAGCGGCAGATAGTCCGGCAGCTCGCGGCAATCCAGCTCCAGCCCGGCTTTCTCATACTGGCTCATCAGGTCGACCATCGCCTGACCGCGATCGCGGGACTCGGCGTGAACGTGCTCGAACAGCAGTAGTGAAGTCGCGCGCCCCCGCTCGAAAACTTCACACCATTCGGCCTGCTTATCCAGCAGCGGGGCGCTCAGGTGCTGCTGCGCAAACGGCAGTAGCATGGGCGCATCCTGTTCCACCAGGGAAAGCGCTTCTTCACGGTTATCCCAAAGCAGCTCATCGGGATACTCAATCAGTAGCGCGATGATTTTAAGGATCTGCATTATTCTCCCTCCCCGTGATCGCGCACCTCGGTAATGTTGATCGCGTCGATGCGGCTGCTGTTGAAGAGGTTGAACCTGGTGTCGGAGCCGTGACAGCCGTCACCGAAGGTGAAGCCGCAGCCGTTTTTCTCCGGGAAGGCGTCGCGCGCCATTTCGCGGTGGCTGGTCGGGATCACGAAGCGGTCTTCGTAGTTAGCGATGGCCAGATAGCGGTACATCTCCTCAACCTGCGCTTCGGTCAGGCCCACTTCATCAATGGCGCGGGTATCGGTCACGCCTTCCACGGTCTGGGAGCGTTTGTAGTGGCGCATCGCCATCATGCGCTTCAGAGCGCGCAGCACCGGGCCGGTATCGCCCGCGCTGAGCATATTTGCCAGGTATTGCACCGGGATGCGCAGGCTTTCGACCGCAGGCAGTACACCGTCGCTCTGCGGCAGACCACCCGCGTCCGCGTAGGACTGAATCGGTGACAGCGGCGGCACATACCAGACCATCGGCAGGGTGCGGTATTCCGGATGCAGCGGCAGGGCGAGCTTCCAGTCCATCGCCATTTTGTAAACCGGGGAACGCTGCGCTGCGTCGATGACGTTCTGCGGGATGCCCTGCTTCAGGGCTTCTTCAATCACCGCCGGATCGTTCGGGTTAAGGAACACGTCGCACTGGCGCTCATACAGATCGGTTTCATGCTCGGTGCTGGCCGCCTCTTCAATACGGTCCGCGTCATACAACAGCACGCCAAGGTAGCGGATGCGTCCAACGCAGGTTTCTGAGCAGACGGTCGGCTGGCCGGACTCGATGCGCGGATAGCAGAAGATGCACTTCTCTGACTTGCCGCTTTTCCAGTTGAAGTAGATTTTCTTGTACGGACAGCCGCTGATGCACAGTCGCCAGCCGCGGCATTTGTCCTGGTCGATCAGCACAATGCCGTCCTCTTCGCGTTTGTAAATCGCACCGCTCGGGCAGGTGGCAACGCAACTCGGGTTGAGGCAATGCTCGCACAGGCGCGGCAGGTACATCATGAAGGTGTTTTCGAACTGACCGTACATCTCTTTCTGGATCTTCTGAAAGTTTCGGTCGCGGGCGCGTTTTTCGAACTCGCCGCCCAGCAGCTCCTCCCAGTTCGGTCCCCAGACGATCTTATCCATCCGCTTACCGTCAATCAGCGAGCGGGGGCGGGCGGTAGGGAGGTGTTCCCCCTCCGGGGCGCGGTGCAGATCCTGGTAATCGAAGGTGAAAGGTTCATAGTAATCGTCAATCTGCGGCAACACGGGGTTGGCGAAAATTTTCGACAGGACGCCCATTTTTCCGCCGAGGCGCGGGGTCAGCTTGCCGTGAATACTGCGGATCCATCCGCCTTGCCACTCATCCTGATCTTCCCAGTTTTTCGGATAGCCGATACCCGGTTTGGTTTCGACGTTATTAAACCACGCATACTCCATCCCTTCGCGCCCGGTCCAGACGTTCTTACAGGTGACCGAGCAGGTGTGGCAGCCAATGCATTTATCGAGATTCAGTACCATGCCAACCTGTGAGCGTATTTTCATTTTTTCACCTCCTGAACCTGATCCCGACCTTCGCCGTCCAGCCAGTTAATGTTTTTCATTTTGCGGATCATAATGAACTCGTCGCGATTCGAGCCGACGGTGCCGTAATAGTTAAAGCTGTACGCCAGCTGCGCGTAGCCGCCAATCATGTGGGTCGGTTTCGGACAGACGCGGGTGACCGAGTTGTGGATCCCGCCGCGCCGTCCGGTCACTTCTGACCCCGGAATGTTCAGAATGCGCTCCTGAGCGTGGTACATCATGGTCATGCCCGGCGGCACGCGCTGGCTAACCACCGCGCGGGCGGTGAGGGCGCCGTTGGCGTTGAAGGCTTCGATCCAGTCGTTGTCCTCAATCCCCAGCTCGCGCGCGTCGGTTTCGCTGATCCAGACGATTGGCCCCCCGCGTGACAGGGTCTGCATCAGCAGGTTTTCGCTGTAGGTGGAGTGAATGCCCCATTTCTGGTGCGGCGTCAGGAAGTTAAGCGCTTTTTCCGGGAAGCCGTTCGGCGGGATCTCGCGCATATGGGTGACGCTGCGGGTATCAATCGGTGGACGATAGGCCACCAGACTTTCACCGAAGGCGCGCATCCAGGCGTGATCCTGATACAGCTGCTGGCGGCCGGAAATCGTGCGCCACGGGATCAGCTCGTGAACGTTGGTATAGCCTGCGTTATACGACACGTGCTCGCTCTCAAGGCCGGACCACGTTGGGCTGGAGATAATTTTGCGCGGCTGCGCCTGAATATCGCGGAAGCGGATTTTCTCGTCTTCTTTGTTCAGCGCCAGATGGGTGTGATCGCGCCCGGTCAGTTCGCCGAGGGCCTCCCAGGCTTTGACCGCGACCTGACCGTTGGTTTCCGGCGCAAGGGCGAGGATCACCTCTGAAGCGTCAATGGCGGTTTCAATGCGCGGTCGGCCTTTGGCCGGGCCGTCGAGCTTGACGTAATTGAGCTTGCCGAGGAAATCGACTTCGTTTTGCGTGTTCCACGATATGCCTTTTCCGCCGTTGCCGAGCTTGTCCAGTAGCGGACCGAGAGAAGTGAAGCGCTCGTAGGTTTCCGGATAGTTGCGCTCGACGACCGCAATGTTTGGCGCGGTTTTACCGGGGATGAGATCGCACTCGCCTTTGCGCCAGTCCAGAATATCAAAAGGCTGCGACAGTTCCCCCGGGGAGTCATGCTGTAGCGGCTGTAGCACCACGTCAGTTTCGGTGCCGAGATGCCCGACGCACACTTCAGAGAAGACTTTGGCGATGCCTTTGTAGATCTCCCAGTCGCTGCGGGACTCCCACGCCGGGTCAACGGCGGCAGAGAGCGGGTGAATAAACGGATGCATGTCCGAGGTATTCATATCGTCTTTTTCATACCAGGTGGCGGTCGGCAGGACGATATCGGAGAACAGGCAGGTGCTGGACATACGGAAATCGAGCGTCACCAGCAGATCCAGCTTGCCCTCAATGGCGGCGGTTTGCCATTCCACCTCTTCAGGTTTGACATCATCCGTTGAGCCTAAATCCTCGCCCTGAATCCCGCTCTCGGTGCCAAGCAGGTATTTGAGCATGTACTCATGGCCTTTTCCGGACGAGCCAAGCAGGTTAGAACGCCAGACAAACAGGTTGCGCGGGTGGTTCTTGCCGTTGTCCGGCTGTTCGCAGGCAAAGCGAATATCGCCCGATTTTAACGCCTGCACGGTGTAATCCTGCGGCGACATCCCGGCGGCGTCGGCGCGGGCCTTAACGTGCAGCGGGTTGAGGTTGAGCTGCGGCGCGGAAGGGAGCCAGCCCATGCGCTCGGCGCGGACGTTGAAATCAATCAGGTGACCGGTGAATTTCGACGCGTCTGCAAGAGGAGAAAGCAGCTCCTGTGCGGTGAGCTTCTCATAGCGCCACTGGCTGGCGTGGTTGTAGAAGTAAGAGGTGCTGTTCATCTGGCGCGGCGGACGGTTCCAGTCCAGTGCGAAGGCCAGCGGCAGCCAGCCGGTTTGCGGGCGCAGCTTCTCCTGGCCGACATAGTGCGACCAGCCGCCGCCGCTTTGCCCGACGCAGCCGCAGAAGACCAGCATGTTGATCATCCCGCGGTAGTTCATGTCCATGTGGTACCAGTGGTTCACACCGGCCCCGAGGATGATCATCGAACGACCATGGGTTTTGTGCGCCGTGTCGGCAAATTCACGGGCGATTTTTTCTATCAGGTAAGCGGGGACGCCGGTAATTTGTTCGCCCCAGGCCGGGGTGTAGGCTTTGATCTCGGCGTAGTTTGCCGCCGCGTTACTGTCTTCCAGACCGCGATCGAGGCCGTAGTTTGCGAGCACCAGATCGTACACGCTGACCACGCGTCTCTGGCTGCCGTCGGCCAGCGTCAGGGTTTTACTCGGTACGCGGCGCGTCAGCACCGGCTCCTGCTTCACGCTGCGGAAATGCGGGTTCTCGTTGCCCCCGAAGTAAGGGAAGGCCACGTCTGCCACACTGTCGTGGGTGATGAGCAGGGAAAGCGTCAGCTCGGTCTCGTGTCCCGCGGCCAGCGACTCCAGGTTCCATTTGCCTTTTTCGCCCCAGCGGAAACCGATAGAGCCGTTCGGCGCCACCAGATTTCCGGCGACGTCAAAGGCGATGGTTTTCCACTCCGGATTATTGGTTTCACCCAGCCCGTCGGCCAGATCCGACGCGCGCAGCATGCGGCCCGGCACCACGCGACCGTCAGCCTGTTCATCCAGCAGGACCAGCATCGGCATGTCGGTGTAGCGGCGGCAATAGTTGAGGAAGTAATCGCTCGGGTTATCAAGGTGGAACTCTTTGAGGATCACATGCCCCATCGCCATGGCGAGGGCGCTGTCGGTACCCTGTTTGGGGGCCAGCCACTGGTCGCTGAGCTTCGCCACCTCCGAGAAGTCCGGCGTAATGGCGACGGTCTTGGTGCCTTTGTAACGCACTTCGGTAAAGAAGTGGGCGTCCGGGGTACGCGTCTGCGGCACGTTCGAGCCCCAGGCAATGATATAGCTGGAGTTGTACCAGTCCGCCGATTCCGGCACGTCGGTCTGCTCGCCCCAGGTCATCGGCGATGCCGGAGGCAAATCGCAGTACCAGTCATAGAAGCTCAGGCAGGTGCCGCCGAGCAGGGAGAGATAGCGCGTACCGGCGGCATAAGAGACCATCGACATGGCCGGGATAGGGGAAAAACCGGCTACCCGATCCGGGCCGTAATTTTTGATGGTCCAGACGTTGGCGGCAGCAATCAGCTGGTTAAGCTCTTTCCAGTTTGAGCGGATAAACCCGCCTTTACCCCTCGCCTTTCTGTAGCTTTGCGCTTTCTGTGGATCGTTCTGAATGGCATCCCAGGCCAGTACTGGATCGGTATGCTGCGCCAGCGCCTCGCGCCAGAGTTCGATCAGCCTGCGGCGTACCAGCGGGTACTTGAGACGGTTGGCGCTGTAGAGATACCAGGAGTAGCTTGCGCCACGCGGGCAGCCGCGCGGTTCGTGGTTAGGCAGGTCGGGGCGGGTACGCGGGTAGTCGGTCTGCTGGGTTTCCCATGTCACCAGGCCATTTTTGACATAAATCTTCCAGCTACAGGAGCCGGTGCAGTTAACGCCGTGGGTGGATCGCACAATCTTGTCGAACTGCCAGCGCTGACGGTAGCTGTCCTCCCAGTCTCGGTTGGTGTGGTACACCTGGCCGTGCCCATCGGCGAAACTGTCGCCTTTTGTTTTGAAGTAACGGAAGCGGTCCAACAGTTTGCTCATGACATTTCTCCTGCTTCGATAACATGGCCGGAGGGTGAGGCATCACGCTCCGGCGAAGAGGTAGTTATTATTTTTGTGAGGATTTGCGGCCGTACACCAGCCAGGTGACGAGCACGCAGACGATGTAAAACACGAGGAAGACTTTCATGGCGCCCACCGGGGAACCGGTCATCGCCAGGGAGGTGCCAAAGGCTTTGGGAATAAAGAACCCGCCCACCGCACCGATGGCAGAGATAAAGCCCAGCGCCGCAGCCGTTTCGGTCACCGCTTCATGCTGTGCCTGTTCATCGCTCCCGCCCTGTTTTTTCACGCGGTCGAGGGTGATTTGGCGAAAGATAATCGCGATCATCTGGAAGGTCGAGCCGCTACCCAGGCCTGCGGTCAGAAACAGGCCCATAAAGACCAGATAGAAGGCGATAAAGCTGCCTGAACCAGACCCGGGGAGCGTCAGGAAAATCAGGGCGCTAAAGATGGCCATAAAGACGAAGTTGATCAGCGTCACCCTTACGCCGCCCAGCCTGTCTGAAATCATCCCGCCAGCCGAACGCGCCAGGGCGCCGATCAGTGGGCCAAAGAAGGCGAGGTGGAGGATATTAACGTCCGGAAACTGGGTTTTCGACAGCATGGCAAAGCCTGCCGAGAAACCGATAAACGAGCCGAAGGTTGCCAGATAAAGCAGGCTCAGCAGCCAGAGATGAAAGCGCTTAAGCACCGGAAGCTGGCTGGCAATGGACGCTTTCGAGCTGGCGATGTCATTCATGCCAAAAAACGCCGCAATGGTGGCCAGAATCAGCAGCGGCGCCCAGATCCACGCCGCGTTCGCCAGCCACATCGTCGAGCCATCCTCCTGCGGTACGCCGTGCACGCCGAGGAAGGTAAACATCGGCAGGAAAATCACCAGCGGCGCAACCAGCTGCATCACACTCACGCCCAGGTTACCCAGCCCGCCGTTAATGCCCAGTGCGCTGCCCTGTCTGGCTTTCGGGAAGAAGAAGCTGATGTTTCCCATGCTGGAAGCGAAGTTGGCACCGGCAAAACCGCACAGCAGTGCGATGATGATGAAGATCCAATAGGGCGTGGCGGTATTCTGGATGGCGATCCCAAGCCAGACACAGGGTACGACCAGGATAACGGTGCTTAACACGGTCCAGTAACGCCCGCCAAATATCGGCACCATAAAAGAGTAGGGGACACGCAATATCGCGCCGGAGAGAGAAGGTAATGCCGTTAGCATAAAAAGCTGATCGGTGCTGAAATTAAATCCGACCTTATTAAGATTTACCGCAATAGCGCTAAACAACATCCAGACGCAAAACGCCAGAAGCAAACACGCCACGGAAATCCACAGGTTTCTTCGTGCGATATGTTTCCCTTTATTCTCCCAAAATTGCGCGTTTTCCGGTTTCCAGTTACTCAACAGATGCTGATTACTCTTCTCGCTTTGATGTGACATATCACCCTCTTGCTTACCGAAGTGGAGAGAAAAAAGAAGGAAAAACAGAAAGATACCTGTCAGTGGTTTATGAAATTTATAGGATGTTATGGGATACATCTGAAAGGATAGATAAAAAAGCGAATCCCTGAGTTTGGAATGGGAATCAGGGTTCGCTTTATGTGTTACTAATTGTAACTATTTGCAGAAATTAATACTCCGATGGGAGTATTAAAACAATTCGAGGGAGATAAGTTTATCCAGATGCTTATTAAATGCCGCGTCGTCCATTTCAGGCATATTTAAGACATATATGCCATCCAGGCCACATACCAGACCAATTAAACGCCAGGCGATATTTTCCGGCTGATCAGCAAGCGTAAAGGCGTTGGCCTCCGCCCCGGCGCGGATAATTGCGACCGTTTCCTGGTGCCACATCTCCATGGTCAAAACGTAAGCGCCTTTGATATCGCTATCCCGGCTGGCGAGAATTTGCGCCTCCCGCCACAGTCGAATGTAGGGCTCAAACCCACCGTCATCGCTGCCGAGTATGGCATGCAGGCGCTCGCGCCAGCCTGCGTTTTCGCCAACGATTTCAGCATCCAGCAAATCGCGGATCAGCCTGACAAACGCCAGCGATTTAAGCTCGCCGGCCGACGCAAAGTGGTGATGCACCTGCCCGGTGGCGACGCCCGCTTCGGTAGCGATTCGGCGCACGGTCATCGCAGCGAATCCTTCGGTCAGCGCCACGCGCATTGCGGCCTGTAGGATCTCTTCCCGCCGCTCGTCCTTGCTCAGATAACGCATAATTTCTCACTCTCAATGGCAACGAAACGAGTGTAACAAAGAGCTGGACAAGTGTTCAACTTTACGTAGGATCGCAATCTGGACATGTGTCCAGTTTTTAAATGAAAAGGAAATTTATGTTTCGTCAGTGGTTAGCGTTAGTGATTATCGTGCTGGTGTATATCCCGGTGGCGATTGACGCGACGGTGCTGCACGTGGCGGCGCCAACATTGAGCATGACGCTGGGTGCCAGCGGCAACGAATTGCTGTGGATTATTGATATTTACTCGCTGGTGATGGCGGGGATGGTGCTGCCGATGGGCGCACTGGGCGATCGCATAGGTTTTAAGCGCCTGCTGATGATCGGCAGCGTGCTGTTTGGCCTGTCATCGTTAGCGGCGGCTTTTGCGCCGTCCGCGGGCTGGCTGATTGCCGCCCGCGCGTCGCTGGCGATTGGCGCGGCGATGATCATTCCGGCTACGCTTGCAGGGATCCGCACGCTGTTTATTGACGTGCGGCACCGTAACATCGCCCTTGGCGTCTGGGCTGCCGTTGGGTCGGGCGGCGCGGCGTTTGGCCCGCTGATTGGCGGCATGCTGCTGGAGCACTTTTACTGGGGTTCGGTCTTCCTGATTAACGTGCCGATCGTGCTGATCGTGGTTTCGCTTGCTGCGCACTTTGTGCCTGCTCAGCAGGGTCGGCCCGAGCAGCCGCTCAATATCAGCCATGCCATTATGCTGATTGTCGCCATTTTACTGCTGGTCTACAGCGCCAAAACCGCCCTGAAAGGGGTGCTGTCGCCGTGGATGGTGGCCTCTACGCTGCTTACCGGGGCGGTGATGCTGTTTATTTTCGTCCGTATCCAGCTGCGCGCGCGCGTGCCAATGATCGACATGCGTCTGTTTTGCCATCGCATTATTTTAAGCGGCGTGGTCATGGCGATGACCGCCATGATTGCGCTGGTGGGCTTTGAACTGCTGATGGCGCAGGAGTTGCAGTTCGTGCATGGTTTTACGCCGTTTGAAGCAGGGATATTTATGCTGCCGGTGATGGTGGCGAGCGGATTTAGCGGGCCGATCGCGGGTGTGCTGGTCGGGCGTCTGGGGCTGCGCATTGTCGCGGCCGGAGGCATGGGGCTAAGCGCGATCAGTTTTATCGGCCTGTCGACGCTCGATTTCAGCACCCAACAGTGGCAGGCGTGGAGCCTGATGGTGCTGCTGGGCTTCAGTGCCGCCAGCGCACTGCTGGCATCGACGTCAGCGATCATGGCTGCCGCGCCGAAAGAGAAAGCGGCCGCGGCAGGCGCGATCGAAACCATGTCCTACGAGCTGGGCGCTGGTCTCGGGATCGCCATTTTCGGTCTGCTGTTAACCCGCAGCTTTTCGGCGTCAATTGTACTGCCGCAGGGGCTGAGCGCATCGCTGACCGATAAAGCCTCGTCGTCCATCGGTGAAGCGATGAAGGTCGCGCAGGAGCTGACGCCGTCACTGGCCGAGCCGGTGATGACGGCGGCGAAAACCGCGTTCATCACCTCGCACAGCGTGGCCCTGGGCAGTGCGGGAGCCATGCTGATGATTCTGGCGATCGGGATCTGGTTTAGTCTGGCGAAGGTCGGAGGGCAGCAGTAAAAAAAAGGCCAGCCGCGAGGGCTGGCCTTTTGAACTAACACCTCTTAGAACTGGTAGGTCAGACCTACAGCCACGATGTTGTCGGTAGCCACTTTGGCATCTTTGGTGAACTGGCTGTCATCCACGAGGTTGATTTTGTAATCAACGTAGGTGGACATGTTTTTGTTGAAGTAGTAGCTCGCGCCAACGTCAACGTATTCAACCAGGTCCTGGTCGCCATAAGAACCGATGTCTTTACCTTTGGATTTCAGGTAAGCGATGGATGGACGCAGACCGAAGTCAAACTGGTACTGAGCCACAACTTCGAAGTTCTGTGCTTTGTTGGCAACGTGACCGCTACCGAACGCCGTCATGTTGCGGGTTTCAGAGTAGGTGGTTGCCAGGTAGATGTTGTTCGCATCGTACTTCAGGCCAGCAGCCCAGACTTCTGCGTTTTCGCCACCGGCGTTCAGGTTGCTTGCAGCACGAACCTGACGGTCAGTACGGTCAGATTTCGCGTAGGTCGCACCCACACCGAAGCCGTCGAATTCATAGGTAGAAGACAGACCCCAGCCGTCACCGTTGGATTCGGTGATCTCTGAACGGTCGTTTTTACCCTGGTACTGGGCAGCCACGTTCAGGCCGTCAACCAGACCAAAGAAGTCGGTGTTACGGTAGGTGGCAACGCCAGTGGTACGACCGGTCATGAAGCCGTCAGTCTGCGTCCAGGTATCGCCACCGAACTCTGGCAGAACGTCAGTCCATGCGCCGATGTCATAAGCAACACCGTAGTTACGACCGTAGTCGAAGGAACCGAATTCATCGAATTTCAGACCAGCGAAGGCCAGACGGGTTTTGTTGCCGTCGGAACCCTGAGCTTCAGAGCGGTTGCCCTTGAACTCATATTCCCACTGGCCGTATCCGGTCAGTTGATCGTTGATCTGAGTTTCACCTTTGAAGCCCAGACGAACGTACGTTTTGTCGCCGTCGCTACCAGCATCATCAGAAAAATAGTGCAGACCAGTAACTTTGCCGTACAGATCCAGTTTGTTACCGTCTTTGTTAAAAACTTCAGCCGCGTTAACAACGCCAGCCGCCAACATGGAAGTCACTGCCACTGCAACTAATTTAAGTTTCATCTTAACTAACCCTTATAATTTTATTTAGGTATTTCCTAAGCCACCTGAGCGATTTTTAAACGAGGCTTATCGTCAATGGCAGACTATTTTTAAAATTCCGTAGACTGCTTTCAATAATAAGTTTCAAAATATTAAAGATAATTTCAATTAGTGTGATCCTGATCCGATAAATTTCCCTTAAATCGCTCAATAAGGTTAATTTATATACATAAATTGATTATTAACAAAACACGATAATAAGGCTGGAAATAGTTGCCATGCGTTTTTGTTTTTAGAGAGAGATAAAAGGGCTTGGCAGGTAATGTCAAGGAATTGGCCGCGTTATTGACTTTTAAAACAGTGGCTTGTGGATTTATCCTAGAGCCTGCAACTGTTTTTTAAAAGAAACATCCAGAAATAAACTATTGCACTATGTGCTATATAGTGCGGGAATATTGGGGTTGAATTAATTACCTGCGTTGTCAGTTTATGTCAATTTCCACAACGGATCTGACTTTTTATGAGTACTCTATACAGAAATAGAAATACATACGAATGTTATAAATAATATTCTTTACTGTGATCACATATTAAAATAATGTTAATTTTTACCGGGCATAATTCGTGCCCGGTAAAAATAAAAATGCTATTTGCGGGTGGCATACCAGCAAAGTAATGATCCGGCGCAAACCATTAATGCACCTTGCCAGAATGAGAATGAAAGCGGAGAGCTCAGCATAATAGCCGCCAGCGCGGCAGAGAGTACCGGGGTGAAGTAGGAGACGGCCGCAAGCACCGTGACGTTACCGTGGAGGATCCCAATGTTCCAGGCGGCGTAGCCAAAGCCAAGGGCAACACCACACATCAACAGCTTCACGACTACCGGCACGCTAAATACCATTTCGGGCTGGTCGCTGACGGCATATTTGACCCACAGGCTCAGGGCGGTCAGCAGGACGAAAAGAGTAATGCCATTTTGCCCTCTGGCATACCTGCTGGTGACGGTGCAGTAGGCGGCCCAGATAAAGGCACCGGCAAATGCCAGCCCGTAGCTCAGCGGGCTGGAAACGATGTTCTGCATGATGTCGTGAACGTGCAGCCCGTTTTCGCCGCCTAAGACCCAGCCCACGCCCAACAGGGAGATCGCTAAGCCGGGGATCACCCACAGGGTGGATTTTTGTCCGTTGAACAAAATGGCGAACAAAATCGTCAGGCTTGGCCAGAGATAATTGACCATGCCCACCTCAATTGCCTGCGAGCGCGTCGCGGCAAAGCCAAGCGACAGGGCAAGGCACATTTCATAGCTGACAAACAGGACGCTGCCCGCAATGAGATAGCCTTTCGAAAACCGTTTAATATCAGGGAAACCTACCGTCGCCAGACACAATAATCCGCTGACGGTGTAGATCATCGCTGCGCCCCCCACCGGGCCAAGTCCCTCACTGACGCTGCGGATGAGACCCACCATGGTGCTCCACAGCAGTATGGCCACCAGGCCAATCAGCGTTGCTCTTTTTCTGTCCATTACCCTGCCAGTCTCATAAAAATCAAAGGGTAAACTTATAGCATCTAACCCATTCACCAGGCGAATTTTCTGTTTCGCGGTTAACCCGAAAGGAGTAATAAATCATACCGGCGGTGACTATTAAGGGGGCGAAGTTCGGCGACCTTGATTTGACGCAAAAAAAACAGGGGCTTTGCTGTTAGTTTGCGGCGCGAAGTCTTATCAGATAACGAGGACAGCAATGGACGTCAGCCGCAGACAATTTTTTAAAATCTGCGCGGGCGGTATGGCCGGAACAACAGCCGCAATGCTGGGATTCGCTCCCAAAATGGCGCTGGCTCAGGCACGCAACTATAAACTGCTGCGCGCGAAAGAGATCCGTAACACCTGCACATACTGCTCCGTGGGTTGTGGGCTATTAATGTATAGCCTGGGTGATGGCGCGAAGAACGCCAAAGAAGCGATTTATCATATTGAAGGGGACCCGGACCATCCGGTGAGCCGCGGGGCGCTTTGCCCGAAAGGGGCGGGGCTGCTGGACTACGTCCACAGTGAAAACCGTCTGCGCTATCCGGAATATCGTGCGCCGGGCTCTGATAAATGGCAGCGCATCTCCTGGGACGAGGCCTTCTCACGTATTGCAAAACTGATGAAAGCGGATCGCGACGCCAACTTTATTGAAAAGAACGAGCAGGGCGTTACGGTAAACCGCTGGACCTCCACCGGGATGCTGTGTGCGTCTGCGGCAAGTAATGAGACCGGCATGCTGACGCAAAAATTTGTGCGCTCCCTCGGCATGCTGGCGGTTGATAACCAGGCGCGCGTCTGACACGGACCAACGGTAGCAAGTCTTGCTCCAACATTTGGTCGCGGTGCGATGACCAACCACTGGGTTGATATCAAAAACGCAAACGTCGTGGTGGTGATGGGCGGTAACGCCGCTGAAGCCCATCCGGTGGGATTCCGCTGGGCGATGGAAGCGAAAAACAACAACGATGCGACGCTGATTGTCGTCGATCCACGCTTTACGCGTACGGCATCGGTGGCTGATATTTATGCGCCGATCCGCTCCGGTACGGATATTACGTTCCTTTCCGGCGTGCTGTTGTACCTGATCGAAAACAATAAGATTAACGCGGAATACGTTAAGCATTACACCAATGCCGGCCTGCTGGTACGGGAAGATTTCGCCTTCGAAGATGGCCTGTTCAGCGGCTATGACGCAGAGAAACGTCAGTACGATAAATCGTCCTGGAACTATCAGTTCGACGAAAACGGCTACGCGAAACGCGATGAGACCCTGACCGATCCGCGCTGCGTGTGGAACTTGCTGAAACAGCATGTTTCCCGTTATACGCCAGACGTGGTGGAAAACATCTGCGGTACGCCGAAAGCAGACTTCCTGAAAGTATGTGAAGTGCTGGCCTCCACCAGTGCCGCTGACAGAACAACCACCTTCCTGTACGCGCTGGGCTGGACGCAGCATACCGTGGGCGCGCAGAACATCCGTACCATGGCGATGATCCAGCTGCTGCTCGGCAACATGGGGATGGCCGGTGGTGGCGTGAACGCCCTGCGCGGACACTCCAACATTCAGGGCTTAACCGATCTCGGCCTGCTGTCGACCAGCCTGCCGGGTTACCTGACCCTGCCGTCGGAGAAGCAGACCGACTGGCAAAGCTGGCTTGACGCCAACACGCCAAAAGCGACGCGTCCGGACCAGGTGAACTACTGGAGTAACTATCCGAAGTTTGCCGTCAGTCTGATGAAATCGTTCTACGGCGATGCGGCGCAGAAAGAGAATGACTGGGGCTTTGAGTGGTTGCCAAAATGGGATCAGGCTTACGATGTCATCAAGTATTTCAACATGATGGATAAGGGCGACGTCACGGGGTATATCTGCCAGGGCTTTAACCCGGTGGCGTCATTCCCGGATAAAAACAAAGTCGTTCGCAGCCTGAGCAAGCTGAAGTACATGGTGGTTATCGATCCGCTGGTCACCGAAACGTCTACGTTCTGGCAGAACCACGGCGAGTCTAACGATGTCGATCCGGCATCCATTCAGACCGAGGTGTTCCGACTGCCATCGACCTGCTTTGCGGAAGAGGACGGTTCTATTGCCAACTCTGGCCGCTGGCTACAGTGGCACTGGAAAGGTCAGGATGCGCCGGGTGAAGCGCGTAATGACGGCGAAATTCTGGCCGGGATTTACCATCGTCTGCGCGAAATGTACCGCACCGAAGGCGGCAAAGGCGCAGAGCCGCTGCTGAAGATGAGCTGGAACTACAAGCAGCCGGATCATCCTGAGTCCGAAGAGGTGGCAAAAGAGAACAACGGCGTGGCGCTGGCCGACCTGTACGATGCCAACGGCAATCTGGTGGCGAAGAAAGGCCAGTTGCTCAATAGCTTCGCGCTGTTGCGTGACGACGGCACCACGGCCTCGTCCTGCTGGATCTACACCGGCAGCTGGACGGAGCAGGGTAACCAGATGGCCAACCGCGATAACGCCGATCCGTCAGGCCTGGGTAATACCCTGGGCTGGGCATGGGCGTGGCCGTTAAACCGCCGCGTACTGTACAACCGTGCCTCCGCAGACGTGAACGGTAAGCCGTGGGATCCGAAACGCATGCTGATCGAGTGGAACGGCACGAAGTGGACGGGGAACGATATCCCGGACTTCAGCACCGCCGCGCCGGGCAGCAACACCGGGCCGTTTATCATGCAGCCGGAAGGGTTGGGACGTCTGTTTGCCATCGACAAGCTGGCGGAAGGGCCGTTCCCGGAACATTACGAGCCGATGGAAACGCCGCTCGGCACTAATCCGCTGCACCCGAACGTGGTCTCCAGCCCGGTAGTGCGTATCTATGAAGATGACGTGCTGCGTTTAGGTAAAAAGGACAAGTTCCCGTATGTCGGAACTACCTACCGCCTGACCGAGCATTTCCATACCTGGACCAAACATGCGCGGCTTAACGCCATCGCGCAGCCGGAACAGTTTGTGGAGATAAGCGAAACGCTGGCGAAGGCGAAAGGCATTGCCAATGGCGATCGCGTGACGGTGAGCAGCAAGCGCGGCTTTATTCGCGCGGTAGCGGTGGTCACCCGTCGTCTGCAAAGTCTGAACGTACACGGCCAGCAGGTAGAAACCGTCGGTATCCCGCTGCACTGGGGCTTTGAAGGGGTGGCGCAGAAAGGCTACATCGCCAATACCCTGACGCCAAACGTCGGCGATTCCAACTCGCAAACGCCGGAGTATAAAGCGTTTTTGGTCAACATCGAGAAAGCGTAAGGAGCGATTAAATGGCGATGGAAACACAAGACATTATTAAACGCTCCGCGACCAACCCGATAACGCCCGCGCCTCGCGCGCGGGACTACAAGGCAGAAGTCGCCAAGCTGATCGATGTCTCCTCCTGCGTGGGCTGTAAGGCCTGCCAGGTGGCCTGCTCGGAGTGGAACGATATCCGCGACGAGGTGGGGCACTGCGTTGGCGTTTACGATAACCCGGCTGATCTGAGCGCCAAGTCCTGGACGGTGATGCGCTTTAGCGAAACCGACCAGAACGGCAAGCTTGAGTGGCTAATCCGTAAAGACGGCTGTATGCACTGTGAAGATCCGGGCTGCCTGAAGGCATGCCCGTCTGCGGGTGCAATTATTCAGTACGCCAACGGGATCGTCGACTTCCAGCAGGATAACTGTATCGGCTGCGGCTACTGCATCGCAGGCTGTCCGTTTAATATCCCGCGCCTCAATAAAGAAGATAACCGGGTCTATAAATGCACGCTGTGTGTCGATCGCGTCAGCGTCGGACAGGAGCCTGCCTGCGTGAAGACCTGTCCTACCGGGGCTATCCACTTCGGCACCAAAAAAGAGATGCTGGAAGTGGCACAGCAGCGGGTGGATAAGCTCAAAGCGCGCGGCTATGACAAGGCCGGAATTTATAACCCGCAGGGCGTGGGCGGTACGCACGTCATGTATGTTCTGCACCACAATGACCAGCCGGAGCTGTATCACAATCTGCCGAAGGATCCGGCGATCGATACCTCAATCAACCTCTGGAAAGGGGCGCTTAAGCCGCTCTCAGCGGCGGGCTTTATCGCCACCTTTGCCGGGCTGATTTATCACTACATCGGTATCGGGCCGAATAAAGAGGTGGATGACGACGAGGAGGAGCATCATGAGTAAGTCGAAAATGATAGTGCGCACAAAATTTGTCGATCGCGCCTGTCACTGGACGGTGGTCATCTGCTTCTTCCTGGTGGCGGTATCCGGCATTTCGTTCTTCTTCCCGACGCTACAGTGGCTAACGGAAACCTTCGGGACACCGCAGATGGGGCGCATTCTGCATCCGTTCTTCGGCGTACTGATTTTCGTGGTGCTGATGTTTATGTTTGTACGTTTCGTTCATCACAACATCCCTGACAAGCAGGATATTCCGTGGCTAAAAGGGATTGTTGAGGTTCTGAAAGGCAACGAGCATAAAGTCGCGAAGGTGGGCAAATATAACGCCGGGCAGAAGATGATGTTCTGGACCATCATGAGCATGATTTTTGTGCTGCTGGTGACCGGGGTGATCATCTGGCGTCCGTATTTTGCGCACTATTTCCCGATTCAGGTGGTGCGTTATGCGCTGCTGATCCACGCGACCTCGGCCATTATTCTGATCCACGCCATTCTGATCCATATGTATATGGCATTCTGGGTGAAAGGATCGATTAAAGGCATGATTGAAGGGAAGGTGAGCCGCCGCTGGGCGCAGAAGCACCATCCTCGCTGGTACCGCGACGTTGAGCGTCTTGAAGCGCAAAAAGAGAGTTCGGAAGGGTTGAAGTAAACCTTGCGCCGTCGGCATTGTCCGGCGGCGCTGCGCTTGTGCTGGTCTGCTTCCCTGTATCAAAACCGCTCTGCAATATACCGGAAGGGATATTTTGTTGGCTTCACTTTGCCGATCTTGCGTTTCGGTAAATCCACCTTGTCAACGTGAATTTCTTTATAGGGAATCTGTGAAAGCAGATGCGAAATAATATTCAACCGAACCCGTTTTTTATCTTCTGAGCGCGCCACAAACCACGGCGCCCAGGCGGTGTCGGTTGCTTTAAACATCGCATCACGGGCGAGGGTATATTCATCCCACAGATTGAAAGATTTTATGTCCATTGGAGACAGCTTCCAGATCTTGCGACCATCATTAATGCGATCGCGCAGGCGGCGTTCCTGCTCTTTTGGCGTTACTTCAAGCCAGTATTTCAACAATATGATACCGGCATCGACCATCGCTTTTTCCATTACCGGCGTTCCATCAAGAAATTTTTCGGCCTGCTCTTCGGTACAGAAACCCATTACTCTTTCCACGCCTGCGCGGTTGTACCAGCTCCGGTCAAAAATGACGATTTCACCGGCAGAGGGCAGATGGGGAACGTAACGCTGAAAATAGAGCTGACTTTTCTCTTTATCGGTGGGGGCCGGTAACGCAACAACGCGAAACACCCGGGGGCTGACGCGTTCGGTGATGGCTTTGATGGCGCCGCCTTTACCCGCGCCGTCTCGCCCTTCAAAAACAATACAGACCTTTAACCCTTTGGCGACCACCCATTGCTGGAGCTTAACCAGTTCAACATGGAGGCGGCGAAGCTCTTGCTCGTACGCTTTGGTTTTGAGCGGCGCGTTTTTAACGACATCATCAACAACACGGGTTTTCTTCTTACTGACCATGGCGGGTCTCCCTATGGGTCCGGTCGCGGGATCGAGGCCGTACTAAGCGTGTAATCGGCCTGAATGAATGGATTAATGTGTCAGAAAGCTGATTTGAACTGGTTCACCATACAAGTTTAATCAATAATGCACGCTGCGTATTTTTTAACAGTGGTCGCGGTATGAAAAAAACAATTTTTTCGTTAGCACTGGCTACCTTTGGCCTGGGGATGGCTGAATTTGGCATCATGGGCGTGCTGACAGAACTGGCTCATGATACGGGCATTTCGATTCCCTCCGCCGGAAATATGATTTCGTTTTACGCTTTTGGCGTAGTGATCGGCGCGCCGATTGTGGCGCTGTTCTCCAGTAAATTTTCGCTGAAAACAACGCTGCTGTTTCTGGTGGCGATGTGCGTCGTCGGTAACGCGCTCTTTACCTTCTCTGACACCTACATGGGGCTGGCGGCGGGGCGCTTAATCTCTGGTTTCCCGCATGGCGCGATTTTCGGTGTGGGGGCGATAATCCTGTCAAAAATTGCGCCACCGGGTAAGGTGACGGTTGCTGTAGCAGGGATGATTGCCGGGATGACCGTTGCCAATTTGCTTGGCGTCCCGCTCGGGACCTGGCTGGGACATGAATTTAACTGGCGTTACACCTTCTTTTTGATTGCCGTCTTTGATGCGCTGGTGATCCTCTCTGTTCTGCTGTGGGTGCCAGACATTCACGACACGACAACCACCCGGCTGACAGAACAATTCCACTTCCTGAAAAATCCGGAACCGTGGCTAATTTTTGCCGCAACGATGTTTGGCAATGCCGGGGTGTTTGCCTGGTTTAGCTTCGTGAAGCCGTTTATGGTCAACGTGTCAGGCTTTTCCGAGGGCGTCATGACCGCGATCATGATGCTGATGGGGCTGGGCATGGTGCTGGGTAATGTCTTCAGCGGCAAGCTGTCGTCGCGCTTTAGCCCGCTGCGCATTGCTGCCACCACCGACATGGTGATTGTGGCTTCGCTGCTGTTACTGTTCGCGTTTGGCGAGCTTAAAACAGCTTCACTGGTAATGGGGTTCGTCTGCTGCGCCGGGCTGTTTGCGCTCTCTGCGCCGCTGCAAATACTGCTGCTGCAAAATGCGAAAGGCGGCGAGATGCTGGGCGCCGCAGGCGGGCAAATGGCGTTTAACCTCGGCAGCGCAATAGGCGCGTATTTCGGTGGAATGATGATTACGCTCGGCTTTAGCTGGAGCTATGTCACGCTTCCGGCAGCGATCTTATCCTTCTCAGCAATGACCTCTCTGTTGATGTACGGTTTTTTATGTGCCAAAAAGCGTCAGGCCAACGCAGGAGCGCTGGCTTGATTGCACGCTTTGCCCGCTGGTCGCGGGCACAGGAGGGGACTACACGAATTTCGCCAGTGGGTCAGCGGCGGCAAATGCGACTGCTTTGTCTGCTGCTGGCGGGTAAATCAGTTCGTTGGTGATGGCGACTTTGATCTTTTTGCCTTCCTCGCGCACGGATTTAACACGCTGTTCCCAGCCCTCGGTGTACACCGCGCCCCAGCCACCCAGATCCAGACAGGTGACGTAATTCACCTGACGGTAAGGGTACGGCTCCAGATTTAACAGGCTGGCAGCTGCGTTATGTCCGGCGAATTTCCCCAGCTGGATCGCGTGCTGGCAGGTCATCAGTGCCGTGTTGCCCGCATCGTCCGTTTTGGCGTGAGCCATATCACCCGTCGCGTAAACCTCCGAATGCGCAGGGACCTGCAACGTGTCGGTGACGATAAGGCGTCCCTGAGTGTCGCGTTCCCCGTCAATTTGCAGGCTGAGGGGGTTAGCTTCTACCCCTGCCGTCCACACTACAGTCGCGCTGGCAATGCGCTCTCCGTTTTTCAGCGTCACGCCGCTGGCATCAATAGCTTCAATTTCACTGTTTAAACGCCATTCAACGTCCAGAGCGTTGCTTGCTTCTTCAATGGTGTTACGCAGCGCCTCGCTGTAACGCCCGCCAATGGTTGCACCTCTTTCAACTACGATCACTTTAGTCTTTGTATCGGCGCCGAAGCGGGTGCGAAGACGATCAGGGAGTTCCGTTGCCAGCTCAATGCCGGTAAAACCGCCGCCACACACGACCACGGTATTGCGTTCTGGGGTGGAGGGGCGCGAAACCAGCGAATCAAGATGTTGCTCGAACAGCCTGGCGGAGTCGAGTTGGTCGATATCAAATGCGTATTCAGTCAGACCGGCAATCGGCGGACGTTTAGTCTGGCTACCGGTTGCGAGGATCAGACGTTCCCAGTTGACTTCGGCAATGGCGCCGTTTGAATCGCGATACAAAACGGTTTTAGATGAGGTATCAATACGTTGTGCTTCGCCCGAAATAAAGGCAATACCCAGCTCAGCAAACAGTTCGGTCAGTGGCGCGACCATCGTCGACACGTTCTCTTCATAAAAACGTGGACGAACGCGCAGTTCCGGCACCGGGGCCAGCACGGCAATGCTGAGGCTATTATTACCTTCCAGAGCAGAAAGACGCGCGGCGCTGACCGCAGCCCACATACCGGAAAACCCACTACCCACAATTAAAATCTGCTTTTTCATACTCGATCCTTTTGTTCGTCAGGCTGTGTGTCTGACATAACTGCCACTATACTTGTCGGAGTTAACTGCGACAACTTCTTTCTGAGTTAAAATTCGTTATAATGCAGCGAACAATGACCCGGAGTGAGCCATGGCGTTTTACAGTTCTGGTGTGGAATATGGCATTCATAGCCTGATGTGTATGGTGGATGCAAAAGGCAATGAGCGTGAGATGAGCGTCCGGGAGATGGCGGCCTTGCAGGGCGTACCGTACGACTATCTTGGGAAGATTTTCACTCGTTTGTCACGCGCGGGGCTGGTTATCAGCACCGAAGGCAAGGGGGGAGGATTCCGGCTGGCGCGTCCGGCAGAGCTGATCAGCGTGCTGGACGTGGCGCACGCCATCGACGGCGATAAGAATATGTTCGAATGTCGGGAAGTGCGTCAGCGCCTGGCGGTATTTGATGAAACGCCACCGGCCTGGGTCTGTGACGGACCGTGCGGGGTGCGATCGGTTATGGACAGCGCGCAGCAGCGGATGGAAGAGGAGTTAGGACGCCATACCATCCTGGATCTGGCGCGGAAGATGTATCGAAAAGCGCCGGACACGTTCCAGATCGAGGTTCAGGAGTGGATTTCCGATCGCCGTTCGTCTACGTGACAGGCCGGGCAGGGCAAACCCGCTACCCGGCCACCGCGGTTAAGAACGTAAATCAATCACCATACGGCCACGGATCTGGCCCTGTTCCATCTCTTTAAAGATGGCGTTGATATCTTCCAGTGGGCGCATCGTGACTTTCGGAACCACCTTACCTTCAGCCGCAAACTGGAAGGCTTCGAGCAGATCCTGACGAGTACCCACCAGAGAGCCCACCACCTGAATCCCATCCAGGACCAGACGTGGAATATCCAGGCTCATCGCTTCCGGCGGCAGGCCAACAGCCACCACGCGGCCTCCGGCGCGAACCGCGTCAACAGCAGAGTTGAAGGCCGCTTTCGCTACCGCCGTCACCACTGCCGCATGTGCGCCGCCGGTTTTCTCCTGAATCACTTTTGCCGCATCTTCACTGCGGGAGTTCACGGTTAAGTCTGCGCCCATGCTGGCAGCGAGCTTCAACTGCTCGTCATTCACGTCAATGGCGATAACTTTCGCATTAAAGACATTTTTGGCGTATTGCAGTGCGAGGTTGCCCAGACCGCCAAGGCCATAGATCGCAATCCACTGGCCGGGTTTGATCTCAGAGACTTTTACCGCTTTGTAGGTGGTGACCCCAGCGCAGGTGATGCTGCTGGCCGCCGCAGAGTCCAGCCCCTCCGGGACTTTAACCGCGTAATCCGCGGTCACGATGCACTCTTCTGCCATGCCGCCGTCGACGGAGTAACCCGCGTTTTTTACGTCACGGCACAGAGTTTCGTTGCCGGTATTACAATATTCACAGTGGCCACAGCCTTCGAAGAACCATGCCACGCTTGCACGATCGCCAACTTTCAGTGACGTGACGCCCGGACCAATCTCTTTGACAATACCAATCCCTTCATGGCCGAGGATCACCCCGGTCTTGTCGCCAAAATCGCCATTTTTAACATGGAGATCGGTATGGCAAACGCCACAGCACTCCATCTTCAGCAGCGCTTCACCATGTTTGAGCGCGCGTAAGGTTTTCTCTGTAACGTTAACCTGATGATCCTGAGTGACAACAGCAGCCTTCATGTGTTTCTCCTTTTACTAATGAGTATCTGCATAGCAGGTGTAATACCCATTAAGGATTAATACTTTGGCGCTGTAATGCAAGGCAACCGCAACATAATGTCATCAATTAATTCAGTTTCAGATTAAGAATACGGTGATCCTCTAATAATCAGTAGGGGAAAACGCTAACGTAAAAAACCCGGCGTAACGACCGCCGGGTACAGATTTATAGTTGGGCTTCTATCTCCTCAATCTCTCTTCGCCATTGCGCCTGCAACTGCGGTTTTTGGTGTTTTGGCTTGCGCGCCAAATCCTCTTCCAGCAGCATTTCCAGGGCAACCAGGCGTCCGAGCAGATCGTCAGACGCTGAAGGTGGTGCCTTCGATGCAGTCTTCGACGCCTCAGGCACCACCGGACCGGTGCTCGCACGCAGGCGCTCAAACACCGCCTCCGCATCGTGCCATTCGCTAAGCCTGCCGTCCTCAATCAGCCAGTAGCGGTTACAACTCTGGCTAATTAACTGACGATCGTGGCTCACCAGCAGCACTCCGCCTTCAAACTGTTGCAGTGTTTCCGCCAGCGCCTCTTTGCCTTCCATGTCCAGGTGGTTGGTTGGCTCATCCAGCATCAGAAGGCTATAGCGAGCAAGCGTCAGGCCGATGAACAGCAGGCGCGAACGTTCCCCACCGCTCAGCGTACTGACTTTTTGTCCGTGACGCGCCCACGGGAACCCGGCACTGATGAGGGCCATTTTACGGGTCTGCGGATCTGGCGCGAAAGGCTCCAGTGCGTCAAAGATTGTTGCCTCCTCCGAAAGCTGATTCAGCGTCTGATCGTAATAGCCTGGCGACACGCGAGGATGAAGTTTCAGGCCAGCCTCTGAAGGTTCACCTGAGAAATGCCGCCAGATAAGCTTCATCAGTGATGATTTGCCGCAGCCATTACGCCCGACGATAGCCACGCGATCGCCACTTCTAAGCCGCGCAATGTCGACGTGAAACAGCTCAGACAGGCCAGGCTCAGGCGCTACGCTTAGGTTTTCCATCTCCAGTAGCCGGTCTGCCCGCAGGGCGTCACCGCGCAGGGTTAATGTCCACGGACTGCCTGCGGTGAGCTCTGTCTGACTCTCCTTAAGCCGTTCGACCTGCTTTTCCATCTGTTTGGCTTTGCGGGCCAGATCTTCGTTATCGTAGACCTTGCCCCAGGTGGCCAGCCGTCTGGCACTGGCGGTTACGCGATCAATCTCCTTTTGCTCCGCCTTATGCCGCAGCGCATCACTTTCGTCTTTGGCTACCAGCGCCTGACGCGCGGCGGTGCAGGGAAGGGCGAAGTAGTGCAACATCTTATCGCGCAGGATCCAGCTGCCGTTGGTGACGGCATCCAATAGTTGCCTGTCGTGTGAGACCAGCACAAAGCTGCCGGACCAGTTCTGTAAAAACTGTTCCAGCCAGAGCAGGGTCGGCAAATCGAGGTGGTTACTCGGTTCGTCCAGCAGTAACAGATCTGGATCGCCGATCAGCGCCCGCGCCAGCAGGAGACGCGTGTGCTGCCCGCCGCTCAGCGTTGCCGACGTTAAGGCCATGTCCTGCGGTGTAAAGCCCATACCCGCCAGCAGCGTTTCAGCTTTCCAGTGCAGACTCTCGCGTTCAGTCGCGGGCAGTTGCGCCAGCACGGCATCCAGCATGGTCAGGGGATAAATGGCTTCTGGCAGGTGTTGCTCAACGCGCGCCATCAGACAGTATCCGGCCAATGCGACGGTTCCGGCAGCAGGGGAGTCTGTGCCGTCCAACACCTTCAGCAACGTACTTTTGCCGCAGCCGTTGTCGCCCAGCAGGCCAATGCGGTCGCCTTTTTTCAGCGTAAAGGAGAGGGAGTCGAATAGCGTGCCAAACGCCGTATCAACACGTAAAGATTGTGCAGTGAGTAAAGTGCTCATTGTTGCTTACCCAAGAGTTACAGGCATGTTTATGCCTCGTCAAACATCGCTGACGATAACTCAGTAAGCCCGAGAGAAGGGATTTCAGGGGTTGGTGTCTTCGCTCAAGCGGAAGTTATCGCAGCACGATACCGATAACGCTTGAGCTGGTGCGATCACCAAATGTATGTGAAACATTGAAAATTTCACAGTACAGCATAATTGGCCTCCTTATAAGTTAAGTGATTATTAGTAACCATCACTATACAACATTTTCATAGAATGAACATACTACTGCGGCAAAAAGCGATATCTTCGGTTGCGGATACAGAACTAAGCGCGTGATGTGATAAAAGGAAGGGCAGCGTCGCTGCCCAGAATCATCTTTTTCGTATAAGCATATACAGGGATAGCGTGATTACAGACGCAATGAATATGGCCATGCCGAAGAAAACATACAAAACAAAATCCATTATCCTTTCGTCGCCATATATTCCAAAAAGCTCCACAAAATCGTACTGCGTTTCTGGTGGAACAATCTTGTAGAGTGTGAACATTGATAGAAACACGGCTATACACCACAACAACACAAGGAATGCCGCCTTCATTAATAGACCTGCACAACGCCATGTGCAATCATGTAGTTTCCCAATTGCTGCCCTCCAGTTCGAAGTAAGGCTGATGCCAGAATCTTAAAATCGCTCTGACTATAAAGTGTAATACAACCCTTACTTATGCCAGATGGCCCGATAGGGTGTAACCGGAATTCACCTCGCCTTACGCCTTTCACAAAAGTCTCATCATTTATCAATCCGTCATCGCGATATAATGCAAACCATTCGTTCCGATTCGAACCGGTGAAAAATGCGTTAACACTATCCTTAGTTTGAGTATACCAACCCCCTAATCCACGTAAAAGTATGTAATAGCGACCAGGTGGGAGTGGGCCGATATCAGGTATATTTGCGCTTTCTGCACGGTTCGTCGCGTCACCATTCCCTGAAAATGCAGGAAAAAAGCCAACTCCGGGCACAGACAAAGTAGCGTACGTACCTCCGTTGAGGTGGAAAAAGCACTGTAGGAGATTCATGATCTGTCATTCCAGGAATCAGCAAAGATGATATTACCGTCACAGTGTCGCCATGTGATCTTCTCGTAACGGAGGGAAATATTTTCTAAATGATTATGTTTTTCCATTGCTGGATTTTTTACGTCATGCATCACCGGGCATATTGAGACCACTTTAACGTTCTCAAGGAACATGTTGAAGTATTCGACCTCTTGACCAGCATCATTGATTTTGTACCACTTAAACTCGGCACTTTTTAGCGTTTGGCCTTTTGCTACAGCCTTGTATAAGTAAGGGCTGGAACTGTCGAACTCCTTTTCAAAAACCAGAGCGCTATGCATGCGCGTACCCGTGATTTTTCCTGTCATATTATCTGTCGGTAGATGCAGTCCATGACCGAATCCTAATACTTCAATACTGCCCTCGCGATATTGCACATCAACCGCGCCTTTGATATCTGCGCCGCCGTCATCTTTCAGCCATAGATATGCTGGGATTGCCATTTCAAAACTCCTTTTTCAATAAATGAATTTAGTGATGCAAAACGTTACTAAACTCTTAAGAAAAACTATTTGTTAGGCAAGAAGTGTTATGTAAAATTTATATATTTTAAAAGGATATAGATTTTTGATTAGGAATGCATTTTTCAAATGATCGATCCTGCTGCATTTTTAAAGCCAAATTATCATGAGTGACTTTCAACAAAGCATTTATAGGCAGGATTAAGGGAATTAGAGGAAAAAGGGAGAAGGGACTTCACGTTCCCTCTCCCTTGTGAAGAGAGGGAACGTTCAAAACTCCGATTTAAATCGAAGTACGACGATAGCTACGGTATTCCGGCATCCAGAAGTTATCATCAATCGCCTGCTGCAACGCATCGGCAGAGGTTTTCACCGCGACGCCTTGCTGCTGCGCCATTTTGCCTACCGCGAAGGCAATTGCGCGGGACACTTTGTGAATGTCTTTCAGCTCCGGCAGTACCAGGCCTTCACCGTTATTCACCAGCGGAGAGTGACCTGCCAGCGTTTCGCTCGCGGACATCAGCATTTCGTCGGTGATGCGGGACGCGCCGGAGGCGATAACTCCCAGACCAATACCCGGGAAGATATAGGAGTTATTGCACTGCGCGATGGGGTAGAGTTTGTCCTTCCACACCACCGGATCAAACGGACTGCCGGTTGCGACCAGTGCCTTACCTTCGGTCCAGGCGATGATGTCCTGCGGCGTTGCCTCCACGCGTGAAGTCGGGTTAGACAGCGGCATCACGATAGGGCGTTCGCAGTGCTTGTGCATCTCGCGAATAATCTCTTCCGTGAAGAGGCCGGTCTGCCCGGACACGCCGATCAGAATGTCCGGCTTCACGTTGCGCACCACGTCAAGAAGCGAGAGCACTTCGTTATCCGTATCCCAGTTTTTCAGGTTTTCGCGCTTCTGCACCAGTTTGGTCTGGAACGGGAGCAGGTTTGGCATGCCGTCGGTCAGCAGGCCAAAACGGTCCACCATAAAGACGCGGGAGCGGGCCAGCTCTTCGCTTAAGCCTTCGCGCTGGGTCTGGGCAATAATTTGCTCGGCGATGCCGCAGCCCGCGGAGCCTGCACCCAGGAAGACAATTTTCTGATAGCTGAGCTGACTGCCTGCCGCACGGCTCGCAGCAATCAGCGTACCGACGGTCACTGCCGCAGTGCCCTGAATGTCATCGTTGAACGAGCAGATCTCATCGCGGTAGCGGTTCAGCAGCGGCATGGCGTTTTTCTGTGCGAAGTCTTCGAACTGCAACAGCACGTCAGGCCAGCGGTGCTTCACGGCCTGGATGAAATCATCCACAAACTGATAGTACTCGTCGTCGGTAATGCGCGGGTGACGCCAGCCCATGTACAGCGGATCGTTCAACAGTTGCTGGTTATTGGTCCCCACGTCAAGTACCACCGGCAGGGTGTAGGCCGGGCTGATCCCGCCGCAGGCGGTATACAGCGAGAGCTTACCGATGGGGATCCCCATCCCGCCAATGCCCTGGTCACCGAGGCCCAGAATACGTTCGCCATCGGTCACCACGATCACCTTGATGTTGTGGTTAGGCACGTTTTGCAGAATGTCATCCATGTTGTGACGGTTCTGATAAGAGATGAACACACCGCGGGAACGACGGTAGATCTCTGAGAAGCGTTCACACGCCGCGCCGACGGTGGGGGTGTAAATGACGGGCATCATCTCTTCAAGATGGTTCTGCACGAGGCGGTAGAAGAGGGTTTCGTTGGTGTCCTGAATATTACGCAGGTAGATGTGTTTATCGATTTCGGTTTTAAAGCCCTGATACTGGATCCAGGCACGTTCTGCCTGTTCTTCAATGGTTTCAACCACTTCAGGCAGCAGGCCCAGCAGGTTAAAGCTGCTGCGCTCTTCCATGCTAAAGGCGCTGCCTTTGTTCAGAAGGGGGAACTCCAGTAAAACCGGACCGGCGTAAGGAATATAAAGGGAACGATGTTTTTTCAGTTTGTTGTCCATGTCACTCACTCTTTTTAAGAAGATCCGTCCCTGACACTGCTGTTTGTCATCTTTCTGGCCTGTGCTACGGGGTGCGGTCGGTTGGTATTATAAAGGAGCTGAATATTAATTACCGCAACACATAAACAAAAACACCATCGGGATTACCGATGGTGTTGTGAATTTCGTGCCGGAACTTACTTGCCGGAAGGGCGTTTCCTGCCGGTGGCGTGGGTAACTTGCGTTTCGCTACCCTCCTCAATAACCACTTTACGCTGGTTAGAAAGCTTGTAGTTCAGTCCCAGAATATGGCGTGCCTGACGGTTCGATTTCATGTTAACTCCTCAATCCTGTTGATAGTTTTAAGGACAAGCTTGCTTACGCAAACGAAATGTAACCCCTTAGGTTGCAGATCCAGCTTAGCAGGTTTTTACAGAGGTGCGTTTCGCCCACTAACCACATAGTTGATGGTTTGCTGGTAGATGTCACTGAGGATGTCATTGTCCGTGGCTTCCACCCACTTGGTCAGTTCCATCAAAATGTCATCTTCAGTAACAACACCGTGCTCGGCGTGAAGACCTTGTGCGATCGCGTTAACAAGTTCCGGTTGTGCTGCTGTGGTATGTGCCGGGTAATAAGTAAACATGCTGCCTCCGTGTCGTTGTCTGTTTAATGTTACGGCGTGCAAAATCGTAATTCACATTCAGATTGGCAAATATTTTTGCCGTTGTGGTTCAGATTCGTCCTGGAATTAAAAATAACATCTCCCGTAGCACAGAAATAAAACTCAGGGTTTCCAGCGGCGTAAATTCGTGGTTTTTTCATAAGGCATGGGCGTCGGCCAGGAGATCAATTCCACAATGCTGCCCCAGGGGGTTTGACCATAGCAGAAAGCATTGCCTTCACCTTGCTCATCCGGAAAGCTAAGCGGCTTCGGCGCGGTGAACATCTCGCCGCCGGCGGCGGTGAAAGCCGCGATGGCACTATCAAAATCATCAACATAAACAGCAAAATGCTGAAGTCCAAAGTCGCTGGCGCGAGCGGGCATTCCCTGTTCAGGGCCATGCATTTCGAAAAGTTCTATGCCGGGTCCGTGCGGCATAACAAGCATGCGAATGGCATGAATTTTAGTGCCGGGAAATAATTTTAAGGTGTGCTGCTGGGCGGGCTGATCGATATTATCGGTTTCTGCATCGACAGAATGATATAAAACCTGTGCGCCGAAAGCGCGTTCAAAAAATAGGGTGGCTTTTTCAATGTCGGGCACCGTAATACCGATATGGTCAATACCCCTTACTGACGATGTCATAGTAAACTCCTGCTATAAAAAATTTAAATATAGCAGGAGATAATCAGCTTATTACCACTTCATTTCGCCGGTATTCACTTTGGCACTCAGTTCCAGCGAACTGGCTTCCGCCAGGTTCGGCCACTGTTTTTTCATCGCGTTGATGACGCCAGTTGATTCTTTATGCGTCGTGAGGGCCTGTTCAAACTGCTGTAGATAGCGACGGGTAAAGTCGATAGCGCCGGTACCCGCTGGCGGTGTCCCAAGGTAGTGGCCCGGAATAACGCGTTCGGGCTTAAGGGCAGCCATGCTATCCAGCGTCTGCTGCCACTGTTTACGGCTTTCCGGCGTTTGGGTATCCGCCGTCCAGACGTGAATGCCCCATGAGACGCCCGTGCCGCCGAGGATGGTTTTGGCGGATGGGATCCAGACGTACGCCGCATAGCTTTCAGGCTCTTCAATGCTTACTCTCTCACCGTCAATCATAAAGGTGGTTGAGGCAAGCACTTGCGGCACATAGAGCTGCGTCGGCGCGCCATCTTTCATCTGTGGCCCCCAGAAGGCGAGCTTCGCGTCTTTTGTGGCCCTGATATGGTCCACCACCTGTTGCGTGGCGACAACTTTGGCATTAGGGAAGGCTTTCATCAGCGGTTGCAGGCCGAAATAGAAATCCGGATCGCCGGAAGTGATCACGATTTTGTTCAGCGTTTTACCGCTGTGGCGAATTTTTTCTACCAGCGCTTCGCAATCTTTCACGCTGAATTGGGCGTCAAACAGTACCGCCTCTTTCGGGCCAGATACCAGCGTGGAAGAAACGGCAAAAATGCCTTTTTCCTGCGGGTTATACGTATCAACGGTCAACGGAGCGGCAAAGACGGCCGGAGTGAAAAGGGTTGTCAGCAAAGCAAGGCGGGCGATAGTCATGGTCATGTCTCTGTTCTTCAGGAAAGTCTCTATTGTACGGATCTCTTCATTTGCCAGAATTCCTGAAACAGGAGATGCTTAGTTTCATAGATCGAGCAAATGGAGGTCAAAATGGATCGCGTTATTGCCGCCCAGGTGTACAACCGCATCTGTGAGCTGGGGAGTTTAAGCGCGGCGGCGCGGGCGCTGGGGATCTCCCGTCCGATGGTGAGCCGTTATCTGGAGCAGATGGAGAAGTGGGCTGGGGCGCGGTTGGTTAACCGCTCCACCCGTAAGCTGACGCTGACGGCGGCGGGGGAGAAAGTCCTGCAAAAGACGCGCACGCTATCGCAAATTTCTCAGGAAATTGAAGATCAGTCAGTGAAGGATTTACCCTCAGGCACGCTTCGTGTCGCCTGCGCGCATTTTACCGCGATGCAGATTATCGCTCCGGTGCTGCCCGAACTGTTGCAGCGTTACCCTCAACTGCGCATTGAGCTGGATGTTAACAACCATCCGGTGAGCCTGGTGGGCGAGCGAATTGACGTGGCGATCCGCATCACCGATAACCCCGAACCGGGTATGATCGCTCGCCGATTGGGAGAGTGTCGGTCCGTGCTTTGCGCCTCGCCGCACTACCTTGTAAGCCGGGGCGTTCCAGAGGAGCTGGAAGACTTAGCCCGGCACAACTGCCTGCATTACAGCTTTTTTGCCGGTCAGTCGTGGCGTTTTTTTACGCCGGCAGGGGAGCCGGTCACGACGGCGGTCAGCGGCAATCTCAGCGCCAGCATCTCATCTCTGCTGATGGAGGCGGCGATAAATCACTGTGGTATTGCCATGCTGCCCGAGCGCGAGGCCGACGCGGCGCTACGGCAGGGAAGCCTGGTGCCGGTGCTCAGCGCCTATACGCCAAAACCGATCGGCATTTTTGGTATTTATCAGTCGCGAGACTATCAGCCTGCGGCGCAGCGTGTGTTCCTCGACGCGCTGGCAAACCACCTTGCCACGCGATCGGACTAGTCTGTCTTCCCTGCAAAATAGATTATGCGTCCTATACTTATCCCTTTGTAAGCCAAAAGGAGAGCAAGAATGACGATTCATAAGCACGGTTCAGCACACTGGTCTGGCGACATCAAACGCGGCAAAGGGACGGTATCGACCGAAAGTGGCGTCCTTAACCAGCAACCTTACGGCTTTAACACCCGCTTCGAGGGCGAGAAAGGGACTAACCCGGAAGAGCTGATTGGCGCAGCGCACGCGGCATGTTTCTCTATGGCCCTGTCGCTAATGCTGGGCGAAGCGGGTTATACCGCCGATTCCATCGATACCACGGCGGATGTCTCGCTGGATAAAACCGACAGCGGTTTTGCCATCAGCAAAGTCGCGCTGCAAAGCAAGGTGACGGTACCGGGTATCGATCCGCAGCAGTTCGACGGCATTATCCAGAAAGCCAAGGCCGGTTGCCCGGTCTCGCAGCTGTTGAAAGCGGAAATCACGCTGGATTACAAACTGAACTGATATCGGGCCGGGCGCATGCCCGGCTCATTTTTAACGGTTACGCCAGCAGCGCACGCTTCGGCTTGCGGAAGAGGGCTGGAGCTGTTGCGGCTGTTCACATCCCTGCGTCGCCAGCGAACAGCGGTCGCGGAAATAGCACCCAACGGGCAGGTGGCGATTACCCGGAAGATCGGTTTTTCGCAACGCCAGATCCTCATCCAGCGGTTCTCCGGTCCGGGGAACGGAGTCAAGTAGCAGCTGCGTATAAGGATGGCGCGGCTGACCCAGCACCTGGTTCGCCGGACCCAGTTCCACGATTTGCCCCAGATACATTACCGCCACCCGGTCGCTCATGTGCCGGACCACCGAGACGTTGTGCGAGATCAGCACGTAGGTCAGATTTCGCTGCTGTTGCAGGGCAACCAGCAAATTGAGGATCTGTGCCTGGACGGAAATATCCAGCGCGCTGGTGGGTTCATCCAGCACGATGATGTCCGGATCCGAAGAGAGCGCCCGGGCAATAGCGATGCGCTGGCGCTGTCCGCCCGAAAACGCATGCGGCAGGCGGTCAAGATATTCCGCTCGAATCCCAACCTGCTGCGCCAGCGTTTCAGCCAACTGACGACGCTCCCGTTCGCCGCGACGTTGCTGTATCCACACCGGCTCGGTGATGGTGCGCCAGACGGGTAAACGCGGATCGAGGGACGAGAGCGGGTCCTGAAATACCATCTGCATACCACCCGCTGCATTCGCGCGCTGACAGGCCCCGGTACTCGGTTTGAGCATGCCCATCAGCAGCTGCGCCAGCGTGCTCTTTCCACAGCCGGATTCCCCCACAACGCCCAGCGTTTCGCCGCGATGGATCCGGAGATCCATGCCGTTAAGGGCGTGTACCTGTTCCGTCACGCGCCCCAGCCAGTTTTTGCGCGCAGGAAAATTCACATGCACGCTATCCAGTTCCAGCAGTACCTCAGACATGGCGTCTCTCCTGTTGTGGGTACCAGCAGGCAGCCTGCTGGCCTTCTGCGCCCGTGGAAATTAAGCGCGGCGTTTCGCTGCATTTCGCCCCGGCAGCAAAACAGCGTTCGCGAAAAGCACATCCGCGCGGGAGGTGGCTGAGGTTAGGTACCGTGCCGGGAATGGCCGGGAGGATCTCGCGCGGTTCACCATTTTCCGGGGCACACCGCAGCAGGCCAATCGAATAGGGGTGCACAGGATGGTGGATCAAGGTCTGCGTGCTGCCGCTTTCGATCACGCTGCCCGCGTACATAACGTACATCCGGTCACAAAGCTGCGACACCACCGCCATATCGTGACTGATAAACAGCACCGACGTTCCGCTGGCGCGCGCTTTATGTTTCAGCAGACGCAGCACCTGAAGCTGGACGGTCACATCCAGCGCGGTAGTGGGTTCATCAGCGATGATCAGCTCCGGCTCGCAGGAGAAGGCAAGGGCGATCATTACCCGCTGGCGCATACCGCCGGAAAGCTCAAACGGATAGCGATCCATTACCTGCGCCGCATCCGGGATTTGCATCTCGCCCAGCAGGGAGATCGCCTTCTGCTGCGCGTCGCGGCGGGAAAGCGACTGATGCTGGCGGATCACCTCCACCATCTGCCTGCCGATCCGGCGCGTGGGGTTAAGCGCCGTCATCGGCTCCTGAAAAATCATCGCCACCCTGGCGCCGCGCCACTGACGAAGCTGTTTTTCCGACGCGTTCAGCACATCTTCCCCGAGCAGCGTGACCCGGCCATGGTGAACATGGTAACTGCCTTCCGGCAGCAGGCGCATCGCCAGCATCGCGGTGACCGATTTTCCCGAGCCGGATTCGCCCACCACGCCGACAATTTCACCCCGGCCAATCTCCAGCGAGACGTGGTTGAGCGCGTGGACGTCACCGCGAAAAATGGGGAAGCTCAGGTGCAAATCTTCAATCGATAATACGGAATCACTCATGACTGCTTCCCTCCTGATTTGGGATCCAGCAGGTCGCGAAGACCATCGCCAAACAGATTAAAGCCAACCGCCGTGATCAGAATTGCCGCCCCCGGAAACGCGCAGTACCACCACTGGTCAAGCACGTAGTTACGCCCCACGGCCACCATTGCCCCCCATTCGGCGGTCGGCTGCTGCGCGCCTAATCCAATAAAGCCCAGCGTGGCGGCCATCAGAATGGCGCTGCCGATATCCAGCGACGCTTGTACGATCAGCGGCGGCAGGGCGTTACGCAGGATATGCCAGCTGATCAGGTGCCAGCGCGATGCGCCAAAGGTGCGAGCGGCCAGCACGTAGGTGAACTGGCGCACCACCAGCGTTTGCCCGCGTGCCAGCCGCACGTAAAACGGAATGCGTACAATCGCAATCGCCAGCATCGCGTTAAACAGGCTTGGACCGAGCGCGGCGGCCAGCGCCATCGTCAGCACCAGCGAGGGGATGGAGAGCATAATGTCCATGATGCGCATAATGATGGCGTCGCCGCGCCCGCCAAGTACGCCGGACAAACAGCCGAGCAGCGAACCGATGCCACCCGCAATCACCACCACCGCCAGCCCCGCTGTGATGGACTGCTGGCTGCCCACCAGCACGCGGCTGAACAGATCCCGGCCCACCTCATCGGTGCCAAACCAGTGCTGGGCTGACGGTGCCTGCAAGCGCGCGGTCAGATCCAGCGCGTTCGGATCGTGCGGGACTATCCATGGCGAGACCACCATCATCAGCAGCATCACGATCATAATGACCCCGCCGATCAGCGTGAGCGGGCTTTTGCGTAACATCCAGAACAGCTTTGCCCAGTTGATGCGCTGTTTAGCGGTGCTGACAGGGACGGGCGTTTCCTGAGTTAACATCATTCGGCACCTCCGCGCCCGATTCGCGGGTCGATCCACAGGTACAGCAGATCCACCACCAGATTAACGAAGACATAGGCCAGCGATACCACGACCGCGAAGCCCATGACGGCGGGGAAGTCCAGCGCCTGAATGGAGGTCACCACCCAGGCTCCCATTCCCGGCCAGGCAAACACGGTTTCGGTAAGGACGGCCCCGTACAGCAGATCGCCCAGCGCCAGCCCGAGCACGGTAATGGAGGGGATCATGGCGTTGGGTAAGGCGTAGCGCAGGACGATGTACCAGCCCGGCAACCCGCTCGCGCGGGCGGTACGAATATAATCCTCGCTCAGTTGCTCCAGCATCGCGGAACGTACCTGACGCGCCACAATACCCAGATGCACAAAGGCCAGGGTCAGGGAGGGTAAAATCAGGTGCTGCAGGGCGTTGAAAAACACCTCGCCGTTGCCTTCCAGCAGAGCGTCCAGCAGATAAAAACCGGTAACGTGGGCGGGCGGATCGAGCCAGTCGTCCAGCCTGCCGCCGCCGGGCAGAATTTGCAGTTGCCCGTAGAACAGAACGATAACTCCCAGTCCCAGCCAGAAGGCAGGCGTCGAGATGCCCGTCATCGCCATCAGTCGCACCAGGTGATCCAGCCAGCGGTTACGGTACACCGCCGATAAAATGCCCAGCGGCACGCCAATCACCAGCGCCAGCAGCAGGGAGCAAAAGGCAAGCTCCAGCGTGGCGGGGAAAAAAGCTTTCAAATCTTCCGCAACGGGGCGACCGGTGCGAATAGAGGTGCCCAGATCGCCATGTGCCAGCGCCTCAACGTAGCGGCCAAACTGAATATAGAGTGGTTGATCCAGCCCCAGTTGCTGGCGGATGCCCTGCACGATTTCATCGCTGGCGCGATCACCGGCCAGCAGGCGGGCCGGATCGCCGGGGATCAGGTGTGAAATAATAAAAGTAATAATACAGACACCGGCCACCACCAGGATTAACCCCCAGCAGCGCTGGCGCACAATGCTCCAGAACGTCATACACTTCCCCCCGGCGTGGGCCGTTACTTACTCATGGTGGCGATGTTAAAGACCTGCTCAAGCATCGGATTAAAGGTGAAGCCTTTGACCTCTTTGTTCATCGCCAGCTGGTAGTTCTTCTGGAACAGATAAACGTAAGCCGCCTCGTCAATCACCACTTTCTGCGCCTGCTGGTAATCTTTGGTGCGTTCCGCCTGATCGGTGGTTTTCAGTGCCGCCTGCAACAGCGCATCGACCTCTTTGTTCTCATAGAATGAGCGGTTCCCCGGCAGCCCTTTTTTGTCCGATTCGAACCAGTAGTTCATGAACATGTACGGGTCAGCGAAGTCCGGGCTCCAGTTACCAATCGCAATGTCATAATCACCTTTGCCGACGCGGTCGCGCATGGTGGCGTTCGCCAGTTTCTCGAGCTTGACGTTAATCCCCAGCTTGCCCAGGCTCGCCTGCGTGGAGAGGGCGATAGGCTCCCAGTTCGGGTCGTTATCGGAGTAGAGGAACGTCAGGCTGGCAGGTTTATCTTTGACTTTCTCCAGCGCCGCTTTGGCTTTGGCCTCGTCAAAGCTGTACTGCATGGCGTTCGCATCGAAGCCCCACATGCCCTCCGGGATCGGGCCGCGCATCTGCTTGCCGTTCCCGCTGAGAATGCCTTCCACCATCCCCTGGTAATCGGTCGCCCAGGAGACCACGCGGCGCAAATCCACCTGATTCATCGGAGGCTTACTGTTGTTCAGATAGAGGTAGGTCACCCGCAGGGACGGGTATTCCGCCACGGCCACTTTGCCTTCCTGCTTCAGAGCAGCAAGCTGATCCACCGGCAGGGCGTCGGCGATATCCAGATCGCCACGGGAAAGTTGCAGGCGACGCGAGGCGCTTTCACCGATAATCTTCACCGAGACGCGCTTAAAGTGCGGCTTTTCACCTGGCCAGTGTGGGTTGGGCACCACCACCAGCTGTTGACCTTTCCGCCAGCTTTTCAGCATAAACGGTCCGGAACCCGCGGTGTTTTGCGCCAGGAAACCGCGTGCGTCGTCGGCGGCATTGGCCTTCAGCACCGCCGGGTTGACAATCGACGCGCCGTCATTGGCCAGCGTGTAGAGGAACGGGGCAAACGGCTGGCTGAGGGTGAATTTCACCGTATGCTCATCCACCACGTCCACTTTCAAATCTTTCGGGAACGCTTCGGAAGGTCCCTGGTTGATTTTAAGCAGACGTTCAAACGACAGCTTGACCGCTTCGGCGGTCACCGGCGTGCCGTCGGAGAATTTTGCATTATCCGCCAGGGTGAACGTCCACACTTTCTGGTCGTCTGACGCCTTCCAGCCCGTCGACAGATCGCCTTCCACCTCCGTGGTGCCAGGCTTGTATTTCACCAGACGCTGGTACGAGGGGTAGGTCACCGTCCAGTCGTTGTTATCGATAGTGACCGCCGGATCCAGCGTTTGCGGATCGGCAGCTTTCCCTATCACCAGCATATCTTTTGGCACCGCCGCCAGAGCGGGAAGGGCGCTCAGGGCGAGCGTAGCGGCAATCAGGGATGTAAGCAGCGTAGTTTTCATGGCCGGGCTCCAGAATTAGAGTGAGTGTGTGGTCGGATAACAGGCGAACTGGTCATCTAACAGCGGGTAGCTGGCGGCGTTCGGCAGTTCGAAATGCCACCACTCGCTGCTGATGCCCACAAAACCGCCGCCGTACATAACGGCGTTCAGGAGCAGACGATTTCGCTGCGCCTCGGGCGGAACGGAAGGGTGCCAGGCATGAGAACGGTCGTGCATTTCGTCAAACCCGGCGCCCATATCCAGCACGTTGTCGTGTTCATCCATCAGCGTGACGTCAATGGCGGTGCCCCGGCTGTGGTTAGAGCCAATTGCGACATCCACCACGTATTCCGGATTGGGGCAGGCATCCCAGAGTTGCGACTGCGCCTGCTGGGGGCGGTAGGCGTCGTAAACCACCAGCTTCAGACCGGCCAGCGCGGCGATGCTGATCGCTTTCGCCAGCGCTGTGGCGGCATCCGTATGCAACAGGCACGCGGCGTGCTGGTAGATCGGGCGGCCAGTGATGTTATCGGCGGTCGCGTATTTCAGATCGATATGCAGCGTGGGAAAGGTTTTCGCCACATCAATCAGTTGACTCTCTTCAGGCATAGCTCCGCTCCTTTAGCGTTCAAATTGACCAAATTCTTGTTGTAGTTGTCGGTTGATTGCCAGACGTTCCGGCAGCGCTTCCCCCAGCGCCTCCACGACGCCCGACAGCAGCAGGTTGAACAGACAGCTCACCGGCGCCAGCGAGTCCCAGAAATGGCCGGTATCGGTTTTCACCTGGAGTAAATCAATCGGGTAATCCCGCGCCCACGGGCACCAGATATCGGTGATCAGTGCCATCGCCAGGCCTTTTTCGCTCGCCACGCGGCAGTACTGGCGGGCAATGGCGGAGTAGGCGCGGGTATCGGTGAGCACGATATACGGGTTAGCAAAGCCGGAGTTAAGCGACTCCACCCAGCTACCGGAGAGCCCTTCGGAATAGCTTACCCGCGGGCGCAGATACTCCAGATGGCTGAAGAACGCATTGGCGATCCCGCGCGTGGACTGGATCCCCAGCACAAAGACGGCGTCGGCATGGGAAAGTTGCTGGACCACCTGCCTGAACGTTTCGCTTTGCGCCAGCTGGTAGACATGGGCAATGGCGTCCACCTCCAGTGACAGGGAGTGCTGAAGGCGATCCGACAGCGGCTGTTGCTGTTTCCAGGAATCCAGACGCTCGTTTATGCCCCAGGGCTGATGGGGATCGCGCAGGCTTTTTTTGGCGTCATCAAGGTTGCGATAGCCCAGCTTGCGCAGAAAGCGTCCGACGGTGATCCCGCTGGTGGCCGTGGCCAGCGCCACGCTCTCAGCCGTTTCAAAGGGGATCTGCCCGACGTGCGCCAGCATCCAGCTTGCCACCCGCTTTTCGCTCGGGGTGAGCTGGCTGAAGGTCGCTTCGATACGGCTCAACACCTCTGGTTTGGTCGTCATACCGCCTCGCTGTTAACTGGCTGTCAAAGGCCGGGTTTCTGTTATCAGATTAACAATGCAGGACGCGTGCCATGTTCACATTGCGGCGAAAACGCGCTGTGCAGCAAAGTTAATGCAATATTTGTTTAACAGATGCTCAACATTTGTGCAGCGTAGTTCACTTTTGGTGCAGTGTCCGGCCTGAGCGGTATCTATTTGGTGAATACGACAGCCTCTTCACATTTTTTGGTAAGATGAAAGCTCTGTGGATAAGAGAGGGAGCCTTACATGGCGAATTTGCCCTGGCGGGTCAGCGTGCGCCTGATGGCTCTCGCAAAAAAAATAGCGATGGTCATCGGGATCATTGTGCTCGTTCTGCTGGCGGTGCGGGTTTATCTTTCGCAGCAGGGGCCGGCCCTGCATCACTGGCATACATGGCGGGCTGACGAAATGTCCGTGCAGGAGATGGATAACGCGACCTTCGCAGCTTATGTCGCGCGGGAAAACGCCATCTTCACCGCTCTTGATGCTGAGGTGACGGCGAAAGTCACCCCCGCAGAGCGCACGCCGCTGAACCGCTATTACCGTCAGAGCCTGGTGTGGCCAGGACACTTTACTCCGGATGCAAACCGGTCGTTTGTGCTGATGCCTGCCGGAAAGCCGCGCGGGGCGGTAGTGTTGTTGCACGGTCTGACGGATTCGCCCTACAGCGTCAGGCGTCTGGCCGTGAATTATCAAAAGCACGGCTTTGTGGCCGTAGTGCCTCGTTTGCCCGGACACGGCACGGCGCCGGGCGCGTTGACAGACGTTGACTGGGAGGCGTGGCTGGCAGCTACGCGCCTTGCGGTTCGTGAAGCAACACGCCTGACAGGGAACGATCTCCCCCTGCACCTGGTGGGCTATTCCAACGGCGGTGCGCTGGCGATGAAATACGCCCTCGACGCCCTTGATGCGCCTGAACTGCGTAAACCTCAGCAGATCGTGTTGCTCTCACCGATGATTGGCGTCACGGCGTTTGCGCGCTTTGCCGGATTCGCCGGGCTACCGGCTATGTTACCGGCGTTTGCCAAAGCCGCGTGGCTCAACATTTCGCCGGAATATAATCCTTATAAATACAATTCGTTCCCAGTGAATGCGGCACGTCAGTCCTGGCTGCTTACCCGGGCGCTGCATGAGCAGATACACCGCGATATTCATGATCACAAACTGGCGCAGCTCCCGCCGGTACTGGCGTTTCAGTCGGTCATGGATTCAACGGTCAGTACCCGCGCCGTAGTCAGCGGGCTGTTTGACCAGCTTCCGGCAAATGGCAGCGAACTGGTGGTATTTGACATCAATCAGGCCGGGAGTTTCCGTCCACTGTTCAGGCCATCATCCTGGACGGCGGTGGCTGACCTGCTGCCCGAGGCGAAAAGACGTTACAGTGTCACAATCGTGACCAATGCCAGCCCCGACAGGTTTGATATGGTGGCAAAGACAACGCCAGCGGGCAGCACCCGGGAAACGGTGACGCCGCTGTCGGTCTCGTATCCGCAGGAAGTTTATTCCCTGTCGCATATTGCCATTCCGTTCCCGCCTGAAGACGATCTGTATGGCCGCCATCCTGAGGTGAAAAACCGCTATGGAATCAGTCTCGGGACGATAGCCCTGTGGGGAGAAACCTCAGTTCTGAGCGTCGGTAAAGATGCGTTAATGCGCGTAACGTCGAATCCTTTCTACGACTATATGCAGACGCGGATCGACAGCCGTCTCGGGGAGAATTAAGCCCGACGTGCAATAGATTAGGTCACACCGGGGAACTGTGTTAAACAGTACCGTTCAGGCGTATACCCCATACCGGACCCCGTTTCTGTGCTGACAACTCTCATTTATCGAAGCCAGTTGAGCTTAACCTGCACCTCCGCAGCGTTAAGCGCGCTGGTTGAAAAGGCCAGGATCCGTAATACGGAGCAGGGCATCTCAGGCATTCTTCTCTCCAGTGGACGTGACGTTCTGCAAATTCTCGAAGGCACGGAACAGAACGTCGTCGCGCTTTTTAACACCATCCGTGCGGACAACCGGCATACCGGCGTGGTGGAGCTGATGCGCGATTACGGTCCGCGCCGACGTTTCGAAGACGTGGGAATGCTGCTGTTTAACCTGGACATTCAGACCCCGAAAGCGGTTCTGGCATCGGTTCTGCATTACAGCAAGCTGGAAAGCTACCTGACTTCTGAGGATCGGGTCTTCAAATTTATTCAGACCTTTATCGCCGGCAAAACCGCTATCCCACCCGCTTCGGACTATGAGCCTGATAAATGGACGCTTTCGCGAGAGAGCGCGCCGTTTGGTAAAGGGTTAGGTCTGCTGGCGGGACAGCCCTGCCAGTTTGCGCTGCAACCCATTGTCGAGCCGTCCGAAGGCAAAATCAGTTCTCTCGAAGCGCTTATACGCGGAAACGACGGCGGCAGCCCGGAGCATTTCTTTCGTAGTCTCGATCGTGAACAGATTTACGAAGTCGACCTGCAAACCAAAGCCTGGACCTTTGCGCTGGCGCAAAAGCTGGGCATCGGCAGCCACAAACTGGCGGTGAACCTGCTGCCAATGTCGCTGGTTAACGTGCCGGGTGCGGTAGAGTTCCTGGTAACGCAGATCAAAAAGCACGGTCTACAGCCAGAGCAGGTGGTCATCGAAGTCACTGAGAACGAGATGATATCCGGCTTTAACCAGTTTAACAGCGCCATTAAACAGCTGCGGGCGGAAGGGGTTGGGCTGGCGATAGATGATTTTGGTTCCGGCTATGCTGGTCTTTCGCTGCTCACCCGATTCCAGCCGGATAAGCTCAAAATCGACAGAGAGATCGTCAGCGATATCCACCTGAGCGGGCCCAAGCAGGCGATTGTGAAGTCGATAATCAGCTGCTGCACCGATCTGGAGATTACGCTGGTCGCAGAAGGCATTGAGAAGGTAGAAGAGTGGTGCTGGCTTGAATCCGCCGGTATTCGCCGCTTCCAGGGCTTTTTGTTCGCCCGCCCGCAGCTCAATGGCGTGGGTGATATCCACTGGCCCCAACGGGTAGGTTAAGCAAATTTTCCCTCGCCATATTTCCCCGACACCCTGCCTGTGCTTAAATAGCTAAACCGGTTTAACATTATTTAGCTAAGAAGGTTATATGGAGACGATCTGGGTACTTGGCGATGCAGTGGTGGATCTGTTGCCCGACGGAGAGGGCAAACTGCTGCAATGTCCTGGCGGCGCACCGGCCAACGTTGCGGTAGGGGTAGCGCGTCTGGGAGGCAGAAGCGCCTTTATAGGCCGGGTGGGCGACGACCCCTTCGGGCGTTTTATGCAAAAAACGCTTGCGGATGAGCAGGTTAATACAGAATGGCTGCGCCTGGACCCGCAGCATCGCACCTCCACGGTGGTGGTGGATCTCGATAACGACGGTGAACGTTCCTTTACCTTTATGGTTCGCCCGAGCGCTGATTTATTCCTCGACTCTGCCGATCTCCCGCCATTCCGCGCCGGGGAGTGGCTGCACGTCTGCTCTATCGCGCTCAGCGCCGAACCCAGTCGTTCCGCGACGTTTCAGGCGATGTCCGCTATCAGACTGGCGGGGGGATTCGTCAGCTTTGACCCCAATATCCGCGCCGATCTCTGGCACGATGAAGTCGAGCTGCGCCAGTGTCTTGAGCGGGCATTAGCCTGTGCAGATGTGGTGAAAATCTCGGTGGAAGAGCTGGCGTTCTTGACCGGAAATGCGCAGGTCCATGAGGGGCTGGCGGAGCTAATGCGCACCTGTCCGGCCAGACTGGTGCTGGTGACGCAGGGAAAAGAGGGCGTGACCGCCTGGCAGGGAGGCGCGTTGACGCACTATCCTGCATCACCCGTGGAATGCATTGATACCACCGGTGCGGGGGATGCTTTCGTCGCCGGGCTGCTGTTCGGTCTGGCACGTCATGGCCAGGCCCGTCTCTCAGAGGTCATCACGTTAGCGCAGCGCTGCGGAGCGCTGGCGACAACCGCAAAAGGGGCAATGACCGCGCTGCCTTATCATCACGAACTGTAATTCACGTCGCCAGGCCTCCGGTCGGGGGCCTGAATTGTCGCCTCGATCACACTTAGTAAAACGGTTTAGCAAAAAACGTTGCCGATTCAAAATTCAACGGTTTAGTATCACTCACCTAAACCGGTTTAGCAATTTAGCACTTTTACCGATAGTTATTAGGGATGCGACAAAATGTATAAAAAACGCAGACTTGCCGTGATGATAGGCATGCTGGCCGGCAGTACCTCTGTTTTTGCCCAGACGGATATGACCCGTATCGAAGCGCGCCTGGCAGCGCTGGAGCAGCGTTTGCAGGAGGCGGAAACCCGTGCGCAGGTTGCTGAAAAACGCGCCACGGCAGCGGAACAGAAAACGCAGCAACTGGTGGCTGCACAGCAGGAAGCGCAAACCTCCACACAGGCGGTGGCGCAACGTACCACGGCGCTGGAAGAGAAAGCCGATCGGACAGGCGGTTTTGAGTTTCACGGTTACGCCCGTTCCGGGCTGCTGATGAACGACGCTGCCTCCAGCAGCAAAAGCGGTCCTTATCTGACACCCGCAGGGGAAACGGGTGGGACCATCGGGCGTCTGGGGAACGAAGCGGATACCTACGTTGAGCTGAATGTTGAGCACAAACAGACGCTGGAAAATGGCGCGACGACGCGCTTTAAGGCGATGCTGGCCGACGGTCAGAAAACCTATAACGACTGGTCGGCAGACAGCAGCGACCTGAACATTCGTCAGGCCTTTGCCGAGCTGGGCAATTTGCCGGACGTTACCGGTGCGCTGAAAGGCAGCACCTTCTGGGCGGGTAAGCGTTTTGACCGCGACAACTTCGACATTCACTGGCTGGATTCCGACGTGGTATTTCTCGCCGGGACCGGCGGCGGCGTCTACGACGTGAAGTGGAACGATACGCTGCGCAGTAACTTCTCCCTTTATGGCCGTAATTTCGGCAGCGAAGAGGAGATCGACAACAACGTCCAGAACTACATCTTAAGCATGAACCACTTCGCCGGGCCGGTGCAGATGATGGTCAGCGGCTTACGGGCAAAAGATAATGACGACCGTAAGGACAGCTACGGCGATCTGATTAAAACCGACGCGGCGAATAACGGGGTGCATGCGTTGGTGGGTCTGCATAACGAGAGCTTCTACGGCCTGCGGGAAGGTTCCGCCAAAACGGCGCTGCTTTACGGCCACGGTCTGGGGGCCGAGGTGAAAAGCATTGGTGCAGACGGCGCATTGCTGTCAGAAGCCGATACCTGGCGTTTTGCAAGTTACGGTGTCACGCCGCTGGGCGGTGGCTGGCACATTGCGCCCGCCGTACTGGCGCAAAGCAGTAAGGACCGCTACGTGAAGGGCGACAGCTATGAGTGGGTCACGCTCAATACGCGTCTGATCAAAGAGGTGAACCAGAATTTCGCCCTCGCGTTCGAGGGCAGTTATCAATACATGGATTTACACCCGGAAGGCTACAAGGATCGCAATGCGGTTAACGGTAGCTTCTACAAGCTGACCTTCGCCCCGACGTTAAAGGCGGGCAAGATTGGCGATTTCTTCAGCCGTCCGGAGCTGCGCCTGTTCGCCACCTGGATGGACTGGAGCAGCAAGCTGGATAACTACGCCAGCGATGACGCCTTTGGCAGCAGCGGCTTCAACGCGGGTGGGGAATGGAACTTTGGGGTGCAGATGGAAACCTGGTTTTAACCCTTCACGCTCCCGCATTGCGGGGGCGTTTCGAACATCATAAAAAGAGGTCAGGAAGAGGTATCTATGGATTTTAATCATATTGCGCGCGAGCTGATTCCGCTGCTCGGTGGCAAAGAGAACATTGCCAGCGCGGCACATTGCGCCACGCGCCTTCGTCTGGTGCTGGTCGATGATGCGCTTGCCGACCAGCAGGCTATCGGCAAGGTTGAAGGCGTGAAAGGCTGTTTTCGAAATGCCGGGCAGATGCAGGTGATCTTCGGCACAGGGGTGGTGAATAAGGTTTACACCGCGTTTATTCAGGCGGCAGGGATTAGCGAGTCCAGTAAATCGGAAGCGGCGGATATTGCAGCCCGCAAGCTGAACCCGTTTCAGCGCATCGCGCGTCTGCTCTCCAACATCTTCGTGCCGATTATTCCGGCGATCGTGGCCTCGGGTCTGCTGATGGGCCTGCTCGGGATGGTTAAAACCTACGGCTGGGTTAATCCGGATAACGCGCTCTATATCATGCTGGATATGTGCAGCTCGGCGGCGTTTATTATTCTGCCGATCCTGATTGGCTTCACCGCCGCGCGGGAGTTTGGCGGCAACCCGTATCTGGGCGCAACGCTCGGCGGCATCCTGACTCATCCGGCGCTGACCAACGCCTGGGGCGTAGCGTCCGGCTTCCACACCATGAACTTCTTCGGTCTTGAAATCGCCATGATTGGCTATCAGGGAACCGTCTTCCCGGTACTGCTGGCGGTGTGGTTTATGAGCATTGTGGAAAAACAGCTTCGCCGGGCGATCCCGGATGCGTTAGATCTGATCCTGACGCCGTTCCTGACCGTCATTATCTCCGGCTTTATCGCGCTGTTGATTATTGGCCCGGCGGGACGCGCGCTGGGCGACGGGATCTCCTTTATTCTTAGCACCCTGATTGCCCACGCGGGCTGGCTGGCCGGGCTGTTGTTTGGTGGGCTCTATTCGGTGATTGTCATTACCGGCATTCACCACAGCTTCCACGCTATTGAGGCCGGACTGCTGGGTAACCCGTCGATTGGCGTGAACTTCCTGCTGCCGATCTGGGCGATGGCGAACGTGGCGCAGGGCGGGGCATGTCTGGCGGTGTGGTTCAAAACCCGTGATGCCAAAATCAAAGCCATTACCTTACCGTCGGCGTTTTCCGCGATGCTGGGCATCACCGAAGCGGCAATTTTTGGCATCAACCTTCGTTTCGTGAAGCCGTTTATCGCGGCCCTGATCGGTGGCGCAGCGGGCGGGGCCTGGGTAGTGTCGGTGCATGTCTACATGACCGCCGTTGGGCTGACGGCGCTTCCCGGTATGGCGATCGTTCAGGCCAGCTCGCTGCTCAACTATATTATCGGCATGGTGATTGCCTTTGGCGTGGCGTTCACCGTCTCTCTGCTGCTGAAATATAAGACGGACTCTGAATAATGACCTTACCTTCCCGCTGGCCTGCCGTGTTGCAGGCCGTTATGCAAGGCCAGCCGCGTGCGCTGGCGGACAGCCACTATCCGCAGTGGCATCCCGCACCGGTGACAGGGCTGATGAACGATCCGAACGGCTTTATCTGGTTTGCCGGACGTTACCATCTGTTTTATCAGTGGAACCCGCTGGGCTGCGATCATCGCTACAAGTGCTGGGGGCACTGGAGCTCAGCAGATCTGGTGCACTGGCAGCACGAGCCAATGGCGCTGATGCCTGACGAAGAGTATGACCGCAATGGCTGTTACTCCGGCAGCGCCGTGGATAACAACGGCGTGCTGACCCTGTGCTATACCGGCAACGTTAAGTTTGACGATGGCGGCCGCACCGCCTGGCAGTGTCTGGCGGTGCAAAATGACGACGGCACGTTTGCCAAACTGGGACCGGTGTTGCCCTTGCCGGACGGGTATACCGGGCACGTCCGCGACCCGAAAGTGTGGCGCCATGACGGGCAGTGGTACATGGTGCTCGGGGCGCAGGATCAGCATAAGCGCGGCAAGGTGCTGCTGTTTACGTCAGCCGATTTGCACACCTGGGCGTCCTGCGGCGAAATCGCTGGTCACGGCGTCAATGGACTCACGGACGCGGGCTATATGTGGGAGTGCCCGGATCTGTTTGCGCTTGATGGCACACACGTCTTGATCTGCTGCCCACAGGGGCTGGCGCGCGAACCGCATCGCTATCTCAACACCTATCCGGCCGTCTGGATGAGTGGGGCATTTGATTATCAAACGCCTGCATTTGCGCACGACGAATTGCATGAGCTTGATGCCGGTTTCGAATTTTACGCGCCGCAAACCACGGTGGCAGAAGGCCGCCGCCGCATCCTCATCGGCTGGATGGGCGTGCCGGACGGCGAAGAGATGCTCCAGCCTACACGGGTGCACGGCTGGATCCACCAGATGACCTGTCCGCGCGAGCTGCGCTACCGCGACGGTAAGCTCTGGCAAACGCCGGTCCGTGAGCTGGAAACGCTGCGCGAGGATGAACATCACTGGCAGGGACGCGCCAGCGATGCCCCGGTGCTGGAGGGAACGCGTCTTGAGTTCGAACTGAGCGCCTCGCGCGTTAATGTGGATTTTGCCGGCGCGTTGCGGCTGATTATGGATGATGCGGGGATCCATCTGGAACGCGCCAGCCTGGTAACCGGAGAGACGTTGAACCGCTACTGGCAGGGCACTGTTCATCATTTACGCGTGCTGTGTGACCGTTCCAGCGTCGAAATTTTCATCAATCACGGTGAAGGCGTCATGAGCAGCCGCTATTTTCCTGACCATCCGGCCCAGGTTCGCTTCGAAGGTGCGTCCGACATCACATTACGCTACTGGTCGCTGCGCAGCTGCATGATAGAATAGGGGTTTTGGCAGCCGGATCTAAGTCGTTGTGAGAAAAACAAAACGCGTCACCATTAAAGATATCGCGGAGCTGGCGGGGGTATCAAAAGCCACCGCCAGTCTGGTTCTGAACGGCCGCAGCAAAGAGCTTCGGGTGGCGGAGGAGACACGCGAGCGTGTGCTGGCGATTGCCAAAGAACATCATTATCAGCCCAGTATTCACGCCCGTTCGCTGCGGGACAACCGCAGCCACACCATTGGTCTGGTGGTGCCGGAAATCACCAACTACGGGTTTGCCGTTTTTTCTCATGAGCTGGAGACCCTCTGCCGCGAGGCGGGTGTTCAGCTGCTGATCTCCTGTAGCGATGAAAATCCGGGCCAGGAGACGGTGGTGGTCAATAACATGGTGGCCCGCCAGGTGGACGGGCTGATTGTCGCCTCCAGCATGCTCAACGACGCGGATTATCAAAAGCTGAGCGAGCAGTTGCCCGTTGTGCTCTTTGACCGTCATATGAACGACAGTTCTCTGCCGCTGGTCCTCACCGATTCAATTACCCCGACCGCCACGCTGGTGGCCGACATTGCGCGCCAGCATCCGGATGAGTTCTACTTCCTCGGCGGCCAGCCGCGGCTTTCCCCGACGCGTGACCGTCTGGAAGGGTTTAAGCAGGGGCTGCGTGACGCTGGCGTCGAGCTACGTCCGGAGTGGATTATTCATGGTAATTACCATCCGAGCTCCGGCTACGAAATGTTTGCCGAACTTTGCGCGCGCCTGGGCCGCCCGCCAAAAGCCCTTTTTACCGCCGCCTGCGGTCTGCTGGAAGGGGTGTTGCGCTATATGGGGCAACATAATCTGCTGCAAAGCGATATGCGTCTGGCCAGCTTTGACGATCACTATCTCTATGATTCTCTGACCATTCCTGTCGATACCGTTCGTCAGGATAACCGTCAGCTCGCCTGGCACTGCTTTGATCTGATTGGCAAACTGATTGAAGGGGAAACGCCGGAGCCAATCCAGCGTAAACTAGATGCCACACTGCAACGGCGATACAAGGCCGTGGAGTGACAGGGTAACGTCTGACGGATATATCAATAACTTTAATTAATTAAAGATCGGATTCAGCCGATAACCAAAGGGAAATTAAATCCCTGAGGTGTGTTATGTCGTTGAAAAAATCATCCCTGATTATCCTGTTTTCTCTGCTTTTCTTCTTTGTGGCCAGCACCATCACCAGCGTTGGGCTCATCATTAAAAGTAATACTTCGCTGGATAATGTGAACAAAGAAATTCAGGTGGTCCTGTCCATTATTGATCCCATTAACCATAGCCGAACCCTGCGCGTCAGGGTTATGGAGTATGTAAAAATGGTGGAAGCGGGGGACGCCACCGACTCGTCTGCGAAACTGGCCTCGGTTAAAGAGGCGCTGACCAAAGCCGATAGTGCATTTTCGGCGTTTATGGCCTCGCCGCGTTTGCAGGACGAAGCCCCGCTGGTCACTGCCTACCAGCAAGCGTGGCAAAATTACCGTAACCAGGGACTGGCACCGCTGATTGCCGCTGCCGCCGCTCACGATGTGTCGCGGTTCAACGCTCTTATTCCCGTGGTGTCTCAACTTGATCGCCAATATGAAATTGTGCTCGATCAGGTTCTCTCCGTACACCAGAAGTACGCCAAAACGCTGAACGAGGATGCGAGCCATAATTTTGTGTCGGGTCTGGTTATTATTGCCTGCATTGCGGTGCTGTTCGTGGTGGTGATCCTCGTCGTCAGCCTGCTGATGAAACGCGTGGTCTTTGCGCCAGTGAACCTGGCGCGCGAGCACTGTCGACAGATTGCGGCCGGGAAGCTGGACGTACCGGTACCGATCAAGCGTGATTCCGGGAATGAAATCGATCACCTGATGTCCTCGATGGAGCAGATGCGCCAGGCGCTGCTCTCCACCATTTCTCAGGTGCGCGATGCCAGCCACACCGTAACGCATGCGGCGCAGGAAATTGCTTCCGGCAATATCGACCTGGCCTCCCGTACCGAGCAACAGGCTTCTGCCCTGACCCAGACGGCCGCCAGCATGGAAGAGCTGAGCGCGACGGTGGCGAATAACACCGATAACGTGTTCCAGGCCGGTAAGCTGGTGCAGGATGCCGTGAAAAATGCCCATACCGGTGAAGCGGTAACCCGTGAAGTCATCGAAACGATGAATAATATCGCGTCCAACTCGAAGCGTATTGAGGACATCACCAGTGTCATCAACAGTATTGCTTTCCAGACTAATATTCTGGCGCTGAACGCGGCCGTTGAAGCGGCGCGTGCCGGTACACAGGGGCGAGGATTTGCCGTGGTGGCAAGTGAAGTGCGCACCCTGGCCCAGAAAAGCGCGGTGGCGGCGAAGGATATCGAAAGCCTTATCGCCCAGTCTGTTTCCAGCGTGAAAAACGGTGCGGAACTGGTGAATCGTTCGGGAGAGGTGATTGATTCTATTATCAGCTCTGTGAATAAAGTGCATACGCTGATGGAACAGATTTCGGTTGCCTCAGAAGAGCAGAGCCGTGGAATTGGTCAGGTTGGGCAGGCCGTAACGGAGATGGACGGTGTGACCCAGCAGAACGCGGCGCTGGTGCAGCAATCCGCCGCAGCCGCGGCCTCGCTGGAGGAGCAGGCGCAGCAGCTGTCGCAGAGTATTTCGAGTTTTCGTCTGCCGGCAATTGCGTGATTAAATGAGGAAGGCTCCTGTTGGAGCCTTTTTAATGTCTGCATTCAGCCGCTGCACAATCTCCTTCAGCCATTACTGTTATCCGTACAAAGCCGCTATCACATAAATTTTATCTTTCCCCGGCAATATTTCTGTTCCTCATCCGTCTACCTCATCAGAGACCATAATCATTCACCATAAACGAGGTACACATGAGAAATTTTGATATACACGGAAAAGGTCACGGACGTGGTTTGGGCCGCCATCGTATGTACAAGGGCATCGTGATAGGCGCAGTCCTGTTCGTGGTGCTTGGCCTGCTGGTCATGTCCCTGTGGAACGCGTTGCTCCCGGCCATCCTGGGGGTTAAAGCCATTGGCTTCTGGCAGGCGCTGGGGATCCTGCTGCTGAGCCGCATTCTTTTCGGTGGGCTGGGTTTTCGTCCAGGCATGTTCGGTGCGCACCGCCGTATGCACGCACAATGGATGAATATGACCCCCGAACAACGTGAAGCCTTCATTCAGCAGCGTCGGGCGGGATTTGGTCGTCACGGTCATTGCCGGTGGCACGATGGCCGGGATGAGAAGCGAGATGATAACGCTGCGAAAGCGCCGGAAGCCGAGTGAGCGATATGAAAGCCGGTGACGCGGGGGAATCATTACTTATCTCGGCACTCAATGCCTGCCGCGCACGGCTAAAAGCCTTCATTCGCGGACGGACTGCGGTTCGTGATGATGTAGATGATATTCTTCAGGAAGTGACCTGGCAGTTGATGAAAGTGGAACAACCGGTCGAGAACGTCGCCGCCTGGCTGTTTCGCGCCGCGCGTAATGAGATGATCGACCGGGCGCGAAAAAAGCATGAGGTTTCACTGCCGGGGTACCTGACGGCAGATGACGAGGACTTTCTGGAGCAGGAGATTGCAGAAACGTTATTCGGCGTACCGCAAACGCCGGAGGAGGAGTATCTCAACATGCTGCTGTGGGAAGAGTTGGGGCAAGCCCTGTCGGAACTGCCGCCACCACAGCGCGAGGTGTTTGAAAAAACAGAATTTGAGGGATACACCATGAAGGCGCTGGCGGAGGAAACGGGCGACAGCGTGCAGGCGTTATTATCCCGCAAACACAAAGCTGTGCGATTTTTGCGTAGTCGCCTCAAGGATATTTATGAAGCGTTGACAGGGCAATAAAGTTCGACCACTCTGAAAAACAATATCTTAGAGGGGTCGTTATGCTTCAACTGTTAGCAAAGAAAAAGATGCTGTTACTCTCTGCTCTGCTGTTTTCAGGGCTGGTCAGGGCAGAGGAGTCGCTTCCGGATGTGGTGAAGCACTTCAGTGAGCAGCAGGATATCAAAATCATTAAGAAAATTGATGCCCCCGGCGGCGCGCCAGCGTGGCTGGGGCAGTATCAGGACATGGGCGTGACGCTCTTTCTGACCCCTGACGGAAAGCACGTGGTGTCTGGCTATTTGTATGATGAGAAGGGAACCAACCTCAGCGAGGCCTTTTTCCAGAAAGAGATCTACGCCCCGATGGGCCGCGAAATGTGGAAAAAGCTCAATGCGGCGCATCCGCTGAAAGAGGGCGCGGAGAGCGCCCCGCGCAAAGTCTTTGTTTTTGCCGACCCGTTCTGCCCGTACTGCAAGCAGTTCTGGGCTGAAGCGCAGCCGTGGGTGAAGGCCGGCAAGGTCCAGCTCAACACGCTGCTGGTTGCGTTTCTTAACCCGAACAGCGGGCGTAACGCCTCCGCGATCCTGAATGCCAAAGATCCGGTGTCGGCCTGGAAAGAGTACGAGCTGTCCGGCGGTAAAAAGCTGCCTAAACCTGAAGGGGCGGTTTCACGGGAAACCGTTGAGATCCTGCAAAATCACCAGACGCTTATGGACAGTCTCGGCGCGAATGCCACACCGGCTATTTATTACCTGAATGAGCAAAACGAACTGCAGCAGGTCGTGGGCATGCCAGACGCAAAACAGCTTGAGGCGATGTTCGGGCCGAAGCCGTAAAAAAAGGCAGAAACAGGACGTTTCTGCCTTTTGTCAGTCAACTACCCCAGCGCCCCCGGAGGTAATTTACGGCTTCCTGCGTCTGCGGCTGGTTAAGATAGTCTTCACGGAACAGGATGGTGCCTTTTACGTCTGGCAGTGAATCGTTGAGGTCGAGCTGTTTTTTCAGCTCCGGTACGCCGCCGTTCACCGTCCAGTCCGGTTCGTTTCTGGAAGGCGCGCCCACTTTGTAGAACGCGATCCCGATATACAGGCGGGTATGGGTCGGTTTCACCACGTCAGCCCACCATTTTGTCAGCACATCGTATCGTGCCGCGTCGCGGGCGAAGGGCCAGTAGATCTGCGGCGCAATGTAATCCAGTAAACCCTGCTGTACCCACTTACGCGTGTCAGCGTAGGATTCATCGTAGGCTGCGGCACCGCGCGTGTCCGATCCTGCCGGGTCGAAGGAGCGGTTGCGCCATACACCCGCCGGGCTGACGCCAAATTCAACCTCAGGCTTTGCCTGCTTGATCGCCCTTGATACCTGCACAATCAGCTGCTGCGTATTGTGCCGACGCCAGTCAGCTTTCGACGCAAATCCCTCGCCGTAGCGCCTGAAGGTCCAGGCATCGTTCAGGGTTGAGCCCGGCGTCTCGGTGTAAAAATAGTCATCGAACTGAACGCCGTCGACAGGGTAGCGATTCACCACTTCCATCACCACCTGGGTTATCCAGTCCCGCACCTCGGGAATGCCCGGGTCGAGAACCAAACGATCCCCCGAGGTGCGGATCCACTCCGGATGCTGGACATAGACGCTGGAGGGATGAAGCGACGAGGTACGGTTAAGCGCGGCGATGGTCGACGGCTTCGTGTTGGTGGAGACGCGGTAAGGGTTGAACCAGGCGTGAACCTTCATCCCGCGCTTGTGCGCTTCATCCAGCATAAACTGGAGCGGATCGTAACCGGGGTCTTCCCCGATAGTCCCGGTCAGGGTATCTGACCACGGCAGTATTTCAGAGGCCCACAGCGCCGTACTGTCCGGTTTTACCTGAAAGAAGACGGTGTTGATCCCAAGCTTTTTCAGCTTATCGAGCTTGTCCGTCAGCGCCTTCTGTTGCTGGGCGATACGCTGGTCCGCGCTGCGGCCATTCACCGATGACACGGGGGGCCAGTCGAGACGGGAGACGGTCGCCAGCCAGATCCCGCGCATGGGTTCGTTAGTCTGCTGTACAGGTTTCGCCTGCGGCAGCGGGGTAACGAGTGATTTGGGGGGTTTGGAAGTGCAACTTACCAGTAAAAGCGCGCAGCCAAGCAGCGCGCCAGTCCGTTTTACGTGTCGCATCATTTGCGTGTTAGCTCCTGGGTGTCCGGCCATCCGTCCAGGGATTAAACGCCGGTTCGTCCTGTTCCTCGTTACCGTCATCGTGAAGGGAGACGAGGTAGAGGGCTTCAACTTCCGCCCGCGCCCATGGGGTCCGGCGCAGGAACTTCAGACTCGATTTAACACTCGGGTCCTTGCGAAAACAGTTGATTTTGATTCGGTTGCCCAGTTCATTCCAGCCATATCGCGCAACCAGCGCGTTAACCTGCATTTCAAGCGTTACGCCATGCAAAGGATCGTTGGAAATATGTGCTGTCATAGGCGTCCGGTAGTCTCATTTTTTATGGGGATGTGATAAACGCTCAAAGGTTACAAGAAAGCAGGGGACGCGGCAATTTCAGCGTGAGGTTCTTCACCCGTAAAGGGTGAAGAGGATTTCCGGTTAATACTATTTTTTAAACAATTCAGGTGCCCACGGCGTCGGGTCTACCTCCATAAAGGGTGCACGCTCAAAGCGGGACTTCAGCGCCCAGGGCACCGTACAGTCGAAAATCGTTTTGCAGGTGATCCCGTTGCCACGAATGGAGGGACTGTAATCCGGTGCCTGAGACGGATCGAGCTGGTGACCGCGGATCCCCGGCAGATGGGTGATACTGACATCGCCCTGCATACGGGTCGTCATCGCCCACAAAATGTCGTCGCTGTCGAAAATATCCACGTCTTCGTCGACGAGAATAATATTTTTAAGCTCGGAATAGGTGGCTAACGCGATGAGGGCCGCCTGACCCTGACGCCCTTCGTCAGAAGGCTGGCGTTTTTTAACCTGCAATACCCCAAGGAATTTGCCCCCGCCAGCGGTATGCGCATAGACGTTTTGCAGAAAACCGGGGATGGCTTCTTCCACCGCATTCCGGATGCTGGCCTCCGTTGGCAAACCGGCCAGCGTGGTGTGCTCTTCGCCCGGTCCTACCAGGGTTTGCAGGATCGCCTGATGACGCATCGTGACGGCCTTCACTTTGATTACCGGTAAGGAGGGGTTAGCCTCCCCACAGTAGCCAGGAAATTCCGGCATCGCGTGCCCGGTGTGGGTATGCTGATCTTCTTCTACGCGCACGCCCGGCAGCAGTTCGCCTTCGATGATTATTTCCGCACGCGCAATCGCTTTTTCCTGTACGGCCACACCCTGCACCAGCTCGACGGGGGCCTGACGTAACGCGCCGGCGACACCCAGCTCGTTGTAGCCGAAGGGCGTGGTAGGGGCTTCGAAACAGGCGCCAATATAGATAGCGGGATCGAGACCCATATTGATCGTGACCGGCAAGGGTTTGCCCGCCTCTTCGGCTTTCTTACGGAACACTTCAATATGGCGGCCCGCGGCAAGGAACATGGAGAGCTCATCGCGCTCCTGAACGCAAAGACGGTGAATAGTGACATCGGTCAGCGAGGCGTCTTCCGGATCGCTTGCCAGCACCAGCCCCAGACAGAAGAACGGACCGGCATCTATCGGCGTGTTGGTCGGTGCCGGAAGCAATTTACGCAGATCGAAGTCCGGATCGTCGGCATGAAACACCTGCTCCTGACACGGCGCCTGGGCCGCCGGGACCACAACGGGAGCAATCGGGTTTTTCACCGCCTGGCCGACATGTTTTGCCAGTTCAGAGGGCTCGCAGCCCAACAGGAGCGCCGCCCGCTCACGGCTGGCGTGCATACCGACCAGAATACGGGAGTCGGGATAACCCTTAATAGCGTTAAACATCATGGCCGGGCCGATGCGCGTCGGACGTTTTACCGTGCCGCCAGCACCAATATGCCGGTACACACCCGCCAGCTCCGCGTCAGGATCGACCGGATGGTTGGTTTCAAGGTATTGACCTTCATGGCGTTTGAGCAGTTCGATAGCACTTCTGAGATCGTTGATGTGGTTTTCCATATTTTCCCCCTCGGATGATTGCATCCATTCTTAACCGGACGAAGAAGGCTATCAATTGCATCATTCATGCTATTTTAATATGAATTTTATTATCAATAATGAAGGCACAGTATGCAGTTTCGACTGATGCGCAATTTTATCGTGGTGGCGGAAGAGCTTCACATGCATCGTGCGGCGGAGCGCCTTAACATGGCGCAGCCCGCACTGAGTCAGCAGATCAAAACCCTCGAAGAGCGCCTGGGGGTCACGCTTTTCAGCCGGGCGAATCGTCGCTTAACGCTGACGCCAGCCGGTGAGGCGTTTCTCAGTAAAGCCAGAGTGGCGATTTTTATGACCGATCAGGCGATTCTGGATGCCAGACAGACGGCCAGAGGGGAACAGGGCGTGCTGAATCTCGGATGCGTTTCAAGCGCGATATTCGACAGTAAGCTGCCCGACGCGCTGCGGCTTTTACATGAGAAATGGCCAGCCATTAGCCTTTCCATGATGACGGGAAACGTGCAAACCCTTTATACCGGCGTGCAAAGCAACCAGCTGGATGTGGCCATTATTCGTGCCCCGTTACCGCTGCTGCCTTACGATCTGCAAAGCCGTCCTTTTACAACGGAAAAAGCCGTGCTGGCCTTACCTCGTCAACACAGTCTGGCGGGCTCCGCCGCGCTGACGCTTGCGTCGGTGAAAGAGGAGAAGTGGATCGCCCTGCGCGACCCGGAGGGAATGGGGCTGGAGCAATATTTCTATGATGCCTGCCACGGCGCGGGCGTACAGCCTGACGTTGTGCAAAATGCCACCGATGTCCCCACGGTGATAAGCCTCGTCTCGGCAGGGTTTGGCATCGCCATGCTGCCAGCTTCAGCGAAGGCGATATGCGTACAAAACGTCGTCTTTGTGGATATTCTTGACCGACTCCGGGAGAGCGAGCTGACGCTGGTTTGCCACCGGATTATTCGCTCTGAGGTCCTGAAAAAATTGCTGAGTATCCTCGATCATACCTGACGTCCGGCGGCCTGAAGAAGCTGTTCTCGCAGCCAGCGATTAGCCGGATCCTGACTGTTTTTCGGATGCCAGTACATACCGATGACGATCGGCGGGAGATCCAGCGGCGGCGGAAAAATATCAAGCGTTTGCGTAAAGCGTAGCAACATGCGCCTGGGTAGGGTGCAGAGTAAATCGGTACCGGCAACAATTGCAGGCGCCATCGCATAGCTTTGCGTCGACATCACCACGTTACGCTGGTGGCCAAGCCCCGCCAGATGCTGATCGACAAAGCCCGCGAACGGGTCGCCCTCGGATGAAACCACCAGGTGTGAAAGACTACAATAGCTTTCCAGATCCACCGGCCCCGTACCGCGCGGATGGCCTTTCCGCTGGGCTGTGGCATATTCATCGTCAAACAGCTTGCGTCTGACCCATGCATCGTGCGCCCCCGCGTTAACGCCGATATAAATATCCACATCGCCATTTTCCATCTGCGCTGACAGCAGCTGGGTTTCCGGGAGCGCAAAACGCAGGCGGATACCTGGTGCCGCACTGCTAATCTGATTCTGCAACTCTGCCCCCAGCATTAGCGCCGGGTTTTCGTGCAGGGCAATAACAAAGGTGCGGTTGCTGTTCTGCGCGTTGAACGTGGTGGGTTCAAGCATCGCCGCTATGCCCTGCAAAACCGTCGCGACCTGCGGCCTTAACACTTCGGCGCGCGGCGTCGGTAACACCCCACGTCCGTGTGGGGAAGGGACAAACAGCGGCTCACCAAACAACACGCGCAGGCGTGCCAGGCGGGCAGACATTGCTGGCTGGCTGATGCCCAGCCGCGCGGCCGCATGGGTGATATTCTGGTCCCTGAGTAACGCATCCAGCGTCAGGATCAGGTCCATATCCATATCGGAGGGGGACATCTTATTTTGCGTCACGGTTGGTATAGGTCACCGGGACCCACGCGTAGCCTTCCCGCTCACCTTTCGTCACATAGCCGATCCCGGGGAAAGGCAGATGTGGCGCCGCAATCAGATCTTTGTTTTTCACAAACTCAGCGAAAGCTGCGTTGCGCACCCGGGCGGCGCCGTCCTGATCCTCATCGTAAGCAATCGTCACGTTGGGCTGCGGGAACTGAACTGCGGCGACGTGGATGATGTCACCGACAAAGGTAATTTTTTCACCTTTGCTCTCCAGCGTGTAAAACGCGGAACCTGGGGTGTGGCCCGGGTGAACCGTACCGCTGATGCCCGGCAGAAGCTGTTCGGTGCCTGAGAAAGTCTTCACTTTTCCGGCATCCAGATAAGGCTTTAATGTCTTGTGCGCGACATCGAAGTAGTTCTGGTCATAGCCAGACTTTTTCTGGTTCTTGTCGTTAAAGAAGAAATCGATATCCGGTTTGCCGACATAGACCTGCGCGCGGGTAAACACGCGCTGACCGTCTTTGACCAGGCCACCAGCGTGATCTGAGTGCGCATGGGTGATTAGAATATCGGTAATATCTTCGGGTTTGATGCCCTGGGTCGCCAGGCTTTCAATCAGCCGCCCGCCTTTGCCGGGGCCAAAGAGCTGACCGGAACCGGTATCCACCAGGATTTTGTGACCGGGCAAGGCGATATAAAACGCGTTAATCGATGCTTCCACCGGATTGGCCTGGAAGTTTTTGGCCAGTAACGCATCGGTATTTTCCGCCGTCGTCCGGCGCAGTAAGGCGTGCAGATCCTGCGGCACGCTGCCGTCCGTAAAGGCGGTGATAATCGTGTCGCCAACCTGAACGCTGTAGCCGCCAGCCTGCTGTTTCACCACATGCTGCGGAACGCTGGCCACCGCGTGGATCGCTGGAAAGAATAAAACTGAACCGGTCAACAGGGTTGATATCGCAAGTTTTTTCACAGTAAACATGATGGGCTCCTCAATAGTAAGTTCATCATAGTTCAACTGCGATTTTTGAGAACAGCAGGGGAGTGAATGTGACCTATCCATGAAATGGATAGGTCTGAGAGGATGCTTTACAGCACGCCGGTACCGCCATCAGAGCACCACACTTGCCCGGAAGCGTATGAGCAGGAATCGGAGGCAAACAGCACATACAGCGGTGCGATTTCAACCGGCTGGCCCGGTCGGCCCAGGGGCGTATCTTCCCCGAACTTCTGAACTTTGGACTGCGGCTGACCGCCGCTGGACTGAAGAGGCGTCCAGTATGGACCTGGCGCGACGGCATTTACCCGAATACCACGCGGTCCCAGCTGCTGGGCCAGAGACTTGGTAAAGGCCACGTTACAGGCTTTGGTCTGCGCATAGTCCACCAGGATCGCGCTCGGTTTAAACGCCTGAACGGAAGTGGTGTTGATGATCACGGCACCTTCCTGCAAATGGCGCAGCGCAGCTTTGGTGATCCAGAAGGGGGCATAGACGTTGGTCTTAAACGTCGCGTCAAAATCTGCCGTGGTGAGATCGTCGATAGATTCACAGTACTGCTGGCGTCCGGCGTTATTCACCAGGATATCCAGGCCGCCCAGTTCGGCAACGGCTTTTTCCACCAGCGTGTCGCAGAAGGACTCCACGCGAATGTCGCCGGGAATGGCGACCGCTTTACGGCCTTCGGCCTGAATCAGCGCAATGACCGATGCCGCATCGGACTCCTCTTCCGGCAGATAGCCAATAGCGACATCTGCACCTTCACGGGCATAGGCGATGGCTACCGCGCGACCTATGCCGGAATCACCGCCGGTAATCAGCGCTTTTTTTCCTGCCAGTTTTCCTGACCCGATATAACTTGTTTCACCATGATCCGGTATTGGCTTCATTTCCGATGCCAGCCCGGGAGCCCTTTGCGGTTGTTCTGCAAACGGTGGACGAGGGTAATGCAGCGTGTGATTATTTCCTGTAGACATACCGGCCTCCTTAATAGTGAATTCCAAGATTAGTCGTTAATTAAACGTAAGCGGGCAAAATTGACAAATTCAGACAAATCTATATTCCAGTGGCGGATATAAAATATTTTCTCAAGCCAGCATGTAATACCAGAAAAGGGCGACCTCATCTTTTTCCGGCAGGGCGTTGTAAAGGTAACGATCGTAACCGCCCAGAATAAACCCATAGTGACGATAGAAAAGGCAGGCAGAAACATTAACGTTCTGCGTCTCCAGCCGTAAGCCGGGCGCATTGAGGCTTCGCGCCCAGACGTGGGTGGCAGACATCAGCTTGTGCGCCGCGCCCGTTCGGCGTTTTGAACGCTCCACGGCAATGTAATCCACCGAAATAAATTTATTCCAGTTGCAGGACGCGGTTATAAAACCGGCGATTTCACCGTCATCCGTTTCGGCGATAAGAAATATTGAATCGGGATTAACGCAATGATTTTCCAGCGTCTGGAGATCCAGTTCATAGGTTTTATGATAAGGATCGGTTAGCGCCTCGATATGCAAATCACCATTGAGAAAAGGTTCTCTGGCAATCTCATCGACCGTAAAAGAAAAATCACAACATTCAAGACGGGCGAGGTCGGTGCTTAATCCTTTTCGAATATGCATAGTATTCCTTAAGTGGGAGTTATAAATAGATAATAGACGAAGCGGCATACCCTGCTGGCATAACACTCTGTTCATCCTGGTCTAAGCTTGTATTTCGTTCCGCGTAAAATGTGGTCATTCGAGGACAATGAATGGAATTCAGAACATGTCGCAGGCACTGGGGTGCTGAATTTATTTCCGATGACGTTGTACGTTTTCGCGTCTGGGCAGAAGGGCAGAAAGATCTCACGTTGCGTTTAACCGACACCGACATTCCGATGGCGGCGGTGGGCGACGGCTGGTTTCAGGTTGACGTGCCCGGCGTCAGACACGGTACGCCGTATCAGTTTGTTTTACAGGATGGAATGGCGGTGCCGGATCCGGCCTCGCGCGCGCAACAGGCTGACGTCAACGGCCCGTCGGTGGTAATCGACCCGCGTCACAACCTGCCCGCACAGCGGGAATGGCAAGGGCGGCCTTGGGAAGAGACGGTGATCTACGAGATGCATATCGGCACCTTCACCGGGGAAGGAACCTTCAGGGCGGCCATCGATAAATTGCCTTATCTGGCCGAACTGGGTATTACGCAACTGGAAGTGATGCCCGTGTCCCAGTTCGGGGGCGCGCGCGGATGGGGGTATGATGGCGTACTGCTGTATGCCCCGCACTCAGCTTATGGCACACCGGATGATTTTCATGCCTTCATCGATGCCGCCCACGCGCTCGGGCTTTCCGTGGTGCTGGATATTGTACTCAACCACTTTGGCCCGGAAGGGAACTACCTGCCGTTGCTCTCGCCGGCGTTTTTCCATCAGGATCGTATGACCCCGTGGGGCAACGGTATAGCCTATGAGGTTGAAGCCGTCCGGCAATACATCGCTGAGGCGCCGTTATTCTGGCTCTCGGAGTATCATCTTGACGGTCTGCGCTTCGACGCCATCGACCAGATCCATGACGACGCTGAGACCCATATTCTTCCCGAGATAGCGCAACGGATCCGCGACGCCTTTCCGGATCGGCATATCCATCTGACCACCGAAGACAGTCGCAACGTGATTTTCCTGCACCCGCGCGATGAACATGGTCAGACGCCGCTTTTCACCGCCGAATGGAATGATGATTTTCACAACGCCGCGCATGTCTTCGCGACCGGGGAATCACACGCCTATTATCAGGATTTTGCCTTTGAGCCGGAGAAAAAGCTGGCGCGGGCGCTGGCAGAGGGCTTTGTCTACCAGGGGGAAATCTCGCTTCAGACCGGGAAATCGCGCGGGGTAGAGTGTCGCGAGCAACCACCGCAGTTTTTTGTCGATTTTATTCAGAATCACGACCAGGTCGGCAACCGTGCCCAGGGGGAGAGGCTTATCTCTCTGGCTGGGGCGGAGAAAACGCGCGTGCTATTCGCGGCGCTGCTCCTGTCGCCACATATCCCGCTGCTGTTTATGGGTGAGGAGTATGGCGAAACGCATCCGTTCCTCTTTTTCACCGACTTCCATGGCGACCTGGCGAAAGCCGTGCGGGAGGGGCGCGCGAAAGAGTTTACCGGCCATGCCGGGCACGATGAAACCGTACCGGATCCCAATGACGTAAATACCTTTATGCGGTCGAAGCTTGACTGGAACAAGGCAGACACAGAGGAAGGCAGGGCGTGGCTGCACGTTACGCGCGAACTGATTGCGCTGCGTCAACGCTTTATCGTCCCGTTACTGAAACAGCGGGGCGCCGTGGAGGGTAACGTCCTGCAAACGGCGCTCGGCATGGTTGCCGTGAGCTGGCGTTTTCCGTCCGGTACGCTGTCGCTGGCGCTGAATATCGGCAAAAAGCCCCTCGCCTTAGCGGACCTGCCCGGAAAAACGATCTTTAGCTGGCCGGAGGCAGTCGAAAACCTGCCGCCGAACAGCATTGTTGTTCGCTTTGCTGATGGAGAAGCAGCGCTATGATCCCTTCCTCTACTTACCGAATTCAGTTTCGCAACGGCATGACCTTCGATCGCGTGGTAGAGCTGATTCCGTATATGAAAGACCTCGGAATTAGCCATCTTTACGCGTCGCCTGTTTTCACCGCAACCACGGATTCCACCCACGGCTATGACGTGACCGACCCCAACGAAATCGACCCGGCGATTGGCGGGCGGGAAGGGTTTGACCGCATGGCGGCAGCATTAAAGCAGGCGGGAATGGGGCTGATTCTGGATATCGTTCCTAACCATATGTCGACCTCGCTGGAAAACCGCTGGTGGCGCGATGTTATCGAGCACGGTCGGCAGAGCCGCTATGCGGCATATTTTGATATCGACTGGTCCCGACCCCTGACGTTGCCGTTTCTTGGCGACACCTTTGAAGCCGAACTGGAGCGGGGGGCTATCACCCTAAAACGTGACAGTGTCACCGACGGCGCGGCGTTGGTTTACTATGATACCGCCTATCCGCTTAATCCCGGCACGTATGCCGAAGGCAAGAGCATCGCTGAGATCCACGAGGCGCAAAGCTGGCGGCTGATGTCCTGGCGGGAAGCGCCGAAACAGCTTTCATGGCGGCGCTTTTTTGAAATCACCGGGCTGGTCGGCGTGCGGGTAGAGGATGAGGCGGTATTCGCAGACACGCACCGCCTGATCCTTGAGCTTGTCCACGCCGGGGTTGTCGACGGCCTGCGCATTGACCATGTGGACGGGCTTGCCGATCCGCTGGGCTATTTGCAGCGACTGCGTGCGGCGACCGGACCGGATTGCTACATCACGGTAGAGAAGATCCTCGCCAAAGGGGAACAGCTTCCTCCGGAGTGGCCCATCTCAGGTACTACGGGCTATGAGTTTATCGCCTCCCTGGCGGAAGTGCTGGTGGATGATACCAACCTCTCGCGGCTGGAGACGCTCTACGACGAGACACTGGGTACGACCGTTGACAGGCAGGCGGAACTTCGCAACGCCAAAGGCCTGATGACCGATCGTAATTTTGAAGGTGAATTTACCACGCTGCTCAAAATAGCCAGCGAGCTGGCCGGGCATAACGGTGCCGAAGTGGAGCATGAGGATATCCGCCATGCCCTACGCGAGCTGCTTATCGCGTTTCCGGTGTATCGCACCTACGGCACCGCTGAGGGGCTGACGTCACCGGATGTGGCGCTGCTCAGCCGCGTGGTCGCCAGCGTCAACACCTCTGAACCCGCTCTGAGCCTTATCGTGCGTATTCTCACCGGCGATCTGCCGGCGCATGACCACGCGCTGGCCTCGCTTTTCCGCACCCGTTTTCAGCAGCTGACCGGGCCGCTGATGGCGAAATCGGTAGAGGATACGCTGTTCTTCCGCCATAACCTGGAGCTGGCCCTGAACGAAGTCGGCGCCGACCCGACGCCGCGCGCGTTTTCACTTTCCCGTTTTCATCAGGAGATGCGCATTCGACTTGCCCGCCAGCCCGATGCGCTGCTGGGAACCTCCACCCACGACACCAAACGCGGCGAGGATGCACGAGCTCGTCTGTATACGCTGACGGAAGCGCCAGATCTGTGGGGAGAAAATCTGGCGCGCTGGCGGCAGATGAACCAGACGCAGGTCCGATTCCTCAACGACGGCACCGCGCCGAACGCCGCCGACACCTGGATGATCTTCCAGGCTCTGGCGGGCGTCTGGCCAGCAACCCTGTCGCCTGAGGATCGTGATGGCCTTAAGTCACTGGAAGAGCGTTTCCTCGGCTTTATCGAGAAAGCCCTGCGCGAGGCCAAGCAGCGTACCGACTGGATCGACAGCAACGAAGGTTACGAGAGCGTGGTCCTGGACTACGTGCGCCATCTGCTTTCCCCGGATAACACCCTGTTCCTGCGTGATTTCAGTGCCGCACTCCAGCCGTTTATTCGGGCTGGGTTAATGAACAGCCTGAGCCAGACGGTGATCAAACTGACTGCGCCTGGCGTACCGGACATCTACCAGGGCAGCGAGGGGCTTAACTTCAGCCTGGTCGACCCGGATAACCGCCGCGAACCGGATTTCACCGCGCTGGCGAAAAATCTCAGCACGGCGGATGCAGCACTCTTTAACGATACGCAACGCTGGCGAGACGGCAGCGTGAAGCAGTACGTCACCGCCACGCTGTTACGGCTTCGGCCACATTACCCCGCGCTTTTCCGCTACGGCGACTGGCTGCCGCTGAAGGTAACCGGCGAGCGGGAGGAGAATCTGATCGTTTATGCCCGCATCAAAGATGACGAGGCGCTGATCGTCGCCGTGCCGCGCCTGGTGTTTGACGTCACCGATAATGCGATGCTGTGGGCCAATACTACCGTGGCCATACCCCAGGCGCTGGCCGGGAAGCACTACCGGGATCTGTTTACCGGTGAGCGTCGCCTTCTGCCAGAGACGCTGGATTTAACGTCTGAAAAGGGATGTTTGTTGGTTCTGCTTACCTGCGAATAATCGAGGAGAACAAAAATGCCAAAGGATACAACGTTTGAAATTCGGGCCGGTCATGGCCAGCAGTTGGGCGCAAATTATGACGGGAAAGGGGTGAACTTCGCCCTGTTTTCCGCCCACGCGGAGCGGGTGGAGTTGTGTCTGTTTGATCCTTCGGGAAAAACAGAAATCGCCCGTCTGGAACTGCCGGAATATACCCATGAGGTCTGGCACGGCTATGTGCCGGACCTGAAACCGGGGGCGCTGTATGGCTACCGCGTTTACGGCCCCTACGATCCGGAGAACGGTCACCGCTTCAACCCCAATAAGCTGCTTATTGACCCCTATGCCCGTGAACTGGTAGGTGAAATTGAGTGGAACGATGCCCACTTCGGCTATGAGATGGGACACGACGAGCTGGATCTCAGTTTTGACACGCGAGACAGCGCGCCGTTTACGCCCAAATGTAAGGTCATCGACCCCAATGCCGTTGACTGGCAGGACTCACGCCGGCCCGATATCCCGTGGCCGCATACCGTGGTCTATGAAAGCCACGTAAAAGGCTTTACCCAGCTTAACCCGGCTATTCCGCCTGAACTGCGCGGTACGTTTGAGGGGATGGGGCATAAAGCCTCGGTGGAGTACATTAAAAGCCTCGGCATTACCTCGGTCGAGCTGCTACCGGTTCACTGGTTCCCTGACGATCAGCACCTGCTCGATCGCGGCCTGAAAAACTTCTGGGGCTATAACTCGCTCGGTTTCTTTGCGCCAGCGTCCCGCTATTACGGCCCGGCGGGGATCCAGGGTTTCCGCGACATGGTGCGTGCTTATCATGACGCGGGCATCGAGGTGATCCTAGACGTGGTCTATAACCACACGGCGGAGGGCAACGAGCTGGGACCAACCCTGTCGTTTAAGGGGATTGATAACTTCTGCTATTACCGCACCATGCCGGATCAGCACCGGTATTACATTAATGACACTGGCACCGGAAACACCGTAAACACCTCGCACCCGCGCGTGTTGCAGATGGTCATGGACTCCCTGCGTTACTGGGCGGAATCGATGCAGATTGACGGTTTCCGCTTTGACCTCGGAACCATTCTCGGACGCGAGCCGGAGGGATTCGACCCGCGCGGCGGCTTCTTTGATGCCGTGACCCAGGATCCGGTGCTGTCGAAGCTGAAGCTTATCGGTGAACCGTGGGATATTGGCCCAGGGGGGTATCAGGTGGGGGGCTTCCCGCCAGGCTGGGGCGAGTGGAACGACAAATACCGCGACACGGTACGTGAATACTGGAAGGGAGATAACGTTTCTAACGATTTTGCCGCCCGTCTGTTAGGGTCCGGTGATTTGTACGATCTGCGCGGACGTCGTCCGTGGGCCAGCGTCAATTTTATCACCGCGCATGACGGCTTTACGCTGAACGACCTGGTGTCCTACAACGAGAAGCATAACGCCGATAACGGGGAAGATAATAACGACGGACATAACGATAACCGGTCGTATAACTACGGTGAAGAAGGGCCGACGGAGAACCCCGATATCATCGCCACCCGCGAGCGGCAAAAGCGCAACTTCCTCACCACGCTCTTCTTCTCCCACGGCACGCCGATGCTGCTGGCAGGTGATGAGTTTGGCCGGACGCAAAAGGGCAATAATAACGGCTATTGCCAGGACAGCGAGATCTCCTGGATAAACTGGGAAGGACTCTCTGAAAACGACGAGAAGCTGCGCGACTTTACCCGTCGGTTGATTGCTCTGCGCGCTGAGCAGCCGCTGCTGCGCCGTGAAAACTGGCGCGACGGGCTTGAGATCCGCTGGTTTAACGCCGGTGGCGGACCGCAGCAGTCTGAGCAGTGGGACGAGGGTTCCACCCTTGGTCTTGCCATCAGCCGTCCGGATCTTGAGCAGGAAGAGGGCATCTGGCACGACGTGCTGATGCTGTTTAACCCGTTTGAAGGCACGGTGCCATTCCAGATCCCGCAGTTTGGCGAAGGGGGCTGGGTGCTGGAGCTTTCGACGGCGGATGATGCCCCCACAGGGGAAATCATCACGGAATCCGTCGATTATGAACTGGCCGGGCGGAGCATAACGCTTTTCCGCCGTCCTTAAAGCGAGGCCGCCGCACGTGCGGCGGTATCATACAGGGAGGAGATCGCGCGGAGTAACTGCGCGGTCTCACCAATCGACGCGCCTGGAATGCCGCTTTCCGCATGAATGTTGATCAGGCAGGCTTCCCGTACCTCCCGGTACTTCATGCACAGCGCTTTGCCTTCCTCCGTCGTCGAGAAAAAGAGCTCTTTCCCCGCTTTTTCACTGGTGACGTAACCCGCCTTTACCAGCTTTTTCAGCGCATACGTCACCACGTGGGTATCTTCCACGTTCAGCACAAAGCAGATGTCGGCCAGCTTTTTCTTGCGGTTGCGGTGGTTTACGTGGTGCAGAAGCGAGACGTCGAAAGCGCCCATATCCGGTTCACCTGCTGCGGTCATGCAGCGCACCATCCATTTGTTAAACGCATTGCTGGTCATGATCAACGCGTATTCCAGCTCCGACAGTTCGGCACACCGCTCTGAGACGAGATGGCGGGAGGAGACGATACGCCCGTCCGCAATGTCGTCGTGGTTTAACGCTGTTTTCGTTTTCTTTGTCGTCATACCGATCCTTTCTCCAGAATGTAAACCCGTCGATAAAATAAGAACATTTTATTGATAAATTGTTTACATGTTTTTGACGTTCAGATATAGCTTTTTAGTGCAGGTTCTGTGGAGCCTGACGCAAAACACAACATCGCGCGCCGTAATGCACCGGCTTCGCTCTGCTGCGAAGTATAAAAAATAGCCGTCGGCGCGCAACGCTCACTTTGGATAGGGTAACGTTTATGGACAGTTCTACACTGTTGCCACTTATCGGGATTCCGGTGGTGGTTATTGGTTTTGCACTGCGTTTCAACCCGCTGCTGGTTGTCGTGGTGGCGGGGCTGGCGACGGGCCTGCTGGTTGGCATGGATTTCGGTATGCTGCTGGAAACCTTTGGCGAAAAGTTCGTGAATAGCCGATCGCTTGCCACCTTCATTCTGATCCTGCCGGTGATTGGCCTGCTGGAGTATTACGGGCTGAAAGAGCGCGCCCAGGCCTGGGTCGCGAAGATCGCCAGCGCCACCTCGGCGCGTATCCTGATGCTCTACTTTGTTGCCCGCGAAGGGACGGCTGCGCTGGGCCTGATGTCCCTTGGCGGCCACGCGCAAACGGTGCGTCCGCTACTGGCGCCGATGGCGGAAGGGGCGGCCCTGAATGAATACGGCGAACTGCCGCAGACTATCCGCGACAAAATCAAAGCCCATGCCGCCGCGTGTGACAATATCGCGGTTTTCTTTGGGGAAGATATCTTTATTGCCTTTGGCGCGGTACTGCTGATTGATGCGTTCCTGAAAGAGAACGGTATCGAGGGGATCGAACCGCTGCATATCGGCCTGTGGGCCATTCCGACCGCTATTGCGGCACTGTTCATCCATATGACGCGTCTGCTGCGCCTCGATGCCAGCATTCGTCGCGACGTGATGGCCTGGAAAGCAGAGCAGGGTACGCAGGAGATCGCACCATGATGACCCTCATTACCATTAACCGCGTGTACTACCTGATCGGCTTTGTCGTGATGCTGCTGGTTGTGATGACCCTTCGCGATCGCGCTAACCCAAAACGCTATACCACCGCGCTGTTCTGGTTTCTGTTCGGCGGGATCTTCCTGTTTGGCGATCTGATGGTGCAGGAGCTGGGTAAGTCGCTGGCGTATCGCATTATTGGCGGCGCCGTTATCGTGATTGCGCTGCTGGCCGGTTTCGGGCTGGTCGGGAAGGGGCACTATAAAATGTCCACCGAGGAGGAGCGGGTTGCCTCATCACACCGGCTGAAAAACTGGCTATTCTTGCCCGCGCTGATGATCCCGGTGGTGACGGTCATCGGGACGCTGTTTCTGAAAGGCGTGTCGATTGGCGGTGTCTATCTGCTCGACCAGAAGCAGCTTACGCTGGCGGCGCTGTGCGTGGCCTGCGTGGCGGCTATCCTTACCGGCTGGTGGCTGACAAAAGGTACGCCGCTGCATGCGGTACGTCAGTCGCGTCGGCTGGTCGATACCATTGGCTGGGCGGTGATCCTGCCGCAGATGCTCGCCATGCTCGGCGGGGTGTTTGTGGTGGCGAATACCGGCGAATCGGTACAAAAGGTGGTCAGCCTGTTTGTGAACCCGGACAGCCGCTTCATGCTGGTGGTCATTTATTGCGTGGGGATGGCGCTGTTTACCATGATTATGGGCAACGCCTTCGCTGCCTTCCCGGTGTTAAGCGCCGGTATCGCTCTGCCATTCCTGATTAACGTCCATCACGGTAACCCGGCACCATTGCTGGCTATCGGCATGTACGCAGGCTATTGCGGCACGCTGATGACCCCGATGGCCGCCAATTTCAACATCGTGCCCGCCGCGCTGCTGGAGCTAAAAGACAAATATCAGGTTATCAAGATCCAGATCCCGACCGCGTTAACCTTGCTGGTGGTGAACGTGTTCTTAATGTATTTCCTCGTGTTTCGCTAAGGAGCTGCAATGGAATTAACGCAACATCAGGCTGACGCCTTCGCCAGAATGCCGTTGACCTATTTACGTCAGGAATATCCGAACCACATTATGCATCTGCTCAACGATGACGGCGACGTTCTGCCGCCTCGCGAGCTGCACCCGATCTTTTACGGCTGTTTTGACTGGCACTCTGCGGTGCACGGCTACTGGCTGCTGCTGCGCTGCCTGCGTCTCTGGCCCGAACTGCCGTGTCGGGAAGAGATCATCACTCTATTCGAAGAACACCTGACCGACGAGAAGGTGGCGAAGGAGCTGGCCTATTTTACCGCGCCGTTCCGCGCGTCGTTTGAGCGACCGTATGGCTACGGCTGGCTGCTGGCGCTGGCGCAGGAGCTGAAACAATCGTCACTGCCGCAGGCGGAGCGCTGGTACCAGACGCTGCAACCGTTAACGCGGGATATTCGCCAGCGGCTGGTGGATTACCTCAGCAAGCTTACCTATCCGATCCGCGTCGGGACGCACTACAACACGGCGTTTGCGCTCGCGCTGGGGCTGGATTATGCCCGGGCGGTGAACGATGACACGCTTGAGCGCGCCATCCTGGACGCGGCAACGCGGTTTTACCTCGCGGACACGCATTATCCTGCGCATTATGAGCCGGGTGGCGACGAGTATATCTCCGGAGCGCTGACCGAGGCCCTGCTGATGAGTAAGGTGGTGGAGGATTTCCCGGCCTGGTTCGATGCGTTTCTGCCTGAAGTGGGCGCCGTTTCTGCGCTCATGAACCCGGCTGAGGTGAGCGATCGCACCGACCCGAAAATCGCGCATCTGGACGGTCTCAACCTCAGCCGTGCCTGGTGTATGAAGCACATTGCCCGCGCCCTGCCGGAAAATCATCACGCCCGGAAGCCATTACGCGATGCCGTTGCGCGCCATCTCTCGGCAAGCGTGGAGCATGTTGTCGGCAGTCACTACAGCGGCGGGCACTGGCTGGCGAGTTTTGCGCTGCTGGCACTGGAGTAGCGCTTAGTTGTATATCAGACTAAATGTTGCCAGGCTGTCTGCCAGCCCCGCGGTGGCCTGGGTTTCGGTGCGCACATATTGTGCGTCGTAATCCAGGGAAAACGCGGTCTGCCGGGCAGCGTTGGCAAAAGGTTCGACACCGGTGCTGTTGAGAGGAACGGTTGTGCCTCTGGCGGCACCGTAGTTATCGCCATACAGAATGCGGATCCCCACGCCGGTAGCGGCGCTCTCCTGTTGACTTAGCGCCAGCACATCGTGATTCTGCGCGTCTTTTTCAGTCGGACCAAAGAACCCGATCTTCACCGCTGCCGTTTGGGATGCGTCACAGACCAGAGGGATGATGAAGCGGTGTTTATCCCCATCCATTCCTTTGTTGAGATCGCTTACGCTACTTTGTCCCATATTAACGGTGATGTTGTTATCCGAGATATAACAGCTCGATTTATGCACTTTCAGGTCGGCGGCAGCGACTTCCACCGTCACGCCAGCTTCAGATATCACCGCGCCGTTAGCATCCTCCAGAATAAGCGTTCCTGCGCGAATTTGCCCGCTGTTCGGCTGTTCATAGACAATCTCCTGCGCGGTTTTATAAAACACGACGAAGAACTGGGTCGCCATTTGCGAGGGATCGTTTGTGCTGCAAATCGCAACGCTGTCATCCCCCGAGGCGATGTAATGCACGGGTTCGGCTGCACAGTGCGTGGTTTCGCGAATGCCCACCGCAAACCCGACGCCGGGAATATCTGGCACGTCATAAACGGAGGCCGGGGCGCCCGTACCGTTCGGCGCCACGCCGCTGACGGGCGCTACGGTTAAGGCGTTATTGGCCACAAAGCGCATCGTTACCGGGCCGGTTCCCTCAGGACAGTTATAAAACGAGCGGTTTTCCTGGCCCAGGATAGCGCCTGAAAGCATCGACCCCGGAGGGATCGATGGGTTATCAGTGATCGAGTAGTTTTGAAAGTTAATGACCGCATCGCCCATGGTCGGCGGGCAGGTCTGAGACGCCCTTGCCGTAGCGTGAATCAGCAAAAAAGCGAGCATCAGGAGATTGATTAAACGGTTGATATTGTTCACAGGTGTCTCAGTAAGTTATTGGCACTGAAGGTTCAGAAGCGTGACCGGAGTGCGGCCAGCGGTATCCGGAAGGCGTAATGGGGCGCTACAGCGCATATCCTGGCCTTTCTGCCGCCAGCTGGCATGCAAGGTCCCGCGTAGCGGCACGCCGCTGAGATAGACCTGTCCTGCTTCGCCAACGATGCCGACGCTTGATTTCGCAGACGTCCCGTTCGAGACATACGCGCTGGCGCCGAATGGAAGCGGGCGCCCGTGTGCCGTAAGGGTGATGAGCGTTCTGATGCCCACGTGGGTATGGTAATTCGCCAGGACGACCGCGCCGCTGGTCGGCACAATCGTTCTGCTGTTCTGGTCCAGATCGACATTTTCTGCCAGCGTTTCGGTATCCAGCGAAATGGTGTTTTTGTGATACGCCGATAAGGTTGGCATCACGGCATAACCTCGGGAGTCGGTGTGAACATTGGTCGCCCCTTCAACCTGAACGTCCGACGCCTCGTCAGCGCGGATCAGCGCCAGGGTATCCCCAAGGCTTTGGCTCAACGTCACCCCATACTGTGTTGCCACAATGCCGCCTGCCGCGCCGTAGTTCACGCGGTTGCTATAGCGATCGTGGCTGTACCCGAGACTGGCGCTGCCATAACCGCCGTGATAAGCCAGCGCAAGGTTGCTGTTCGCGGTATTGGCCTGGTTGTCGAAGCCCTGCTGGAGGTTATAGTTCAGGCGATCGTGGGCCAGCGCCGTACCATACAGCGAAACCTGCCGGGTAGTATGGCCATCAAGGTTATTGTTGAGGCTGTAGCTGGTTGTTGCGCCGGGTAACCAGCGGCTGAGTGGGACGCTGATGCTAAGGTTTATCGCCCGTTCGTTGTCGCTATCATCAGCGCTTGAGCGGGTGAGATAATACCCAACACTCAACGACACCCCTTTGTAGTTAGCGTAATAGCCAAGATGGACGGTTTGATCGACCGCCGAGGCGTTCCAGTAATCCTGACGGTAAAAGGATGCGCTGATATTGCCCAGCGCACCGAGATCCTGCGTCAAACTGAACTGCGTGCGGTTACGCCGGTTATGCACGTGCTGGTCTGGGTCGCTGTCATCATTTGCTTCACTGAAACTGTAAAAGTCATGCGTCGTATAATGGCTGGTCGAAAGGGTGAGCGACGTGTTCGTCTCAGCGAGATTTTTTTGGTACTGAGCGCGTATTTGCTGCCCGAGGGCCAGCCTGTCATCACTGAGGTGTGCTTTCGCCGCAACGGTGTCCACACCCAGTGCCCCAAACCGGCCAAAATCTTTACCTAATCCCAGCGCGAGAGCCTGATAGTGGCCGGAAAGCTCCGCTCCGCCGTACAGCGTCAGGCTTGAAGACAATCCGTAAAAGGCGGAGGCCTGAACAAACGGCGGGGTGTCGCCCTCGGCGTCAGGGCTGTTATACCGTCCGGCGCTGGCGCTGAATTTCAGTCGTTTCTCCCGTAGCATGAAGGCCACCGAGGAGTAGGGTTGGGTGAACGTGCGTTCGCTGCCATCACTTTCATGGACCGTGATCTCAAGATCGCCGCTTTGCGAAGTGGGGAAGAGATCGCTAATGACAAATGCGCCAGGCGCAACATAGGTTTCATAGATGGTGTAACCGTGCTGGCGAACGCTGACGCGGGCATTGCTGTGAGCGACCCCGCGGATCGTGGGCGCGAAACCGCGCTGGCTGTCCGGCAGCATATTCTCATCCGAGGCAAGCTGAAGCCCCGTAAACTGAAAACTGTCAAAAACCTCGCCAGACGTGTAGGCATTCCCTATTGTTAACGCGCTCTTCAGCGGCGTAATGGCCCGCTGGAGGGATGTTCCCTGAGACTGCCAGTGATGGGTATTACCATATTCAAACGTGGCGTAATTGCGTAAACGCCACGCCCCCAGGTTGATACCGGATCGCAGGCTCAGATAGCTGCTGTTGTCATGAATATTGTCGATGTTGGTTGTCGAGCCCGTAAGATTGTAATCGACAAAAGCAGCGGGGATGCCGTCGTCCCACTGTTCGGGAGGAATATAATCGGCACTTTTTTGCAACATGGCTGCCTGCGGAATGCTGAAAACCAGCCGATGATGGGTGAAGTCAAAATGCGTCGACGCATCGGGAATATATTTGCCGATGTCCGTAAATGTCTCCTCGTCATGCAGCGCATCGAACGAAGAGAAGGCCGCGATGTTTACCCCAAGTCTCTTGAGGTACGCCAGGTTGAGGACCGGTGAGAGCGTTCCCCCGGTATCAACGAATGCAATTTCGCGCTCATCCCGCTGCGTCTGGTTAACAACAACCGCGACACGATAACGTCCCGGCTGCTGACCGCCTTGTCGGGAAAAATAGCTTAAGTCGCTAGCCTGCTGCTGATCTGCGGTGATCTCCAGCGCCTGAGGATCGAAGTACTCATCGGCCTGTGCCCGGCGCACATGAATGCCAGACGTGACCGCACCCGCAAGCATCGCGAGCGTATAAATGCGGGGTAAATTGCGTGGGCCGAGAGAATGCATGTGCGGTCGTTGGCTACATTCGCCAAAGGCGTGTTGTCACAGCGTCAGGATTGCGTGGCGACTCTCGTCAGCCCGCCGTAATCGTTGATCGCCTGCCAGCGAATGGTCCCCGAGCAGGGAATGTGCCATTGACGATCGGAGAAGGGGTCAATCATTCCCGGCATTTCAACGTCGGTGTTCCCAACGCTGACCTTGTAAAACGATACAAACCAGGGCGAGGGGTTATGTGCGCTAAGCGTATTATTACGACAGGTAAATTTTAATTTTTTGTAGGCAAGTTCGGCATTGCCTTTCAACCCTGCGGGACGGAAAAATAACTTGAATTTTGACTTCACGTTAATCTGCAATTTGTTGCTGTTTGCTTTTTTGCTCGGGGCAATATTTTTGATGTTAAGCCAAAAAACAGATTCCCGGTCAGTGGGTAATGGCGTTCCAAGATAATTGATGCGCAGCGAGTTTTTCTGTTCCGCATCTAAACGAAATAACGTAGGCGTCACGATAAAGGGCGGAGCGGTTTTATTCTTACTGTCAATATTTTCAATCCACGACTGAATAAGATAAGGGGTTTCTTTTTCCATATTGGTAATGGAAAATGCCACTTCTCTTTGCCCCTCAAGGTAAACAACACGCGTACCGCCCATCACAACCCCCGCGTGTGCTGACAGACTCATGCCGAGCGAATAAAAGAACAGGGCCGCGGTGAGTTTCTTCATTTTCAGATCCCCGTAGAGGTAAAAGATAAGCAGAGCAAGCTCTGCTTATCATCAGTCGATCAGTTATAAACCATCAGGAAATTGGCATCTGCGTCGGCTTCTCCGGTGCTGACGACATCGGTGGTGGCATTATAATTGGCGTAGAAATTGAGTATTTTTGAATCTTCCCCTTCGGCAAGGTCGATACTCTGAGAAATATCACCAATTTTAATCTGCGTGTTACGGTCGCTTTCATAGAGTTTAACGGCAACGCCAGTCGCCGTATTGCCATCGCTGTCCACGGAGGAATTTAAACCCAGCAGGGTATTATCATTCGCATCTTTGTTACCATCAAACAACACGGCAACGGTTTTAACGGAATCCGGGCAACCTTCAACTGAGATCTGGAAAGGCGTGCGCGTGGTCTCTTTTTGGGTGGCAAAGTAGCTTGCAGCCCAGGTGCCTAATTCAACGGTTTGCCCTGCTGAGTCGGTGGTGATATTACAGGATGCATCGGTAATCTTACCGGTAAAATGGACTACGCCGCCCGTGCCCTGAGTCCCCGCATCGTTCTCTGGGTTGGTATTAATATTATTGTCGCTGTCACCAGAAGGAAGGCCCGCCAGCGCACTGCCACTTGCCATCATCAGGCCACAAAGGGTTAATGCGATCATGTTTTTTTTGTTGATCATGCCTATTGTTCTCATTCGCTCAAATATGTCAGTCTGGATATGCTGCTAGCAACACTGCCGGTGGCGTTATTGCTCAGAAAAAACAGCGCGAATGCTAACAAAATGCCAATTCAGGCCATAACAAAAGGTTGTCTAAAATTAAATTACTTTATTTTACGAAACTCCGTAACTTTCTTGTAACCTTACTTCGGGTTTGCTGATGTCGTTTATTGATGTTGCGAATCTAATTCCTGCCTGAGGGTTTATATTTGCCTTGTCACAAACGGTGCATTATTCATTGTGAGCTCAGTGGAGCTACTTTGTTATTGTCTCGTCCTGGCAGGAATAAAAATGAAGATATTTATTATTTCTATTGGGATATCAACGAATGAAACTGACTAAAATTGGTGCGACGCTTATTCTGACTTTCTGTGGCGCGAGCGCGGCGACGGCTTCTAACACTATCACATTTAATGGAACGGTGCTCGATCAGGGTTGTGATATTGCCGTTGATGGCGGCACGGCAAATGCGACCGTTGATCTGGGCTCAACGGCGGCAACCGACCTCGCTACAAAAGGCGACCTTGGCGCGCCAAAACAGTTTGTGTTCGACCTGAATAACTGCCCAACCAGCACGACTGCAAATATTGTCTTCTCAGGCCCTGTTGATGCTGTTGCAGCCGATCCATCCTATTTTGCAAACACTGCTACGCTGGGTGCGGCAACCAACGTGGCCGTTCAGCTCAAGCAGGGCGGCTCAAATGGTACCATCGTCAAAAATAATGCAGATAACGATCCTATTACTTTCACCGATGGCACAGCGAGTCAAACCTATACCGCGCAGATGATTGCCACCGGGCAGGCCGTTGCCGGCGATGTTAACGCTGTTATTACCTACAACGTCCGTTATAACTGATTCCGCAGGAGGGGAAACCCTCCTTTTTAGTTTGTGAGTGCATTATGAAACCCATCGCCGCTGTTATTTTTTGCGTGGCCAGCGCCGCCAGCCTGAACGCGTCCGCCAGTATTGTTACCGGGAGTACGCGGGTTATTTTTGACGGCTCCCGCCAGGCCGCCTCTTTGTCCGTTGAAAACTCTGACAAGGTTACTAACCTGGTACAGTCGTGGATTAGCCCGGCTAAAGGCAGCCCGTTAAAAAAAGAAAATATGATTATTACGCCACCGCTATTCCGTCTGGAAGCCGGGAAAAAAGCGTCAATTCGTATTGTGCGTTCAGGTTTACCTGTTCCGGAAGATCGTGAATCGCTGTTATGGCTGAACGTGAAAGGGATCCCCGCTACCGACGGTAGTGAAGGTAAAAATACGATGCAAATTGCCATCAACTCAAAGATTAAGCTGATCTACCGTCCGGCAGCATTACAGGGGCAGACGCCAGAATCCAGTGCGGAAAAGCTTAAGTGGAACCTGACCGCGAAGGGTTTACAGGTCAATAATCCGACACCTTTTTATATGAACTTCTCACGAATTGAAATTAATCACCAGGCGTTAAGCGGACAGTATTTTGTCGCGCCATTCTCCACGTTGAGTATTTCTGAAGGTGTTATGTCACCTCACGGCAAAGTAACCTGGTCGCTTATTAATGATTATGGCGTGAAAGGCCCGGACAAAGTCACCTCATATTAATCGACACCGTAAGTCTCCCGCACGGATACAGGGTTACAATGGAAAAAGTGAAACAAACCTACGTCCTTTCTTTAGGGCTCGGGCTCAGTGTTGTCTTTAGTTCTTTCAGCGCACGTGCGCAGGAACATTTCAACCCTCATCTTTTGGAAACAGACAGCGCAGAAGTGCCAGCAATGGATCTCAGTCTGTTTGCCAAAGATGAGGTGCCGCCCGGGGACTATAACGTCGACATTTTTATCAACGGCAATCTGGTAGACAGTAAAACCCTCTCTTTTCGACGGTTGAAAAGTGCCCCTACGTCAGACCGCACAGGGGCATGCTTAAACGTCACTCAGCTGAAAGCCTGGAACGTTCGTGTCGATAACTATTTTGGCGAACAGGAAAAAGCCAGCGAATGTGTGGATCTGTTTACCATCCCCGGCGCGGACGAAAAAATCGATCTGGCGCAGCAGCGTTTCGACCTGATCCTGCCGCAGGTTGCTTTATTTAACACCGCAAGGGGTTATGTTTCACCGGAGCGCTGGGATGAAGGGATCACGGCGGGTTTACTTAATTACAGCGTCTCAGGTCAACAGGATCTGCATCAGCGCAACGGCACAGACAGCAGTAATCAATTTCTTAGCCTGCAACCGGGGCTGAACGTAGGCGCCTGGCGCTTTCGCAACTATTCCACCTATACCCATTCCGAATCCGAAAATGACTGGGATTCCGTGTATACCTACGCCTCACGGGATATTAAATCTCTTAAAAGCCAGCTGGTACTGGGACAAGGAACCACGCGCGGCGGCATTTTTGATAGCGTCGGTTTCACCGGGGTGCAGATGTACTCGGATAACGATATGAAGCCGGACAGCATGCAAGGCTTCGCCCCTGTAATACGCGGTATAGCCCGCAGCAATGCCGAAGTGACGGTATACCAGAACGGTCACAGCATTTATAAGGCTACCGTGCCGCCGGGGCCGTTTGAATTCAGCGATATGTATCCGACCGGCAGCTCCGGCGATCTGCAGGTGGTGATCAAAGAGTCCGACGGTACGCAAAGTAGCTTTATTGTGCCTTACGCCACGCTGCCGGTATTGCAACGTGAAGGTCAGGTACAGTATGGCCTGGTGGCGGGCAAAACCCGTCAGGACGGGTCGGGTTCACGTGCAGAGGATTTTAACTTTATTCAGGGATCAGCGGCCTGGGGCGTCGGAAAAGGGATCACGCTTTACGGCGGCTATATTCAGGCGGAAGACAATTATTCCAACCTGATTGCCGGAACTGGTTTTAATATGGGCAGCGCCGGAGCGCTCTCATTTGATATTTCCCAGTCGTGGGCGGATATCCCGCAGCCGGACAACATGCGACAACAGGAACACCATAGCGGCCAGTCGTATCGCGTGCGCTACAGTAAGACGCTTCAGCAGACCAACACCGATATTGCCGTCGCCGGTTATAAATTTTCAACCCGGGGTTATCTTTCGTTTCAGGACTTCCTCAATGACTGGGATCCGGGCAATAGCACTATTGATAATGGCCGGGAGCGAAACCGTTTTGATGTGACAATCTCACAGACGTTGCCTTTCGGCACCCTGTCACTGAGCATGTACGACGCCTCTTACTGGAACAGTGAACATGCGGACTCCATGAACCTGGGCTTCAGCAGCACGCTTGGACCGGTGTCGTACTCGCTGAACTATGCCCACTCTAAAAACGTCAATGGCGGTTACAATAACGATTCCGATAACTACGACGACGATAACGTCTTCTCGCTTAACCTGAGCGTACCGTTCAGCGCCTTCAGCCACAGTGAAGCGGCCCGGTCTGTTTCGGCTAACTATTCGATGAACAGTAGTAAAAACGGCGATACCACGCACAACATCGGAATTTCCGGTACCGCGATGCAGGAAAACCAGCTGAACTGGCAGGTTTCAGAAGGCTATAACGCCGATTCTGAAGCTACTAACGGCAATGTCACTGTGGGTTATCAAAGTACTTATGCCGATATGTCCGCAGGCTATAGCTACGACGATTACAGCCGACGAGTGAATTACAGCCTGCGCGGGGGCATGGTGCTGCATCGCGACGGTATCACCCTGGCGCGTCAGCTCAACGATAGCGTAGCGCTGGTTGAAACACCGGGTGTTTCCGGTATGCCGATCAACGGGCAGACGAACGTTCATACCGATTATTTCGGTAACGCCATTGTGCCGTACGTTCGTCCGTATCACAGCAATTCGATCTCACTCAACACAGTGGATGCCAGCGATACTTCTGCGGCCATTGATAACATCGCCAAAACCGTGGTGCCGACCAAAGGGGCGGTAGTACGCGTGAAGTACAACACCTGGATTGGACAAAAGGCGATGATGACGCTGACCTACAACGGTAAACCGGTGCCGTTTGGCGCAGTAGTAACACAAACCAGCGGCGAGTCGGATGACACGCGCAGCAGTATTGTTGGCGACGGCGGGGAAGTGTATCTCGTCGGGCTCGCCGGGAAAGGGCGGTTAATTGTTAAGTGGGGGGAGACGGCGAACAAGCAGTGCGCCGTTGATTACACACTTGCCGGCGCTAAAACAGAGGCCGATATTTTATTCATCAACGGGGTTTGCCATCCCGTATCGGGAGCAAATTAATGTCACGCTTCATTATTCTCCGTTCCGGCCTTAAATCGCTCATCGGCCCGGGAATGGTATTCATGCTGAGCGTGTCGCCGGCAATGGCGTACACCGATCGCAATGATATTGAGTTCCATGTCACCGGAAACATTATTGATGGCTCATGTAACGTCACCAAACCGGAGGCAGTCGACCTCGGGAAATATTACTGGAAAGACTTTGCCGTAGCGGGGGGGAACACAGGAAATGTGCCAGTGACCATCGCGTTTGACAGCTGCACCGCAGGGTTAAGCCAGGCAACGGTTACCTTTACAGGCGCACCTTACGCTGAAGATCCGGCTTATGCTTCTGTCATTTACGCCAATCAGGTGGCGGCAGATGCAGGCGGCGCCACCGATGTCGGCCTTCAGTTGTTTATCCGTGACCACGAACATCCCATCAGCGGTGTCGCGCTGGCCAACGGCGTGAGCTACCCGGTTGCGCTCGAAAACCAAACCGGCGCGATGACTTTTACTGCCCGAATGTATACCCCACATGGGACCCCAACACCGGGTGCATTCAGCAGTGCGATTACATTGAATGTTGTTTATAACTGAGCTTAAGTGAGCAGACTAATTTCATGTCAAAATATTTATATTATCTGGTGTTATTGCTGGGGACAGTCCCACTATTAAGTCATGCAGCCTGTAACCGGGATAACGGCGATGATGTTACCGTTACGACGATCCCATTACCCTCGAAACTGTTGGTCAGTGCGAAAAATTATACCTTTGGCGAAGTGTTATACGATTCTGGATATATCAGCGGGACGGATGGGGATGTCACGATTAAAAACTGTAGCAGGGATTATTACGTAGGATTTCATTATAACCCGACTCATTTAGCATCGGCGTCGCCGGTAGGAGATAATATCTACCCGACCACGATACCGGGTATCGGCATTAAGACCTACACGCTTAACCAGGCCGGTCCGTATGATTATGAACGTGCGGTTGATAACTCATGGCAGTCCGGCGATGGCGAGAGCAGCCATACGCTGGCGGGCTCGGCCTATCGTGTGCAGTTGATTGCGACGGGGGGTACAATCCCGAGCGGTAATCTGGCCCTTGAGAGCGGCAAACTGGCGACGGTGGAATTTCGTGAAGGGCAAAGCAGTTCGGATAACGGTGATAATGCGTCAGAAGTCTATTTGTCAAATACACAGATAGAAGTCTATGCGATGGGATGCTCAGCATCCGTTTCTTCCCTGCTGTTTAATATGGGCGATGTGGATACCTCTGCGTTTGATAATCTTAAGATGGTGGAAGGACCCGAACAGGATGTTGGTCTGAGCTGTCAGCCAGGCACCAACGTGACCATGACCATCAACGGGCCGCTTGCCGAGGGCGACAATGATAATGGCTCAGTGATTGCCTTAGACCAGACTGAATCGGGTACAACGGCGACCGGTGTGGGGGTCGTGATATCAGCCTATCAACCGGCGCTACGCAGTTTTACCTACTGGGCCATTGGTCAGGAGGTACAAGCTTTTAATTCCAGTCGTGTAAAAGCCGCATCACAAGGCAGTGGGCTTGGTGCCGATGGTACCGCGATTGCTGATATCGGCTCCGCAACAACCTATAGCGATCCGGCAAATGCAGGCGGGGCCGGAGAGTCTGAAACCTTACGTTTCAAAGCGTGGTATTACAAAACCAGTGACGTTGTCACGCCAGGGCAAGCAAATGCCACCGGGACAATCACCCTTAAATATAATTGATACCTTTGATCATGACAGGGGGTAGCGCTGCGGTTTATTTTTGTACACCTCTGCGCTACCGTTATGTGTTTCTGTCGTGTACATTTCCTCTGCGACCCTATTTATTCGGTGGAACTGACAATGATTACTAAACGGTCTGAGCCACGCTTTTCAGTCATTCTGTTAATTTTTGTGTGTCTTGTAGGATTATATTCTTTTAACGGTCACCTTAAGCCTCACGCCGGACAAAAAGGGGTTGCATGTATTTCTTACAAGCGGATCCTGCGTGAATCACCGTTACTGGCACAGGAAAAAAAGCAGAACGAAATACTTCTCGCATTAGCTAAAAAATCCGCGCTTAAAGTTGAGAAAAAATATTATGCTCTGCCAGAACCCTTGCGCCGTGAAATGAAAGCGATCGATGATATGAGTAAAAACACGCAACTGCGGGCAGAGCAGGGTCGCCTGCGGCATATAAGCCAGCGAGTCATATCTGATACCGTTGAAAAATACAGAATAGATCATCACTATTCGGTCGTTTTCAATAAAGATAGCGCCTCTACAGTGGATTATGGTCAAGACATTAGTAATGAAATTATTAATGAATTACAGCATGTAAAAGTGGTGTACGGGCCGCGCCCTAATTTTGAAGATGCGACCCGGGAGCTTTTGCTCGCTCAACCTGTTTCCGCAGGATGAGTGATTTTACGCAGTCGGCTCGCGCTGACGATGACCGCTACGGCAGAAGCCGCCGCAGCGATCCACAGTGCAGCATGAATAGCTCTCTCATTTGTCGCCAGCAGTACGCCCACAGCGGCGGCCCCCAGACACTGCCCGAACGTGCGCATAATGGATAACACACCGGATGCATAGCTCGCATAGTCACGACTAACGTTTGAGAGCATTTCCCGGTTATTGGGACTCTGAAAGCAGCCAAATCCCATCCCGCAAACCAGGCTTCGCAGGCAGATATCCCACATCGAAGGGCTGGCGGGTAATGTTGCCAGCAGAATCAAACCGACGACAAAAATCATCAGCCCCAGGGTTGAAATCACCGGGGCTGAAATCGTGTCCGCCCACCGGCCTGCATGCGGCGCAATCAGCACGATCCCTAACGGCCACGGCGTAAATAGCAGGGCAGAAATCACCGGACTGTAGCCGTATTCGCTCTGAAACAGGAAGGGCAGCGCAATAAAGGTGATACCCTGGCTGACAAAAGCAATCATCGACGTTAAGGCCGCGAGGGTAAAACGTTCATTTTTGAATATGGCTGGCGGCAGTAAGGGGTTATCCGTGCGGCGGATCTGCCAGATAAAAGCCATGCCGCTCAGCGCAGCGAGAACCGTCCAGCAAAGACTACCTGTGTGATAAGTAGCATCATGGAGGCTGTTCGCCGCCACGATCGTCGAACCCAACAGCAGCGCCGACAATATGGCGCCCAGGGTGTCAAAGGGCGCTTGCTTTCGAACCGCATCCCGCGGCAGCGATTTGACCGCCAGCAGCAAGGCGAGGGTGCCGGGAAGAACGTTTATCGCAAAAAGCCATTGCCAGCTCAGGGTGTGAAGGATCGTACCGCCCAATACCGGGCCGATAGCGGAGCTGGAGGCGATGAGCAGGGCGTGCAAACCCAGAATGCGGCCAAGCAATCGTCCGGGAAATACGGACCGCAGTATCGCGGGAGCAATACTCAGCGTCGCTGCGCCGCCGATCCCCTGAAGCACGCGCATACCGATAAGCACTTCGGGCGTTTTCGCCAGCGCGCAACCCAGCGATGTCAGGGTAAAGGTCGTCAGGCCTGCCAGAAATACGGGGCGATAACCCAGGCGGGCCGCAAGCGCCGCGAATATCGCCAGCGTCATTGCAGCCGCCAGCAGATACCCGTTGGCGAACCAGACGGCATAACTGGCTGGCACCTGCATCTCCTGAGCCATGGAGGGCAGGGCAATATTGATCATGGTGCCATCAAACACGCCCATTAACGTGGTGGTCATTATCGCGGCCATCACCCGTGCGCGCGTCGGGCCAGGCAGTCCATCGTCGCCGGGTTGGCTGGAAAAAAGCATCATCTTGTTGTCCTTAGAGAAGAGTGTGTGGATGACAAAACTATAAAGATGGCTTTTGCAGGGCGGAAGGCGCACCATTTGCACTTTATCGTTGCATGAAACGCCTTATCTGAATCTACAGGGAGGAAGGAGATGTCCGAACCCGATTTTAATTTGCTGATAGCACTCGACATATTGCTGAGCGAAGCGAGCGTGGCAGGCGCGGCACGTCGTCTGAACCTCAGCACCTCGGCAATGAGCCGGACATTAAGCAGGTTACGCGACGTCACTGGCGACCCGATTCTGGTGCGCGCCGGACGTAATATGGTACTGACCCCGTGGGCCGAAGCGACCCGGGACCGTGCCAGGCGTGCAGTGCACGAGGCCAGGGCGGTATTACAGCCCTCAACTGATATGTTCAGCGCGCGAAGTCTGGCGCGACTTTTTACCATCAGGGCAAACGATGGTTTTGTGGTGGCGTTTGGGCCTGCGCTTATAGCGGCTGTGGCCGACGCCGCGCCGGACGTCTGTATACGCTTTGCGCCTAAGCCGGAAAAAACGTCGCGCTATCTTCGGGAAGGGTTGGTTGATCTGGAGATTGGCGTCCAGAGTAATATGGGGCCTGAAATACGGCTGCAACGACTGTTTGAGGATCGGTTTGTGGGCGTCGTGCGTAAGGGGCATCCGCTGGCTAAGCAGGCAGAAATAGGGGTGAAGGATTATGTCGCCTGGGGCCATGTGGTAGCGTCACCCGAGGGTGCACTGCACGGATCCGTTGACGATGCGCTGGCCGAACTCGGAACAAAACGTAAAATCGCGAGCGTCGTACCGGGATTTCCGACGGCGCTGTCCGTGGCGGTGGCATCGGATCTTATCGCCATGATACCCGCGCTCTATTTACTCAATCAGCAGGTAACGGACCAGGTACAGGTTTTCGAGCTGCCGTTCAAAAGCCGTCTAATTACGGTATCACAGATGTGGCACCCAAGAATGGAACGCGATCCCGCGCACCGCTGGCTGAGAGAGCAAATTCTTGCGATATGCAGAGTGAAGAGGTCAGACATGATTAAGGGGCCTGTATAGCGATTGCTATACGCGCCGCTTATGCTATGCTTGTAAAGCAATTGCTATACAAGAGGTATACCCATGAAATCAGATGTTCAACTCAATCTTAGAGCCAAAGAATCCCAGCGGGCGCTTATCGATGCCGCCGCAGAGATCCTCCATAAATCACGTACTGACTTCATTCTGGAGATGGCCTGTCAGGCAGCCGAAAATGTGATCCTCGATCGGCGTGTATTCAATTTTAACGATGAACAGTATGCAGAGTTCATTGATATGCTTGATGCCCCGGTCGCCGACGATCCTGCCATAGATAAACTGCTGGCAAGGAAACCTCAGTGGGACGTGTAACCGCCCCAGAGCCCTTATCCAGCGTCCATCAACTGGCGGAGTTCGTCAGTGGAGAGGCCGTGCTTGACGAATGGTTAAAACAAAGAGGTCTGAAAAACCAGGCGCTTGGCGCAGCCCGAACGTTTGTCGTTTGTAAAACGGGCACAAAGCAGGTCGCGGGATTTTACTCTCTGGCTACCGGCAGCGTTAACCATACGGAAGCGACAGGTAATTTGCGGCGTAACATGCCGGATCCCATTCCCGTGATTATTCTTGCCCGTCTGGCTGTCGATGTCTCAATACGCGGAAATGGGTTGGGAGCCGATTTACTCCAGGATGCGGTTTTACGCTGTTATCGGGTAGCAGAGAATATTGGGGTGCGGGCGATCATGGTTCATGCACTCACTGAGGACGCCAAAGCGTTTTATATCCACCATGGTTTTAAAGCATCGCAGACTCAGGAACGGACACTGTTTCTCAGGCTTCCTCAGTAGCGATAAAGGGAAGGGGTAAACCATAACCTTCATCGTCAGTTTAGGCAACCGACTGATTCATCGGTAAGCTCCTGAAAGATAGGAACTCATGAACTAAAGAATAAACCCACCGAATTTAACATAATATACATTATGCGCACTTAGATTGAATACGAGTAAATCCAGCCAGTTCAGACCCATCCTTGTTCTGCTCATTCCGCGCAACATGTCCCTCTGTTCTGTGCCATCAACGTTCATAACTGTCGTTACGGTCTTGCGTGATCTCCACGGCAGTCACCTGTACATCCTTAAAGCGCAGCCCATCCACACCAGAAATTTTCCCGAACTCTGACGCGTCAATCAAAATCCCCTCCAGCGTTAACCCGACCACAGGACGCTCCGGATATCCCTCGATGAAAAATGCCCGCGAAAAGCATTTGCTGTCTGATCGACGCGCCGTCATATTTTTAATCGTCAGTCCGCTGACCGCAGTAAGACCGGCTTCGCCCTCAACACCTTCAGCCAGTTTGCGCCAGTGTTCTGGTTTATCAGATAAATTGCTCTGGTCGCCATAGCTATACTGCGGAAACCAGTTCAGCTGGATCAGCACCGGAAAACGCACGTCCGTAAGCCGTAGATTTTGTACGGTGATATCACGGATAAATCCGCCCCGGTTGCGAGCAGATTTAATGCGAAACCCGACACCCGTTCCGTTAAACGCGTTATCTTCTATCAGGACGCGTTCAATGCCACCTGAAGTTTCACTCCCCAGTGTGATCCCGGATCCCTTATTCAGCGTACATCCTCGAATCACTATATCCCGCGCGGCACGAGCTTTTTGCGCCGCTTCGCGTCCTCGTCCTGATTTGATGCAGATATTGTCGTCATTGCAGGACACAATGCAGCGTTCAATCCGCACCTGTTCGCAGGAGTCGACGTCAATCCCGTCGGTGCTCGGCCCCGCAGAATTGCTGATTTGCACGCCCTCAACCGCGATATGGCGCGAATAACAGAGGTGCATGTTCCAGAATCCGGACTCCCGACTGGTAAAATCACGCAGCAGAATACTCTGGCTTTCAAAGACCAGGATATTGCGCGGGCGCTGACAGTCGTAATCAACCACCCAGCGCAATCCTCTGGCGCTGTAATCGCCGACCATGCCGCTGCGCTCGTCATCGCCCCAGAAGCGTCGCCACCAGATAACACCCTGCCCGTCTATCGTGCCTGTACCGGTAATGCTGACGTTTTCACAATCGATGATATTAATAATGCCTGCCGGCCAACGCATATCAATGCCGGCTACCCGGGTATTTATCAGGGGATAATCAGCCAGATCCTGGCTTCCAACGAGCTGTGCGCCAGCGTCCAGGCGAAGTGAAACACCGCTTTTCAGAAACAACGCGCCGGTCAGAAAACGGCCTTGCGGAATAACGATGACATCGTTCTGTTGAGCACTTTTTATGGCCTGCTGAATGGCGGACGTTGCCAGGCGTTGAGCGGTTGGGTCCGCGCCATACGCCAGAATGGAGATCGCTTTCATGGCTTTTCCTTAAACAGATGAAAGCCTTAGTCTAGGAATCCGCGTGATGGATAACCTTTGTCTGTTTGACAGCCACGCAGGCAGGCTGGCAAAAAAGCGGATATTTACTGGCTGGCGATCACCGCAACGCCCTTTTCTTTCATAGCGTTGACCCAGCGTTCATCCGTTGTGTTTTCAACAACGAGCGTATTCACCAGCGACAAATCGCCAATCACAAACGCCGAGGCCGTGTTGATCTTTTCCGGTGAGGCCAATACCACCGTTTCCGCCGCTCTGCCGGAAAATGCACGTTTGATGCATGCTTCTTCATAATCTCCGGTGGTCAGCCCGGCCTCAGGATGCACGCCGGTGACACCCATGAAAAACAGATCCGCATGAATATTGTTGATGCCTTCAATAGCGGCCGCGCCGACCGTGACGATGGAGTGTTTATACAAACGACCACCAATCAGGATCACCTCTATGCACGGATGGTTGACCAGCCCCAATGCAATACCCGGGCTGTGCGTCACCACAGTTACCCGCAAATCTGGCGGCAAGAAGGTAATAAGTTCTGAGGTGGTCGTCCCGCCATCAATGATCACCACATGACCCGGTGAAATGAGCTGCGCGCCCCGACGTGCCACGCGTTTTTTTGCATCCATTTTAACGGACTGACGCTCGGCAAAAGGCGCAATCGCTGAAGATGCCGGAAGCGCGCCGCCGTGGACACGCTGCAAACGCCCTTCTGCCGCCAGCTCACGTAAATCCCGGCGGATAGTGTCCTCAGACACCGAGAAAATGAGGCTGAGCGCAGTTGACTGGACCTGGCCTTCCGCCTCCAGCTTTTCCAGAATCAACTGTTTACGCTGACTTGTGAGCATGAATTATTCCTGATGTTGCACGATAATTATTGTAATTACACGAAAATGCTGTTTATGATGCATACTCTACGAGAGGAGAGCCAAACGTGCAATCAAAACGTGCAGATATACGCATCATCAACAGCGAAACGTTGTCCGACAACTGGTATAACCTGAAAAAATACACTTTTGACCTCCAGCGCAGCGATGGTGACTGGCAGCGGCAAGAGCGTGAAGTGTATGACCGCGGGAATGGCGCGACGATCCTGCTCTATAATCGCGACAGCAAAACAGTCATTCTTACACGTCAGTTACGTTTCCCTGTGTTTATCAATGGTCACGAAGAGGATCTCATTGAGGCGGCTGCCGGGTTGCTCGATAACCTTGACCCGGAAAGCCGGATTAAGGCCGAAGCGGAAGAGGAAACCGGGTATAAGGTGACGCGCATAGAGAAAATTTTTGAGGCCTATATGAGCCCGGGCTCCGTTACCGAAAAACTCTACTTCTATCTGGCGGAATATCACCCGCAGGATCGGACCAGCGCGGGCGGCGGCGTTAAAGCAGAGGGTGAAGATATCGACGTGCTGGAAATGACGCTGGACGACGCGCTTCGTGGCATCGAGAATGGCCAGATCGTCGACGGTAAAACCATCATGCTGCTTTATCACGTGGCCCTGAAAGGCATTTTATAATCTCACGTTTATCCGGATACCTGCCCCTGCGCAGGTATTTGCCTGTGCTATTCTTGCTGAACACCTCAACATGGAGATGCGAAAATGGCCGACTGGGATCCTTCTCTATATCTACAATACAGCGCAGAACGCACACGTCCCGCCGCTGAGTTACTGGCCCGGGTGCCGCTTGCTGACATAACCTCTGGCGTGGATTTGGGTTGCGGGCCAGGCAACAGCACCGCGCTGCTGAAACAACGCTGGCCTTCAGCGCAGATAGCCGGTGTGGATAACTCCCCGGCGATGCTGGAGGAAGCCCGACAGGCCCTGCCAGACTGCCACTTTGTTGAATCGGATATCCGTCACTACAAACCTGACCAGCCTCTCAGCCTGATCTACGCCAATGCTTCCCTGCAATGGATCCCGGACCATTACCACCTTCTGCCGCATCTGGTTTCACTGCTCCAGTTAAACGGCGTGCTGGCGATACAAATGCCTGACAACTGGCTTGAGCCGACGCACGCCCTGATGCGTGAAGTTGCCTGGGAACAGGGCTACCCCGATCGTGGCCGCGAGCAGCTGCCGGGTATTCATGCCTACTATGATATTCTGACGGACGCGGGATGCGACGTGGATATCTGGCGCACCACCTACTTTCATCAGATGAGCTCTCATCAGGCGATTATTGACTGGGTCAGCGCGACGGGGTTACGGCCGTGGCTACAGGATCTCAACGAGAGCGAGCAGCAAAACTTTCTGAAACGCTACCTCGAGCTGCTGGAAGAGCAGTATCCGCTCCAGGAGAACGGGCAGATACTGCTGGCTTTTCCGCGCCTGTTTATGGTTGCTCAGCGGGTTCCGTAAGCCGAATCAGGAACGCGCTTCCTTGAGCAAATGCTGAATTACAGCCTCCTGCTTGTCGTAGTTGCCTTCGCCAAACGAGGTGTAACGCAGTTGCCCTTTCGCATCGAAATAGTAATGTGCTGGCCAGTACTGATTACCGAACGCGCTCCAGATTTTGTAGTTATTATCCGTCACTACGCGGTACGGCAACTGCCATTCGTTGACCGCGTTTTTCACCGATGATAACGGCTTTTCCCAGGGGTATTCAGGGGTGTGGACGCCAATTACCACCAGACCTTGTGACTCATATTTCTTCGCCCAGTCTCGAACATGCGGAAGGGTATGCTGGCAGTTGATACAGTCCCAGGTCCAGAAATCGATAAGCACAACTTTCCCCCGCAAGGCCTTAGACGTGACAGGGTCACCGTTTACCCAGCCCGTACCGCCGCTTAATGTCGGTAGCTGGCTGCTCGGCATTGCGTCAGCGATCGGTCGCAGTTTCACCTGCGTGGAGGTTGGTTGCGCAAGGCTCAAGAGAGCGTTTTCCAGCAGGTCGGTAATACCGCTGGCGCCTTTCAGGACCGACGTCATTCCTGAGGCGTTGAAAGCCACGGCGGCTAACATCATCACCCCTGCGCCCTGACGCAGACGCTCCATCAATGCGGATTTGGCTCTCAGAGGGGTTACCAGCTTACGGCCCCCCGCGACAAGCAGCCCCAGCATCAACGCGCACCCACTGCCGTAAGCGGCTAACAGCGCTCCGGTTGCGATGGCCGAGTGGCCAGTAATGTTAATGCCGAAGATCGCCCCGAGAATCGGTCCTGCACAGGGGGACCACAGAAGTCCAACGGCCAGCCCTGCCAGAAAAGCCGAAAACATGCCGTGTCGCTGAACGCTGTGGGTGTTAAGAACGTTCCCCGCGCTGACCGCCGGGCTGGCAATGCGCTGAGCGAACTGCGGGAAGATCAGGGCCAGGGCGGCAATGCTCAGTACCAGCAGCGCAATCCAGCGACCGATAACAGTGGCGTCAGCGATCCAGTCACTGGCAACCGTTACTACCATCGCCACAAACGTGAACATCACTATCATTCCCGCCAGAAGCGCCAGAATGTGTTTGCGCTGCCCCTGAAAGCCGGCGAACAGCAGAGGAATAACGGGAAGCGTGCACGGACTGAGCAGGCTAATCATGCCGCCTAAAAAAGCGATTATCAGAAACATAACGACCTCACGATACAGTTGCTGCGAAGGTGCAGTGAGGTCATTTCACCCTGCGAATGTGTTCAGGCCGTGTGCAAAAAACTGAATTTTGTCTGCCTTCGTATCCGCACGGCGCGCAGATACACAGGCGTACAATTAAACGCGCGGAAGAGTCACGCTTACGGCCAGCCCGCCCTCTGCCCGGTTTGCAAGATGCAATTTCCCGTCAAGCTGGGCGGTGAGCTGCGCGGCAATGGCGAGGCCTAACCCGGTGCCGCCCGTTTCGCGGTTGCGCGACGTTTCAACCCGGTAGAACGGCTGTAACACCGCCCCCAGTTCTGCCTCCGGGATGCCGGGGCCGTTATCCATAATGCGGATCGCTACCTGCCTTTCATCTTCATCAATCTCTATTACCGCGCTATGGCCAAACTTGAGCGCATTATCCAGCAGATTGGTCATTACCCGGCGCAATGCCTGGGGGCGGGTGACGATCGGCAGACGTGTACTGCGTGCATGAAACTGCACGTTTTTACCAATGTCCTGATAATCACTGGCGATGCTGTTAACCCACGCGTTCAGCTCCAGCTTAAGCGTGGTCTCTTTCAGTGATTCTGATGACCGGGCATAGGCAATACCTTCTCGTACCAGGCGCGACATATTATCCAGGTCGCTCAACAACTTATCGTGGAGTTCGGGCTGATCCGCCATTTCGACCCGCAGCTTCATACGCGTGATGGGCGTCTGAAGATCGTGAGAAATGGACGCCAGAATCTGCGCGCGTTCACGCAGATAAGTTTGTATCCGCGACTGCATCTCATTAAAAGCCTGCGCCGCCTGTCGCACCTCAACCGGACCTTTTTCAGTCATAGGAGAATGGGCCGCAGGATCGAGGGAATCAACCGCGCGCGTGAATTGCAGGAAAGGCCGGACAACCTGGCGCACGGCAATCCAGGAGCAGAGCGCGACAAGTAACAACTGAAGAACCAGCACCACGGGTAACCAGCTGGCGACTGGCGGCATGCGCGGGATCAGATCGATAGTGAGCGGTGCGCCGTCGCGGAGCGTCAGATGGGCCTGAATGTGGGAAACAGGCCCCGGCACCGCCGTAAACTGGAGCGGATATTGAACTGAAAGCGTCTCTTTCAGGGTGCGAATCGCATCCCGCGAGCGCTTGTCCGTTGGCGCAGCGCCTGCCTCGCCGGGACCAAGGATATAACGATAATTACCGCGACCGAGCCGTTCCAGCCACTCTGGCCGCTCTTTGGCCGGAAGCCGGTCGAGAATGGCCACGCTGGTCGCCACGTCATTCTCAAGATTGCCCAGCATAACCGTGCGCGCGCTGTGCATTCGCTCAACCATGACCAGCGTCAGGCTGAGCGCGTTAGCCAGCAAGAGTCCAAGCAGCACAATGATCAGCAGCCGGGCCAGTAAGGTGCGGGGCCACAGCGTCATTCATTGGCCTCGACGATGGTCACCGGCATAGTAAAAACGTAGCCTTCGCTTCGAACGGTTTTAATGTAGGCTGGCGAGCGGGCATCTTCATTCAGGCGCTGTCGCACGCGGCTCACCAGGAGATCAATCGAACGCTCAAACAGCTCGGCATCACGTCCCTGCGTCAGGTTCAGCAGTTGATCGCGGGTCAGCACCCGTTGAGGATGATCGAGAAATACACGCAGAAGGCGATATTCCGCCCCGCTGAGCGCCACAACCATCCCCTCGTTATCAATCAGATGACGCGCCACGGTATCCAGCTGCCATTCACCGAACACCACCAGGCGCCCTGCCTCGGTCACCTGAAGATTAGGCGGCATAGTACGAAAACGGCGCAGGATAGTTTTGATACGCGCCAGCAGTTCGCGGGCCACAAACGGTTTTACCACATAATCGTCGGCGCCCATCTCCAGTCCCAGGATCCGGTCCATGTCCTCGTTGCGCGCGGTGAGCATCAGGATCGGCAGATCCTTATGCCTGCTGCTGCGCAGCTGTCGACACACCGTCAGGCCATCATCACCGGGCATCATCACGTCCAGCACCACCAGGTCGATATGCTGTTTGTCGAGCACTACGCGCATCTCTTTCCCGTTCGCCGCGCCAGAGGCGTGGTAGCCGGATTTCACGAGGTAATCGACAATCAGTTCACGAATATCCCTGTCGTCATCGACGACAAGGATGTGATCACTATGCTCCACCGCAGGCTCCTGATTAAGAGGTAACGGATTGAAAATAGCACATATCAGAGCTTATCCGCGTCGACAACGGCTTTAACAAAGTTCTGCGGATCTTCTTGCGGCGGGTTGTGGCCAACTGTTGCGCCGAAAGTACGGTGCTCATATTTTCCGGTAAATTTCCCGGCATAGGCCGCAGGTGCAGGGTGTGGCGCCCCGTTATTACCGCCTTCGATGGTGATGGTCGGCACCGTAATGTTCGGCAGCGTCGCCAGTTTTTGTTCATAGGCGTCATATTTAGGCTCCCCTTTTTCCAGACCCAGACGCCAGCGGTAATTACTGAGCGTGACGGCAACGTGGTCCGGGTTATCGAGGGATTTGGCGCTGGCATTGAAGGTGGCATCGCTGAATTTCCAGTCCGGCGAAGCCTGGCACCAGATCAGCCGGGCAAAATCGTGCGTATTTTTAGCATAGCCTTCCGCCCCGCGCGGCGTGGCGAAATAGAACTGATACCACCACTGAACTTCTGCCTTCGGCGGTAAAGGCTGTTTGCCAATCGCCTGGCTGCTGATCAGGTAGCCACTTACCGAGACCAGCGATTTCACCCGTTCCGGCCAGAGCGCCGCAACGATATCCGCCGTACGTGCACCCCAGTCATAACCGGCAAACACCGCCTGTTTGATATCCAGGGCGTCCATCAGGTTGACGATGTCTTTCGCCATTGCCGAAGGCTGGCCGTTTCGCGGCGTTTTATCAGAAATAAAGCGCGTGGTGCCGTACCCGCGCAGGGACGGCACAATGACACGATACCCTTTCGCGGCCAGCGCGGGGGCCACTTCAGCGTAGCTGTGAATGTCGTACGGCCAGCCATGCAGCAGGATCACTGGTTGCCCGTCTTTCGGCCCGATATCGACATAACCGACGTTCAGATCGCCGGCGTTAATTTGTTTTACCTGGTTAAAAGCCGACGAGTAATCCTTACCCATCGCTTCTGCCTGACAGGACATTAAGGTGCCAAGCGAAACGGTCAATGCGACTGCTGAATATGCGAGTTTGTTAAACATGATGTTATCTCCGGGTAAGTTCAGTTGACGGAGATATAACACCATGGGTTTGTATAGGGGATGTGTGCGGAGGCGGTTTTATTGCATACCTGTGTATGTATCACAGAGGCAGATACAGTGTGATACAAACCCGGTTAAGGGGTGATTCGGTACCGGACGTAATCGTCGGCTTCACCATAGTGGTCATACAGCTTACGCGCCGGATTGTGCATGCGGGTTACCCAGTAGAGTTTTGACCACCCTTCCCGCTTACCCTCATCGATCAGGGCGTCGATAAGCGCTTTACCCGCCCCTGCGCCACGTTCGGCAGCGTCAACAAATAGATCTTCCAGATAAGGGTAAGTTTGGATATCGAAAATTATGTACGTTAAGGTTAATTTTTTGCCATCACGTCATTAGTATATTCACAAACAGACTCGCCATTATTGACTGTATGCTGGAGATTCAGCTCCGTTAAGTAGCCGTCTGCCAGATACAAAACCCGGTCTGCAGAGGCTATGGTTTCCGGGCGATGGGCTATCAGCAGAACAGGAAGCCCCAGTTGACGTAAGGTCTGGCTTATCCGGATTTCACTCTCAACATCAAGGTGGCTGGTCGCTTCATCCAGTAACAGGAATCCCGGTTTCTTGTACAACGCCCTTGCCAGCAGAATGCGTTGTTTTTGTCCTCCGGAAAGCCCTCCGCCGGTTTCACCAATCAGCGTCTGATACCCCATCGGCATTGCCATAACATCGCTGTCGATAAGTGCCAGTCTTGCGCACTGGATCATTCGTTCATAATTTCGGTCATCACTGAAAAAAATAATGTTATCTGCTACAGAACCTTTGAAAAGATGGTCATCCTGCAGTACGGTACCGATACGCTGACGAACCTGAAAATAATCCGGATGCGTATGCAATATGCCAAATGCCCTGATCCTGCCCTCATCAGGGATGTGGATCCCAAGGATAAGCTTCACCAGTGTCGTTTTCCCGCATCCGGATTTACCTGTAATGGCAACGACTTCTCCGGGATTGAGTGTCAGCGACACCCCGCCGATTATCGGATTTTCCCCTCCCTTGTGGCTGAAGATGATGTGCTCAAGTACTAGAGGAGCATGAGCATATTCATCCATCTCCCTGCGGGATACAGAAGGAATGTGCGAAGCGTTGTTATGCTCACGAAAAGGCTGTTGCTGAAGGCCTTCTGTCGGGGTCAGTACAATATCAGCCAGTCGTTCGTTGTAAACATCGAGCATACGCCAGGAAAAAAACTTATCAGTCAGGCTACTAATACTGGAAGAAAAACGCGTCTGATAGGATAAATAAGCAACCAGCATGCCGACGGTGAAGGTACCATTCAATACCTCCCCGGCGCCTTTCCACAAAATGATTGCTGATACCACGCTGCCGGTAAGAGTGTGAGCAATGTCATAGCACATCAGCAGACGGCTCTGACGCAACTGCGTATTTCTGCGGGCAACGTTGAGATTCAGCCAGGCGGCCTCACGATGTGCCGTCACACCGTTAATTCTCAGGCTGAGGATCCCGTTGAGTGTTTCAAGAAAATGCCCGGACTCCCTGGCACCTGCATCCCAAGCATCTTCTGCCGACTGTCGAAGGGACGGATACCACAGTGCCCTCAACACACCATAGAAAATGGCTGCAAGTACGGCGATCAATGTCATTTCAGGACTGTACAGCAGCATCATGCAAAGCGCAGTCACCACGAGCAACACATCCAGAATACCTTCCAGCACTTGCGTAGTCAGCGCCTGCTGGATGGTATCTACCGCCTCAAAACGAGCATTAATACTCCCCTTACTGCGTGCATCAAACCAGGCCAGAGGAAGATGGACCAGATGATGGAAAACCCGTGCTGTCCACTGCATGTTAAAATTGACGGACAGTGTAATACTCGCCCACTGGCGGGCCAGTGACAGCAGCATCTGGGTCAGTGACATCAGCAGAAGCGCAATAATAATGACGGTCAACAAACTCTGGTCGGCAGCCACCAGGACTTCATCAATCACCAGCTGGTTGAGAAGCGGGCTTCCCAGTGTCAGGATTTCGAGTGCCACGGCAAAAACGATAATTCGCGACATTGCCGACAACAGACCCGGTGTTTTACCTGTCAGTTGGCGCAGATGGATTTTTTTCCTTTCATCCCGAGCGGTAAAATCACTGGCTGGCATCAGCTCCAGCGCGACGCCGGTGAAATGTTTTCCAGCATCCTGTAGGGAGAGCGTTACTTTTCCCTTTTCCGGATCATGAATAACCAGCCTGCTTCCGCGAACTTTATGTAGCACAACAAAATGATTCATGTTCCAGTGGAGAATACACGGGAGAGAAAGGGATCTTAGGTCCTCAAGCTCCAGCCGAACTGCCCGGCTGGATAATCCGATACCGGCCGCACATTCAGTCAGTCTCTGCAGGGTCATCCCTTGTGAGCTGATACTGAAACGTTCGCGCAGTGTGGGTAAGTCTGTTTGCAGACCATGCCAGCAGGCCATCATGACCAGGCATGCCAGACCACATTCCGCTGACTCTGTCTGTCGGGTGAGAGGAAGCTGTTTTCTCCCGGTCCATTTGAGTGTATCCATCACAGCTTTCCTTTCAGGCTCCAGAGCGGCTCAGTCAGCCACTCCCACAAATTGCGGGTATCCAGGCTGACATCCCCCTCAAGAACCATGCCGGGGCGCAGGGCTTCCTGTTTCCCATAAGCCAGAATAAAAGTATTTTCAGGTTCAACGATGACGCGGTAATGACCTTCATTCTCCTTCCAGGTCACAGGAGATACGGAGAGTAAATCAGAAGATGTCAGCGTTGTATGGCTTATTTCACGGATAGTCCCGTACTGCACACCAAACTTCTGATAGGGGAAGGCAGAGAACCGCAGGGCAACACGCTGCCCCGCCTGAATAAAGCCAGCATTCTGACTGGTAGCATAGAGTTCTATCTGCAAACGGGCATTGTCGGGAATGAGGGTCATGACAGGTTCAGATGCCCTGACAGACTGTCCCTGTCTGACCAGCACGGCAGCAACGGTTCCGGATACCGGTGAAGTCAGCGTGAAATTTTCCTTACCTGCCAGTTCGTCCTGCTGTTGCCTGATAACCTGCAACTGCCTGTCCATTTCAGCCTTCCGGCTTTCACCCTGAACGATGAGATGGTCAAGGTCGTCTTTAGCAGCCTCCATCGCGGTGTGCAGTTGCAGAAGCCCCTGACGCTGATCCTCAACGTTTTGCTGTGACGTTGAAACGTCAATCTGCTTCTGCTGGTATTCGATATCTGATACGTAATGCGTATCAGCAAGTTTCTTATAGCGCTCCATAACAGACACGGCCAGCGCAGCCTGATGCACGGCAAGTGACAGACGCTTTTCTGCACTTTTAACCTGAGGTTTCAGGAAAACTATTCGCTGTTGTATGGCATGCTGCTGCTGACTGTTGTCACGCAATTCCAGGGTCTGTTGAGAAGTCAGCATTGTAAACTGAGTTTGTAGGGAAAGTCTTATAGCAGCGAGTGTACCTGCCCCCTGTTCGTTGAAATGTTCACCGCTGATATGATAAAGAGTCTCACCGGCAATAATGTGTTGACCTTCTGAGGCGGTCAATTTGGTTACGTAGCCAGCATATTGAGGAGTGATTTTTACCAGCCCGGATGAGGGCATAACGATTCCGGAAAGGTGAGCCTTACGTGTATAGCTACCATAAAGAATAAAGAGTATCAGGCACAGAAATATGAATAACATTGTGAGTGCGCTTACTGATAAACCGAATGACGCAGGTAAGACAATCTCACCATAATCAGAATCTGTTTGATGATTTAAAGCCTCTTCCCTGAAGATATTCATATCCCAAATACCCTTCAAAAATTTAACGACAAAACAAAAGCATTCATGCACGAATGAATTATAATAGGATAAAAAAGCCCTCTGCTTCTTATTCTAACTATTAATAGCAATATTGACACCAAAAAAAGAATGGATTGATCTAAAATGTTATAATACTGTCCATGCATCAGACAAAAAGACAATGAAGTCAATATACATGGGATAATATACTTTTTATTAAAAATTGAGTGGAAAACACCGAAGATACAGCCCCTGTATATAATCTCCTCATAATATGGGACTACGAAGGTGGCTATTATAAATGCTATAAAACTAATATGGGAAGGTCCATAATGATATAAATTATCCCTGTAAAGATAAACATTATACTGAACCAGCAAAATGACAAACAACACAACAATAGAAAATTTTATTGAAGTTAAATCTCTACTTGGGCGTAATTTAAAACCATCCAACTTCCTTAAGTAAAAAATATACAAGAAAAATGCAATTGAAAATTCCGCAATAAACAATAAGAAAAATGACACATCGAGAGTAAGATAGCGGAGGGTTATGGATGGCGATAACGTAATTATTATTGAGATAACAGACGCAATAAAAAGAACAATTACGTTTTTCTTACTATAAATGAATGGATAGACATGCCTAAAGATTATCATGTTCAACCTATTAT